>JAQXWB010000065.1 GCA_029225225.1 Bacillota bacterium | reverse complement strand
CGCCTTCCTTCAATTCGGAAGCCAGAACAAACTCGGTAGCAGTGCCCGTGCCGAGGTCAGCGCCGCAGCGGTCACAAACGTCGTCGTTGTTCTCGTCGATGTGACCCAGAGCTGCAATCTCTTCCGTCTTGGTCGCGCCGCACCCGCAGGTGAAGGTCTTGATGCCCTTCTCGGTGCAGGTCGCTTCCTTTGTTACAACACCTTCGCCCCAAACATGGACATGGGGCTGCTCACTGCTTTCGCCCTTGACATAGAAGTTCAGCGCAAAGAATTCCTCAGCACCTTCCGCGATGGTGTGGTAGGCACTCCAGGTTCCCTTTGCCTCCTGATACTGCATACGGTACTCTTTGCCCGCCTCGCGATCGAGGTTTGCCAGATAGAAGGCACCCTCGGTAGCCGCATCCTGAAGCTGCCACTTATAGTTCACTTCGCCGAGCGGCATGCTGGTAAAGCCGGTACCCATAGCGATCTTCTGACCGTTAAACGAGAACGTATAGAATTCGCCTTCCTTGCCAACCGTCCAAACAACATCGGCAGACGGATCGACGAGCTTGCCGTTTTCCGGCGTCACAGCGATCGCGTTATTGTAGTAACCGTTGTAGGTGTTGCCCAGCGCAACATTCTTCGCCGCGCAGACGATAACAACCTCATCGCCTTCCTTCAGTTCGGAAGCGAGGACATATTCGTTCTCGGGCTTAGGATCGGGATCGGGATCGGGGGTGGGAGCTTCCGCGCCCTTGACATAGAACTGGAAGCCGTAGTCATTGGCGGAGGGGCTGGAGGTGCTGTAGCCGCTGATCTTGGTGGTATCCTTATTTGCATTATAGAAGCACTCAATGTAAGCAGGACCATAGTTATTGGAGAGCGTAGAATGCTGGATATAGTACAGGTTCTGAGATGCGTCGCCGGAAATAACCTTCCATTCGCCGGTTGCGCCTTCATAGCTTGCGTTGTTCGTCAGCTCAAAGTAGGTCTTTTCATCCTGCACGGACAGCCACATCATGATCTTGTTTTCGCCGTTGACGAAGCTGAAGGTGCCGTTTCCGTTGTCAACAACCGTCCAAACCAGAGATGCGTCGGGAGCGACGATCTTATTGCCGGTCGGGGTGACGGCCTCAGGCATCAGGTACCAGTCGTTGTCGGTCTCGTTCTTGATCGCCATGCCGTGGCCCGGGTTGTAGATGACAACCTCGTCGCCGCCCTTGATTTCGCTGGCGAGAACGTACTCGTCCTTGCTCTCGCCCTTTGCGGGGACAACGGTGATTCTGCCTTCGCCGGTGACCTCAGCGTAGTTCGCGCCGAGGACGCTGTTCTTCGCTTCGATCTCATGCTTGCCGTTCTTGGTCGGGAAGGACTTGACGTAGTTCGCGAGAACCATGTAGTCTTCCATGACGTAGTCAAGGACATTGGCAGCGCCCTTGAACATTGCGAAGCCGTCGCCGCAGTCACGCAGCGTGTAGTTGTAGCCCGCCATGTTGTAGGTCTTGGTCAGATCCAGCGGTTCGCCGCCGATCTTGACGTTCTTGACGCGGTATTCGCCCGTCGGGCCCGCAGTCCAGACGCCCTTGTCGTCCTTCTGGACGGTGCTGGGGATATAGGAATGGATCTCATAGGTCACGCCGGAAACCTGCAGGAAGCCGCCGCACTCCGCGGTGCCCACATCACGAGCGCCCCACTCGAGCGCGTCGAGAATCTGCTGGCCGGTGACGGTAATCAGGCAAGCGACGTTGCCGAAGGTGTGGATCTCCTTGCAGGTCTTGTAGGAGATATCGCCGGTGATCGCCTTGTTGCGGACGCCGCCGCCGTTCATGATGGCGAGGTCGACATCCAGATCCATGTTGTCGAACAGATAGTACAGCGCGTCAGCCGCAAAGTCGCCGGTGTTGGTTTCCTGCTTGCGGACCAGACGGTTGCCGTCCTTGTCGTAGTTGTCGAAAGTCAGCGCGGTGTGGCCGATGACCTCGCCAAGCTTGGTGTCGATCTCAGCGATCCATGCGTTCTTGATCGCAGCGACATCCTTATCGGAGCCGTTGTAAGCCTCGATCAGCTCGGACTTGATGCCGTCCTTCGTAATGCTCATTCTGCCGATGGCATTGAAGTAGCTGCCGGTCTGGGTCAGAACGACGGTCTTGCCGTCCTTCGCCTTGACTTCGGTCATGGGGTTGGTGCTGTGGGAGTGGCCGTCGATGAACGCGTCAATGCCGGTGGTGTTGGCAATGACCTCTTCACTCGTCCAAGGCTTGCTGGAGGGATCGTCGCCGCAGTGGCCGAGGGCGATGACATAGTCCGCGCCCGCCTTCTTGGCAGCGTCAACAGCAGTCTGCACGGAAGCGTACAGCGCAGCGCCGTCCGCACCGCCCGCGATGCCGTAGATGTAGTTGCCGGCCTCGTCCTGGAAGTACTTCGGGGTGGACTTGGTGAAGGATTCCGGCGTGGTGATGCCGACGACGGCGATCTTCTTGCCGCCGACTTCGAAGATCTTATAGGAGTCGAGGACGCTGGCGCCCGCGACACCGTTCTTCTCGTTGTAGAAGTTGCAGGAGAGATACGGGAAGCCGGCCTGCTTGGTAATTTCAAGCGCGCGCTCCATGCCGTAATCGAACTCGTGGTTGCCGAGGGTCGCAGCGTCGTAGTTTGCGGCTGCCATCATCTCGATGATGGTCTTGCCCTTGTCCATGGAGCCGTAAGCCGTGCCCTGCACATGGTCGCCTGCATCGAGCAGGAGAACGCCGGCAGCGACATACTTTGTCTGAGCCTTCAGATCGGCGATGTTGTCATATGACAGTGCGCCGTCAATGTAGGTATGGACGTCGTTGGTGTAGTAGATGACGATCTCGTCCTTGTCCGCGAGCTTGTCGCCGCAGCCGGTGCAGACGCCTTCAACATAGTTGTGACCGGTCGCGGGAAGGGTCTCGGTCTTGGTCTCGCCGCAGCGGGTGCAGGTATAGACGATCTCGCCTTCCTCGGTGCAGGTGGGTTCCTTGGTAACCTTGCCCTCATCCCAAGTGTGCTCTTCACAGGGCTTGGTCGCCTCGTCGAACACGGAGATGATCTTTGCGAATTGGGCACGGGTTGCATTGTCCTGCGGCAGGAGCTTGCCGTCGGAGCCCGCGATGATCTTCATGGAGATCGCCCAGTTAAATGCTTCCTTCGCGTAATCAGCAATCTGATTTGCATCCGGGAAGCCCTTGAGGAAATCACCCTCAACCTTGGGGCTGCCGGCATAGCGCCACAGCATGGTGACCAGCTGCTCGCGCGTTACCAATCCGTCCGGGTCAAAGCGATTGCCGCCGACGCCGTTCACAACGCCCTTCTGCTGCGCCCACGCGATACCGTTCTTATACCAGTCTTGCGTCAGGTCAGTGAAGGTAGACGGCTTGATCGAGGGGATCACAGGATCAGCCAGACGATAGAGAACCACGGCAGCCATTGCACGGGTGCAGGTGCCTTCCGGTTCAAAGGTGGTTGCTGAGGTACCGTTCATCAGCTGCGGGTCATGCTCGTAGACATACTTGACGAACGGCGCAAACCAGTCGGCCTCGTCCACATCGGTGAACGTGGCGACCTTCGCCGCGAACACAGAGGGGATGACGCCGATGACCATGGCGAGAACTAAGAGCATCGCCAAAGTCTTCTTAAATGCGTGTTTCATTGTTTGTCCTCCTTCTAATTCCAAAATAACGGGCATAGAACCCACTTTGGTCTTTTTATTCTATCAATTTTTCCCGCTTTCCGCAAGGTTGGCAGGGCACTTTTCTACGTTTTCACGGACAGGATTTTAAAAAATGAAAAAAGCGAACTTTTTCCTCCGTAATTTATGAAAAAGCATTTGTTTCGTTTTGGAAGTCAGATAAAATAATGCACATAGGGCGACAAAAAACCTCCCTCTGCCAAGGGAGGTTCGCGCAAGAAAACAGAAAAAGGCAGATAGAAAGAAAATGCTTTTTAGGCTGTACACCGATCCTTTGCCCCGCGCCGCGCGGTACTCGGGATCGGCTATGCTCCCGGCTTTATGCCTCTCCGCTTTTTTTCGCATGCTCAAAGCGGTCGCTGAAGACAAAATAACGCTGTCCGAAATAGTTCAGCAGCGCATAGACAATCGCGCCGATGGTCATCTCGCAGTTGCCGGAGATCATATCCGCCGAATCGCCGCCGAAGGAGAAAAAGCTCCGCACACCCTGCGAGCGCAGCAGCACGCCCGAAAGCAGCGGCGCGGCAACATAATAGGAGAGCAGATAGCATACGATCACTTCAAGCACAAAGCGGAACAACTGCCGCAGCGTCGTCCGATGCGCGGGAAACAGGACGTATCTACAGGACAGATACCAAATGAGGCTGCCCAAGCCGTAGTTGACCAAGGGTGAAATATGCTCGCTGAAGCCGCAGACATTAAATAAAAAGAACATCAGCCCCGTGCAGACGATAAAATTCAGAACCCCGATGATCAAATACAGCACAAGCGTGCGGTCGACGAGTTTCTTTATCTTCATCATAAAACCACCGTAAAAAATAGATAGTTGGACTATTATAGCACTTTTCGGCAGCTCACGCAAGCAAAAATCCGAAAAATGTCAGCGTGGTTCTTTGATTACACCTTGGACGCGAGCTTAAACACCTCGTTGGATCTGCCGATCACGATAATGTGATCGTTGGCGCGGAAGCGGTAGTCGGCGCTGAGGTTGGCGTCAAGATTCATACCGTTTTTGACGGCGATGATATTGATCTGGTACTTACGGCGGATGTTCAGTTCGAGCAGCGTATGTCCCGCCCAGGCGGGGAGGATCGGCAGCTCATAGATGGAATACTCGTCTGTCAGCGGGACGAAATCGAAAATATTGTTGGCGTTATAGCGCACGGCCAGCTTTTCCGCAATGTCCACCTCGGGATAGACGATCTCGTCGGCACCGATGATGCGCAGCAGCTCCGCCTGAATATCCTGATTGGTCTTGGCGACGATACGGCGCGCGCCGTGCTTTTTGAGCAGACTCGTAACAACCAGCGACGCTTGAAAATCCTCACCGATGGTGACAAAGCAGACATCAAAATTGTCCACACCGAGGGAGTCGATGACAGATTCATTCGTGCAGTCGCAGATGCTCGAATTGGTGAAGCGGTCGCTCAGCGCCTCAATGATCGCAGGGTTGTTGTCTACGATCATCACATCGTTGCCGAGCTGGTGCATTCTTTTCGCAAGATGCCGCCCCATGCGGCCCATGCCGATAATCAAAACGGATTTCATCATTCTATCCTCCTGTTTATCCGATCAATATTTTCCCGTTCGGGCGATCCACGGGCGGCTCGGTGCGCCGCTCGGAGAAGAGCAGCACGAAGGTCAGCCCGCCGATTCGTCCGGCGTACATTAATAAAATAAGAATAATTCGGCTTGCAATACCGAGGCTTGCGGTGATGCCCATGGAGAGTCCGACCGTGGCAATGGCGGAGTTCACCTCGAACATCGCCTGCGGAAGCGTGATCGGCTCGAGCGCGCAGATTGCAAGGATTGCTGTAATCGCCATAATCAGGTAGATCATCAGGATCGAGCACGCCTGCCGCAGGGTATCGCGGTCGATGCTGTAGCGGAAAGCGTTGACACGGGAGCGTCCGCGGGCGGAGGTAATCGCGCTCAAAATCAATACCGCAACGGTGGTGGTTTTGATACCGCCCGCCGTGGAGCCGGGGCTGCCGCCGATGAGCATGAACACATTGGTGAGCAGATTACCCGATTCGCTCAGCGCCGCCATGTCCACTGTGTTAAAGCCCGCCGTGCGGGGCGTGATCGACTGGAACAGCGAGGCAAGCACGCGCTGCGGGACAGACAGACCTGCCATGGAGGCATCGCGCTCGAATACGAAAAACAGAAGCCAGCCGCCGAGAATCAGCACGCCCGTCGTAAACAGCACCAGCTTGGTGTGCAGCTGATATTTCGACCAGCGCCACTTGTTTCTTGCCATGTCGCGCCAGACGAGGAAGCCCAAGCCGCCGACAACGATCAGCGCGCAGATGGTCAGATTTACAATGGGGTCATTCACATACGCCGTCAAAGAAGAATACGGCGTTCGGAAGCCCATCAGATCGAAGCCCGCGTTGCAGAAGGCGGAGATGGAATGGAACACGGAGAAATAGATCCCGCGCAGCCAGCCGAAGTCCGGCACAAAGCGGATCGCGAGCAGTACCGCGCCGAGCAGTTCAAAGACAAAGGTGAACGGCACGATTCTTCGGATCAGTCCGCCGATGCCGGAGAGGGAGATGTTGCCCGCCGACTGCATCAGCACCTTGCGGTCATACAGTCCCAGCCGCTTGCCGAGGGCAAAGGAGATCAGCGTAATGACGGTCATGAAGCCGAGACCGCCGAGCTGGATCAAAAGCAGAATCACGAGCTGCCCGAAGGTCGTCCAGCCGGTGAAGGTGTCGCGCACAACCAAGCCCGTCACGCAGGTGGCGCTCGTTGAGGTAAACAGTGCGTCAAGGAAATTCGCAGAACCGTCCTTCGACGCAAAGGGCAGCGTCAAAAGCAGCGCGCCGACCAGAATCACAATAAAAAACCCCAGCGCGATCAAGCGTGCCGGTGACAGACGAAGCTTTCTCTTCTTCATAAAAAGTCCTCCAAACCCCCGCAAAAAGCGGCGGGTTTCTTTTGATGCCAACAGCAATGAAAGTAGGGCGTGGACACGTCCCAAGCCGGTGCAGGAACTACCGGCTGCGTATAAGCTTGTTTCTACATCCCGGCGGCCAGCTGATAGCCGCCCCTACGAGAACAGGCGGAAGTCGCGCTGTAGGGGCAGCTATCAGCCGCCCTCTTGCAGGAACTACCGGCTGCATTCAGATTTGCTCGTCTTCCCCTTGCGCGGTCGGCAGGAACATGTCCTGAGTTCTACATTATCATTCAGCCTTCGTCAAGCCGCTGCTCTCATAAAAAGAGCAGTCCGCAGACGATGCCGAGGGCGGCAGAGCAAACGATGATCAAAATCGGGCTGACCTTTTTCAGCGCCGCAATCACGGCGACGGTAAAAATCCCGGCGGTACACAAAAATTCGGGTTGAATCACCGCGCGCCACGAGATCGCTCCGCTGTGGAAAAACACCGTCGGGAGCATTCCCCACAGGGCGCACGCCATCAGTCCGACGACCGCCGGACGCAAGCCGTACATCACGCCGCTCACCGCGCGGCTGTTTTTGAATTTCACATAAAACTTTGCGACAATTAAAATAACGAGGAACGAGGGCAGCACGACGCCCATTGTCGCCGCAAGCGCACCGAGTATGCCCGCCGTCTCCGCGCCGACATAGGTTGAGATGTTGATGGCGAAGGGGCCGGGCGTGGATTCGCTGACGGCGACAAAATCGACCAGACCCTCTACCGTCAGCCAGCCGTGGGCGACGACCTCGGCCTGAATGAGCGGCAGCATCGCGTAGCCGCCGCCGAAGGTGAACAGGCCGATTTTAAAAAAGGTATAGAACAGCTCGAGCAGGCACATCATTGCGTCGCACCCCGCCTTCGCTGCACAAGGCAGTAGACAAAGCCCGCCAGACCGCACAGGGCGATCAGAGCAATGACGCTCCAATCGAGGATCGCCGCCCAGAGAAACGCCGCGACCATCACGCACCAAGAGAAGCCGTTATGCTCCGCGCGTCTCCAAAACGAGACGACCGCCTTGACAATCAGCGCCAGCACGCCCGCGCGGATACCGAAAAAGGCGTACTGCACGATACGGTAGTCCATCACGCGGCGCAGGAAAAACGCAATCAGCAGAATGATGATAAATGAGGGCAGCACCACACCGACCGTCGCGGCGAACGCGCCGAGGAAGCCCGCCGTGCGGCAGCCGACGAAGGTAGCGGAGTTCACAGCAATGGGCCCGGGGGTGGACTCGGCAATGGCAACAATGTCGGAGATCTCGTCTTTTTCAATCAAGCTGCGCTTTTCCGCCGTCTCATACTCGATCAGCGGGATCATGGCGTAGCCGCCGCCAAAGGTAAACGCGCCGATCTTGAGAAAAATCAAGAACAGCCGCAGCGCCTTTTTCACTCGCTCCCGCAGGGGCATGAAAAGACCTCCTTTAATCGCAAAACCTCTTGTAGGGCTTAGGACACGTCCCCACCGGTGCAGAAACTAGCAACTGCATACAAACCTGCAACCGAAGATTGCCGCAACCAGTGTGCGCACCGGTCTCGCAATGGCAAATAAGGGTTGCCTCTCCGTGTCATTGCGAGGAGCGAAGCGACGTGGCAATCTCGTGCAGGAATCACCAACTGCATATAAATCTGCAACCGAAGATTGCCACGACCAGTGTGCGCACCGGTCTCGCAATGACAAAGGAGCGCTCCGCGGGCACTTCTTCACACAATCTTTATTTTACTTAGTATAGCGCATTTCCCCGCAAAACGCAACCGTCGTTTTTTTTGCTTGGAAATGTGTGAAAAATTTTTGAAATTTGCAGAAAAACGGTTGAATTTTGGATCAGTTTATCATAGAATATAGCTCGTAGCATTTTGGGGCGTTCGCAAACATCCAAAAACTCCGCGCCCCGCAGAGGATCAAAATCATGCTGAATGTCGTCCTTGTCGCGCCGGAGATTCCGCAGAACACCGGCAATATCGCCCGTACCTGTGCCGCCACCGGCTCCGTCTTACATCTGATCAAGCCGCTCGGCTTTGATATCTCCGCTTCCGCCGTCAAACGCGCGGGGCTGGATTATTGGCATCTGGTCGATGTCCGCGTCTACGAAAGCCTTGCGGATTTCTTCGAGAAAAACGAGGTGCGTCAAATGCGCCTGTTTTCCACGAAAGCGCCGCGCTCCTATGCCGAGGCGGATTATTGCGACGGCTGCTACCTGTTTTTCGGCAGAGAGACAAAGGGTCTGCCAGAGGACTTTTTGGACGCGCACGATGAAAGCTGCGTCCGCATCCCGATGCGCGAGGAGGCACGGAGCCTGAATTTGAGCAATTCCGTCGCCGTCGGCGTCTTTGAAGCCCTGCGCCAGTTAGACTTCCCCCATTTGAAGGACTATGGGAAGATGAAAGACGCCGCACAGTGAACAGTGAACAAGTAATCACGCAATTCACTATTCACTTAATCTTACGTTAAACCATGCAACCGCATTTATTATTTAGGAGGTACACCATGAACTACAACAAGAAATCCGTAGAATCCGTTGATGTGCAGGGAAAGCGTGTGCTGTGCCGCTGTGATTTCAACGTTCCCACCAAGGACGGCAAGATCACCAGCGACAAGCGCATCGTCGCCGCACTGCCCACCATTGAATATCTCATCAAGCACGGTGCCCGCGTCATTCTCTGCTCCCATATGGGCAAGCCCAAGGGCGAGTGGAAGCCCGAGCTGTCTCTGAAGGTCGTCGCTGACCGTCTGAGCGAGCTGCTGGGTCAGCAGGTCATCATGGCGGCCGACGTCGTCGGCGAGGACGCCAAGGCAAAGGCCGCCGCGCTCAAGGACGGCGAGGTTATGCTGCTCGAGAACGTCCGCTACATGAAGGGCGAGACGAAGAACGACCCCGAGCTGTCCAAGGAACTGGCTTCGATGGCGGATATCTTCGTAAACGATGCCTTCGGCACCGCCCACCGCGCCCACTCCTCCACCGCAGGCGTGGCAGACTACCTGCCTGCCGTTTGCGGCTACCTCGTGGAGAAGGAAGTCTCCATTATGGGCAAGGCACTTGCCGACCCGACCCGTCCGTTCGTCGCTATCCTCGGCGGCGCGAAGGTTTCCGACAAGCTCAATGTCATCAATAACCTGCTGGAAAAGGTTGACACCCTCATCATCGGCGGCGGCATGGCATATACCTTCCTCGCCGCGAAGGGTTACTCCGTCGGCAAGTCCCTGCTGGACAGCGAAAAGATCGACTACTGCCGCGACATGATGAAGAAGGCGGAGGAGAAGGGCGTCAAGCTCCTGCTCCCGATTGACACCGTCGTTGCAGCCGGCTTCCCGAACCCCATCGACGGGCCGATTGAGGTCAAGACCGTCGCCGCGGACGCGATTCCCGACGATATGGAAGGCTTAGACATCGGCGAGGCGACCCGTGCGCTGTTTGCCGACGCCGTGAAGTCCGCAAAGACCGTCGTTTGGAACGGGCCTATGGGCGTGTTCGAGAACCCGACCCTCGCCAAGGGCACCATCGCCGTAGCGCAGGCGCTTGCAGATTCCGACGCCGTGACCATCGTCGGTGGCGGTGACAGCGCGGCTGCCTGTGAGCAGCTCGGCTTCGCGGACAAGATCACCCACATTTCCACCGGCGGCGGCGCAAGCCTTGAGTTCCTTGAGGGTTTGGAGCTGCCCGGCATCGCCTGCCTGCAAGACAAGTAAGATTGAAGGAGAATTACCGATGAACAGAAAATACCGCAAGACCCTGATCGCGGGTAACTGGAAGATGAATAAGACCCCCTCGGAGACGAAGGCATTTATGACCGAGCTGAAGGCGCTGCTGCCGAAGGGCCGCTGGTGCGATATCGCGCTGTGCGTCCCCGCCGTGTGCATCCCCGCCGCCGTTCGCGCCATGCGTGAGACGAGAGTCGGCATCGGCGCGGAAAACTGCAACGCCAATGCTTCCGGCGCATACACCGGCGAGATCTCGACTGCCATGCTGACCGACGCAGGCTGCAAATATGTCATTATCGGGCACTCCGAGCGCCGCGCCATGGGCGAGACGGACGCGGAGGTCAACGCGAAGGTCAAGACCGTTCTGGAAGCGGGACTGATCCCCATCGTCTGCTGCGGCGAGAGCTTGGAGCAGCGCGAGAGCGGCATCACCGAGGAATGGATCACCATGCAGATCAAGCTTGCGCTTGCGGGAATTCCCGAGGAAAAGAGCCGCAAGATCGTCATCGCCTATGAGCCGATCTGGGCAATCGGCACGGGCAGAACCGCCACCCCTGAGCAGGCGGAGGAAGTCTGCCAGCTCATCCGTGTTGTCGTGCGTAAGCTTTTCGGCTCGAAGAACGCCCGCGCGACCACCATCCTCTACGGCGGCTCCATGAACGAGAAGAACGCCTACGAGCTGCTGGCGCAGCCGGATATCGACGGTGGTCTGATCGGCGGCGCAAGCCTCGTCCCCGAGAAATTCGTCAAGATCATCGAGGACGCAAACCAGCCCACGGCATAAGGAATCAGCAATTTGCACAAAACGCATCGGAGTTTTTCTCCGATGCGTTTTTTCTTTTTTATATTTTCTTAACAGACTTCGACGGCAAAATATGTTATACTGACTCTGTAGGGTGGGGACATGTCCTAAGCCGGTGAAGGAACTACCGACTGCATACTACCCAACGGCACAAGATTGCCACGACCAGTGTGCGCACTGGTCTCGCAATGACAGATAGGGTAGCCTATTATGTCATTGCGAGGAGCGCAGCGACGCGGCAATCCCGTGCAGGAACTACCGACTGCATACTACCAACGGCACAAGATTGCCACGACCAGTGTGCGCACTGGTTTCGCAATGACAGATAGGGTAGCCAATTATGTCATTGCGAGGAGCGCAGCGACGCGGCAATCCCGTGCAGGAACTACCAACCGCGTACAAACCTGTGCGTCTGTACCGTCTGCCGATTCGCGGACGGCGGGGACATATCCCCGTACTACAGATCACAAAGCGCACCATTTACTTCATCCAAAAAGGAAGGTTTCCATTGAATTTATTATTTTTCCTCACGCCCAAATCCTCTTGCTCTTACTTATACGATGACTATACCCTCCGTCAGGCGCTCGAACGCATGGAGCATTCGGGCTATACCGCGCTGCCCATTCTCAGCCGCAGCGGCGAATACTGCGGCACGCTCACCGAGGGTGACCTCCTCTGGGCGGTCAAGAACCTCTGCTGCATGGATCTGCGCGATACCGAGGAGCACGGCATTATGTCCATCAGCCACCGCAGAGATAATCTGCCCGTGTCCGTCTCGACGGATATGCAGGAGCTGCTTTTAAAGGCGACCGATCAAAACTTCGTGCCCGTCGTGGATGACAAGGGCGCGTTTATCGGCATTGTCACCCGCCGCGCCATCATGCGCTACTGCTTGGAGCAGTACATCGCGCCGCAGCTCACGGAGGCGCGGTGATGGAGCTGACCTGTATCAGTCCAAGAGACGCAAAGCTCCTGTCGATCCTTCGGCGGGAGCTTGCGCTGTCGTCGGGACTTGTCAAGCGCCTGAAATATCGCGGCGCCTTCACCGTCAACGGCGCGCCCGCCCACACGGATCACCCCGTAAAGATCGGCGATACCGTACGCGTTCGGCTCGACGAGGACACGCCCGACTACCCCGCAGAGGACGGCGGATTACATATTTTATATGAGGATGAAGCCCTCATCGCCGTGGACAAGCCTGCGGGTATGCTTGTGCATCCGTCCTTCTCGCGCAACACGGGCACGCTTGCCAACCGTCTGCTGGGCTACTATCAAAAGACCGGTCAGCCCTGCGCCGTCCATCCTGTCAGCCGCCTCGACCGCGACACCCTCGGCGTTGTCCTGTTGGCAAAAGACGCCCATATCCACGCCAAGCTCTGCGCCATGTCCAAAAGCGGCGCCATCGAAAAGACCTACCGCGCCCTTGTCTTCGGCGCTCCGACCAAATCGGAGGGCTTGATCGACGCGCCCATCGCAAGGGTCAGCGAAACGAGCCTGCTCCGCTGCATCCGCGAGGACGGAAAGCCCGCCCGTTCGCGCTACCGCGTCCTTGCTTCGGCGGACGGAGCGAGCCTTTTGGAGCTGCACCCGCTGACAGGCAGGACGCATCAGCTTCGCCTGCACTGCGCTTACCTCGGCTGTCCCATTTTGGGCGACCCGCAGTACGGCACAGAGGCGTCGCAGGCGTTCTCCCAAACGCGCGGGCTTTTTTCTCAGCAGCTCTGCGCCGCTTCCCTACGGTTTTGCCACCCGCTCCGTGAAAAAATCGTCGAAATTCGCTCCGATTTTGCTGTAACCCTTGATTTTCTCTCCTCTGCGGATATATAATAGATGGGAAAAATCGGGCATTCGCCCGAAATTTAGGAGGAACATCATGTTTGATCGTCTCATTGAAAAATTAAAGGAAACCCCGCGTAAGATCGTCTTCACCGAGGGTCACGACGCGCGTATTTTGGAAGCTGCCGCCCGCCTGAAGAAGGAAGGCTTCCTGACCCCGATCCTCGTCGGCAATGTCGATGTCGTCACGGGCAAGGCAAAGGAATGCGGCTTTGACATTGAGGGTCTGGAAATCCTCGACCCCGCGACCTATCCCGAAATGGACAAGATGGTCGAGACGATGGTTGCCCTGCGCAAGGGCAAGATGACCGAGGAGCAGTGCCGCGACGCCCTCTCCAAGGGCAACTATTTCGGCACGATGCTCGTCAAGATGGGCTATGCCGACGCCCTGCTCGGCGGCGCAACCTACTCCACCGCCGACACCGTCCGTCCCGCGCTCCAGCTCGTCAAGACCAAGCCCGGCGCGCACCTTGTCTCGTCCTGCTTCATTCTCGTCCGCGGCGAGGAGAAGCTTGCCATGGGCGACTGCGCCATCAACATCTCCTATGAAGACACCCTTGACAAAGAGGGCAATGTCGTTGTCTCCGCTGCGGACAAGCTGGCGGAGGTCGCCATCGAGGTTGCGAATTGCGCAAAGCTCTTCGGCATCGACCCGAAGGTCGCCATGCTGAGCTTCTCAACCAAGGGCTCCGGCAAGGGCGGCACGGTCAGCCTCTCGCAGGCGGCCACCGCAAAGGCAAAGGAAATGGCACCCGATCTCGCCCTCGACGGCGAGATGCAGTTCGACGCGGCAGTCTCTCCCGTCGTCGGTCAGCTCAAGTTCCCCGGCTCCCCCGTCGCGGGCTATGCCAATACCTTTGTGTTCCCGTGCATTGAGGCGGGCAACATCGGCTATAAGATCGCGCAGCGTCTCGGCGGCTATGAAGCTTACGGCCCCATCCTGCTCGGTCTGAACGCCCCGATCAACGACCTCTCCCGCGGCTGCAACGCCGACGAGGTCTACAAAATGGCAATCATCACCGCCGCACAGGCGTAAACATCCAAGAAAAGCTGCCGAACACCCCCGTTCGGCAGCTTTTCCTATATCTCCTCTGTAGGGTGGGGACATGTCCCCGCCGGTGCAGGAACGACTGACTGCGTACAAGTTAGGAACCGGAGATTGCCGCGTCGCTGCGCTCCTCGCAATGACACGAAAAGGCTGCCCTCCGTGTCATTGCGAGGCGCTTGCGCCGTGGCAATCTTGTGCAGGAACGACCAACTGCGTACAAGTTAGCAACCGGAGATTGCCACGTCGCTGCGCTCCTCGCAATGACACGAAAAGGCTGCCCTCTGTGTCATTGCGAGGCGCTTGCGCCGTGGCAATCTCGTGCAGGAGCTACCAACTGTGTTCAACCCTGTTTACTTTTACCTCTTGTCGCTCGCGCGGCACGGCGTGCCGGTACAGGAATTATCGAGTGCATACAAAAAAGATGCCGAGAGTCCGTTCCTTTGGCATCTTTTTAGTTACGCATGTTTTTCCTTTGCTTACGCATGCTCCTCCAGCCAGCGCATTGCGTTGTAGGCGTACACCGCCGCGCCGACGGAGAGGACGCTTTCGTCGAATTTGACCAGCGGGTGATGCTGCGGATAGCGGTAGCCCTTTTCCGGCTGTCCGCTTGCCAGCGCAAGCATGATCGAGGGAACCTGCTGGCTGACATAGGCAAAATCCTCCGAGCCCGCGCTCTTGGACGAGGTTCCGCCGCCCGCCGCGTTCAGCTCCGCGACGGAAAAGGCTCTGCCCGTGCCCAAAAGCTCCTTGACGTACTTCTCCGCGCACTGCGAAAGCGCCGCGTCATTGCGCAAGGTCGGGCAGCCCGTGCCGAAGCGCACGCTTGCCTCCGCGCGGAATGCCTTTGCCGTCCACTCCGCGATCTCGGTCAGGCGCTGCTTAACAAACGCGCGCGTCTCCTCGTCAAAGGTGCGCAGGCTGCCGCCCATGACGGCGGTGTCGGGGATCGCGTTTGCCGCCGTGCCCGCGTGCAGCGTGCCGACGGTCAGCACGGCGCGGTCCTCCATCGCCAGCTCCCGGGCGTGAATCTCCTGCAATGCCAGCAGAATATGGGCGGCGGCGCTCAAGGGATCGACGCCGGTGTTCGGCATGGAGCCGTGGCAGCCCTTGCCCTGTACTGTGATCTCAAAATAATCCGCCGCAGGCGCACTCACTCCGGGCGCAGAGACGACCACCGACCCCGCAGACAGCGGCATCCCCGCCATCACATGAATCATCAGCGCCGCGTCAACCTTCGGGTTTTCGAGCAGACCCGCCGCAAGCATATCCTTTGAGCCCTCAAAGGTCTCCTCCGAGGGCTGGAACATCAGCTTGACCGTTCCCGCAAGCTCCGCTTCGTGTACCTTTAGGAGTCTTGCCGCGCCGAGCAGCATCGCCGTGTGCATGTCATGTCCGCAGGCGTGCATATTACCGTTCTGCGAGGCAAAGGGAACGTCCGCCTCTTCGTGAATGGGTAAGGCATCCATATCCGCACGCAGCAGGAAGACCTTCCCCGCCTGCTTGCCGCCGACCTGCGCGACAAGCCCCGCCTTTCCGCAGGGTGTCGGCGTCAGCCCCATTGCCGTCAGTTCCTCCTTCACAAAGGCGACGGTATGCTCCAAAGCAAAGCCGACCTCCGCGTTCTGATGCAGACAGCGCCGCTCCTGTACAAGCGTCTGCTGCAATGCCTCCGCTTCCCGTAAAAACCGTTCCGCGTCCATATCCTATCCCTCCATAATGAATAATATTCTATTCTGTAGGGCGGGGACATGTCCCCGCCGCGTGTAGGAACTACCAAGTACGTACAAACTCGTTCGTCTGTACCGTCTGCCGCTTCGCGGACGGCGGGGGCATGTCCCCGCCCTACAAAGCATATACAAACTCCAAGCAGTGAACGATTTTCCGCTTTCTATTCACTACCTCACAGTATAGTTTTCCGCGAGGAAAAAGTCAATATACCGTGCGCCGAACATCGTCCTGCCGAAAATGCGGCATTCCGTTTCCAACCCCGCAGGGGGGATATCCTTTTTCCCGCAAGATTGTGCAAAAAAGGTCGCTTTTTCCGAAATAAGCATTGACATCAGAGCCCTTTATTGATAAAATCATATCGGTTAATTTGGGCGTATTGCCCATTCGAAAGCGTGTCGTCCCCGGCGGGGCGGAAAGCGCTTTCATATAACGGTGCCTTTCGCATCGTGCATTTTTTGTGCCTCAAAACAAAACAGGAGGAATGAATCTACTATGAGCCAAGAACGCTACATCACGGTCGAACAGATGGAGGAAGCAACCGCCTCTCTTCTGGAAAACGGCAAGAAGGTCGGCGCGGACAGCTGGCAGCAGCGCGTGAAGAACCAGACGCCGCACTGCGGCTTCGGCGAAGCGGGCACCTGCTGCCGTATCTGCTCGATGGGCCCGTGCCGCATCACCCCGAAGGCGCCGAGAGGCATCTGCGGCTGCGACGTCCACGGTATCGTCGCCCGTAACTACCTGCGCTTCACCGCAGGCGGCGCGGCAACGCACTCCGACCACGGCCGCGAAATCTGCCACACCCTTTACCAGACCCGCGAGGGCGGCAACTACACCGTCAAGGATCCCGAAAAGCTGAAGCGCATCGCCACGGAATGGGGCATCGAGACCGAGGGCAGGGACATTTACGACCTTGCGCACGAGGTCGCCGAGACCGGCCTGATGGAATACGGCAAGCCCTTCGGCACGCAGCGCTTCCTGAAGCGTGCACCCGAGCATACGCAGGAGCTGTGGGAAAAGGCGGAGATTGCTCCCCGCGCCATTGACCGCGAGGTTTCGCAGTCGCTGCACATGACCCACATGGGCTGCTCGTCCCTGCCCGAAGCGCTGATCCGTCAGTCCCTGCGCGCAGGCCTGTCCGACGGCTGGGGCGGCTCGATGATGGGCACGGAGTTCTCCGATGTCCTGTTCGGCACGCCGAAGCCCGTGGACACCAGCGCCAACATCGGCGTCATGGAAAAGGACATGGTCAATATCATCGTCCACGGTCATGACCCCTCCCTGTCGGAGATGATCGTCTTCTACGCCAACGACCCCGAGATGATCGCCTATGCCAAGTCCATGGGCGCAAAGGGCATCAACATCGCCGGTGTCTGCTGCACCTCCAACGAGGTCGCCATGCGCCACGGCATCCCGATGGCAGGCAACTTCCTCTCGCAGGAGAACGTCGTCCTCACGGGCGCTTGCGAAGCCATCGTCGTTGACGTGCAGTGCATCTTCCCCGCACTCGGACCCCTGTCCAAGTGCTTCCATACGAAATTCATCACCACCTCTCCGATTGCGCGGATGCCGGACTCCGAGTTCATCCGCTTCAGCTCCGAAAACGCGGGCGAGAACGCCAAGGCAATCGTGAAGATGGCAATCGAGAACTTTAAGAACCGCGACCAGAGCATGGTCAACATCCCGCAGCTCAAGACCAAGGCGACCGTCGGCTACTCCGTTGAAGCGATCAAGGGCTGCCTCGACGGCGTGACGAACAGCCATGTCGATGTCACCGGCACGACCAAGCCTCTCGTGGATGTGGTCAAGTCCGGCGTTCTGCGCGGCGCCGTGGCGATGGTCGGCTGCAACAACCCCAAAGTGCGCCCCGATACCGCGCACATTGAACTGATGAAGAAGCTCATCAAGAACGACATCATCCTCATCGTCTCCGGCTGCTCCGCACAGGCGGCTGCCAAGGCAGGTCTGATGGACAAGGAAGCCAAGGAGCTTTGCGGCGAGGGCCTGAAGCGCGTCTGTGAGCTGGTCGATATTCCGCCCGTGCTGCACATGGGCTCCTGCGTTGATATCTCCCGTATGATGATCCTCGCCTCCGACATTGCGAAGGACTGGGGCGTCAACATTTCTCAGGTTCCCGTCGTCGGCTGCGCGCCGGAGTGGATGAGCGAAAAGGCCGTCTCCATCGGCAACTACGTCGTCGCTACCGGCATTGACACCTTCCTCGGCGTTGATCCTTACACCAAGGGCAGCGAGGAAGTCACTGCCCTGCTGCAGGGCGAGCACGGCGTGAAGGACTGGGTCGAAGCGAACTACACCGTCGAGCTGGACATTGACAAACTCGGCGATTTGATGATCGAG
This sequence comes from Bacillota bacterium, assembly GCA_029225225.1. Taxonomy (GTDB): domain Bacteria; phylum Bacillota; class Clostridia; order Oscillospirales; family Oscillospiraceae; genus JAZOXB01. The sequence goes on along the minus strand of JAQXWB010000065.1, from coordinate 51,276 downwards.
CGCATCGAGCAGAAGCGCGCCGCTTTGGGCATCTGATATGAAGGTCGCCATCACGGGCAAGGGCGGCGTCGGAAAGACCACCCTTGCCGCCACGCTCGCAAGGCTGTACGCCGACGAGGGCAGGCAGGTCTTGGCTGCCGACGTCGATCCGGATGCCAACTTGGGCTTAGCGCTCGGCATGACGGAGGAGGAGGTCAACTCCATCGTCCCCGTGTCGAAGATGAAGCAGCTTGCCAAGGAGCGCACCGGCGCGAACGACAGCAACACCTTCTATAAGCTCAACCCCGAAGTCTCCGACCTGCCCGACAAGCTCTCCCGCGAGATCAACGGCGTGAAGCTGCTCGTCATGGGCACGGTGGATGTGGGCGGCAGCGGCTGCGTCTGTCCCGAGCATGTGATGCTCAAGGCGATCCTGTCCAGCCTCGTCTTCCGCAAGGACGATGTGGTCATCATGGACATGGAGGCGGGCTTGGAGCACCTCGGACGCGGCACGGCAAGCTGCATGGATCAGTTCATCGTCGTGCTCGAGCCGGGCGCGCGCTCCGTGCAGACCTACACCCGCATCAAGCAGCTCGCCCGCGACATCGGCATCACCAAGGTGCGCGTGGTCGCCAATAAGATCCGCGACGATTCCGACCGCGAATTTATCCGCGCGCGCATCCCGGAAGAAGACCTGCTCGGCTTTGTCAGCTATAACGCCGAGGTCATCGACGCCGACCGCAAGGGCTTGTCCCCCTACGACTGCTCCCCCACCGCGCTGGAAGAGATCCGCGCAATCAAAGCCAAATTAGACGCAATGTAATTTGCGTTTTGGATTGTCACGGCAAGCTACCCTCCCATGTCATTGCGAGGAGCGCAGCGACGCGGCAATCTCGTGCCGGCACTACCAAGCGCTTACAAATCTACAGCCACAGATTGCCACGACCGGTGTGCGCACCGGTCTCGCAATGACAAAGAGGCTACCCCCTTTTCCTAAAACAGATCTGAAAGGATGAAACGATAATGGCACTTTTTGAACGCGTATTCCGCGGCTCCGACGAAATGCTCGGCAAGGCGGAAGCGGAGCTGGACGCTGTCATCGCGGAGCTGGGCGAAGCCGCTCCCCTGACCATGCCCTCGACCGCTTACTACCTCGCCTGCATCTACGCTTACATCGGCAAGAAGGTCACCACCCTCGGCGAGCTGAAGGCTGCAATGACCGACATCCGCGCGATGATGACGCGCGAAAACCGCACCGCCTCCATCTTCTCCTCCGGCATCGGCACCGCCATTGCCGCCGAGGTCATTGAGGCTTGCAAGTACGCCCGCAGCGCCGAGCCTTACGCAGACACCGTCTACCACGGCCACTTCACGGACGCAGAGGTTCGTGAGCTTGGCGTCCCGCTCGTCACGGGCGACATTCCCGGCTTCGTCGTTATGATCGGCGCAGCTCCCTCGGCGGAAGAAGCCGTCGAGACCGTCAAGGGCTATCAGTCCCGCGGCATCTTCGTCTTCCTCATCGGCGGCATCATTGACCAGCTCGTTGAGAAGGACTACAAAATGAACTTCGGCGTTCGCGTCGTGCCGGTCGGCAACGACATCTGGGCGGTCGGACATATCATCTCCCTCGTCGTCCGTGCGGCGTTCATCTTCGGCGCCATCCAGCCCGGCGACGCCAACGGCTTCCATCGCTACACCTTCGACCGCATCAACGCAATGGTCAACGCTTACGCCCCCGTGAGCGATATCGTCGTCGCTTGCGGCGCAGGCGCCATCAAGATGGGCTTCCCCGTCATCACCAACGACACCAATGATATGTGGGCGGTTCCGAAGTCCCTCATCATCAACGAGAATACCCGCGACTGGATCGAAACCTCCATTGAGGCGCGCGGCATCAAGCTCAAGGTTACGAACATCGACATTCCCGTCTCCTTCTCCTCTGCCTTCGAGGGCGAGATCATCCGCAAGGGCGATATGCAGGTCGAGGTTGACGGCTCCCGCAAGGACTGCTTCGAGCTGGTCGTCACCAAGGAGGCCTCCGAGATCGAGGATCACAAGATCATCGTCGAAGGCCCCGAGATGGACGAGATTCCCGTCGGCAGCAAGATCTCCCTGTCCTACACCGTCGAGGTCGCGGGCAAGGCGATGCAGCCCGACTTCGAGCCGGTCTTCGAGCGTAAGATCCACCAGTTCCTCAACTGCGTCGAGGGCGTCATGCACACCGGTCAGCGCGACATGATCCGCATCCGCGTGAGCAAGGCGGACTACGAGGCGGGCTTCCGCTTCAAGCACATCGGCGAAGTCCTCTACGCCAAGATCAAGAGCGAGTTTGACACGGTCGTGGACAAGTGCCAAGTCCGCATCGTCGTCGGCGACGAGCCGAACAAGGCGCTCCGTGCCGCCGCGAACGAGATCTTTGACAAGCGCGACGAGCGTCTGTCCTCCATGACCGACGAGTCCGTGCCCGTGTTCTATTCCTGTATCATGTGTCAGGCGTTCTCCCCGAGCCACGTCTGCATCGTCACCCCCGAGCGTCTCGGTCTGTGCGGCGCTGTCTCGTGGCTGGACGCGAAGGCGACCAACGAGCTGGATCCGCAGGGTCCGTGCCAAGTTGTCACGAAGGAGAAGTGCGTTGACGAGCGCCTCGGTGCCTATGAGGACGTTGACGAGGCAGTCAATAAGTACTCTCACGGCGCTTTGGAGCATGTCACACTCTACTCCCTGTTCCAAGACCCGATGACCTCCTGCGGCTGCTTCGAGTGTATCTGCGGCGTCGAGCCTTGCTCCATGGGCGTTGTCATCACCACCCGCGAGCATACCGGCATGACTCCGCTGGGCATGACCTTCTCCGAGATGGCTTCCATGACCGGCGGCGGCGTGCAGACCCCGGGCTTCATGGGTCACGGTAAGCACTTCATCGCTTCGAAGAAGTTCATCGCTGCCGAAGGCGGTCCCGGCAGAATCGTCTGGCTGCCGAAGGATCTGAAGGAGCAGATGCGCGAGAAGCTCGACGCGACGGCAAAGGAGCTGTACGATGTCGATAACTTCACCGACATGATCGCCGATGAAACGATCTGCACCGAGGATCCCGAGCAGCTGCTCGCCTTCCTGAGCGAGGTCGGTCACCCCGTCCTCAGCATGGAACCCTTCGATATGTAATCATAAAAAACGAAGCAGGCACCCCGCCTGCTTCGTTTTTTCCATATACCGCTTCGCGCCGTAGGGGCTGCTATCAGCCGCTCGCGTGCAGGCACCTTTTTAGAATCTGTAGCGCGCGGCATCCCTGACGCGCCTTTGCAGGGCTTCAGTGAATAGTGAATGATGAATAGTGAACAGTGAACAGTGTCGGAGCGCTCCGCGCGGATTGAAAATCTGTCGGCGGAAACTACCAAGCGCGTAATAAGCTGTAAGCAACGGAAAAAGCCGCTGCGGCGACCTATTCACCATTCACTATTCTCTATTCACTGCGACGCCCTTCAGCTTCCCATACAAGTCCGCCTTAACAGCTGCACGGTCAGCTCCCAAAGGGTCAGGCGGTCAATTGCCGTCGGGGAGATGATCGGAATTTCCGCCAGCGTGCGCTCGTCCGTGGCAATCGTCAGCGTGCCGACCTGCTGCCCCGCCGCAATCGGGGCGGTCACCTCCTCCGGCAGCGTCACCGTCTTTGTCACCCGCGCCTGTTCCCCCTTCTCAATCAGAATCGGTGCGGACTCCTGCAAAACGGGCGTCAAAAGGCTCTGCGTGCCGAGCTTTACCCGGATCGGCTCCGGCGCTTCCGGCAGCTCCGCGCTGACCAGCGCGTAATTGGCAAAGCCATAGTCAAGCAGTGCTTTCGCCGATTGGAAGCGGTCGGAAGAGCTTTCACAATGCAGCACAACCGCGATCAGCTCGATCCCGTCGCGTTGCGCGGAAGCCGAGAGGCAATGACCCGCCGCCTTGGTGTAACCCGTTTTTAGCCCCGTCGTCCCCTGATAAAAGCGCACGAGCTTGTTGGTGTTTGACAGGCCGAACTGCCCGTCGCGCACCGTATCCATCCAAATGGTTGTGTACTTTCGGATCTCGTCGTGCTTCAAAAGCTCCCGCGACATCACCGCGATGTCATACGCGCTTGTCAGATGCTCTGCGGCGTTCGGCTCGTCGTCCAGCCCCGTACAGTTGACAAAATGCGTGTCCTCCAGTCCCAGCTCCGCCGCGCGGGCGTTCATCCGCTCCACGAACGCCGCCTCGCTGCCCGCGACATGCTCGGCAAGCGCAGTCGCGCAGTCGTTGGCGGAGCTGACCACGACGGACTTCAGCATTTCGTCCATGCTCATCTGTTCGCCGACCTCCAAATAGACCTGACTGCCGCCCTTGCCTGCCGCCGTCTCGGAGGCGGTAACCATATCGTCCCACGAGATACGCCCGCTGTCCAGCGCTTCCATGACCAAAAGCAGCGTCATGACCTTTGTCACAGAGGCAGGCGCTAATTTTTCGTGGGCGTTTTTCTCATAGAGGATCGTCCCCGTCGCCGCGTCCATCAAAATGGCAGAGGGCGCGGCAATCTCCACTCCCTCCGCCCGCGCCGCAGGCAGCACGCAGAGCATCAGCGCCAACGCCAAAAGAACAGACAAAATTCGTTGTTTCATAAAAAATCCCCTCCGCTTCATCGCAGTACAAGCGTATGAAGCAAGGGGATGGAATATGTGTTCTTTGAAAAAGGTCAGCCCTTGGGAATTTCAAGCACAGACGAGGAATCGCTTTGCGGCGCGGGCAAAATCCGCTTCGTTCTCCTTCCCGGCGACCTCAACGAGCAGCGGCTGCGTAAAATTGATGGTGAACATCTCCATAAAGCTCTTTGCGTTCACCATGCGGTCGCCATCCTGTACCTGTACGGCATAGGGCTGTAAGGTCGCAAGCCCGACAAATTCCTTGACATCACCCAAAGACTCGAATCTTACAGTCATAAACAATCTCCTTCTGCCGCCTCTGCGGCGCAGGGCAGCCCATTTTGCAGTTCAAGCAACTTTGGACTGTACTTTTTCTCTAAACCCTGTTAAAATAGTAATATGCACATTATACCGTCTATTTGCACAAAAATGCAATGCATCTTTTGTTCAATTTTTTGAAGGTTTCAAAAAGGATTTTTGGAGATAATATATGAAATTTCATTGTTTTACCCTCGGCTGTAAGGTCAACCAGTACGAAACGCAGGCGATGGAGCAGCAGCTCATCGCATTGGGAAACACCCTCGCACCGGAAGCGGAGAGCGACGCCTTGATCGTCAACACCTGCACCGTCACTGCGGTCGCGGATCGTAAAAACCGAACGCTGATTCACCGTCTGCGTCGCGAGCATCCCGACGCGGTACTCGGCGTATGCGGCTGCTACGCACAGGTCAGCACCGACGCGGTGCGGGAGATGGGCGTGGATGTGATCAGCGGCAGCGGCGGCAGAGAGGAATTCGTGCAGCTGCTTTTGCAGGCTTGCGCGCAGAAGGAGCGCACACCTCTCGTTTCCGTGGATGAGGCGCTGCGGCGTCGCACCTATGAGGTTCTGCCCGCAGGCGGCTTGTTTGAGCGTACTCGCGCCATGCTCAAGGTGCAGGACGGCTGCAACAACTTCTGCACCTACTGCATCATCCCCTATGCGCGCGGCCCTGTCCGCTCCCTGCCCCTTGCCGAAGCGGTAGAGCAGGCAAAGGCGCTGGCTGCGGCAGGCTACCGCGAGATCGTCGTCACGGGCATTGAGATCGCCTCATGGGGCTGGGATTTTAAGGACAGCAGCCGCTTTGTCGACCTTGCCGAGGCGCTCTGCCGTGCCGTGCCCGAGCTGCGCGTCCGTCTCGGCTCGCTCGAACCGCGAGTGGTGGACGAGGCATTCTGCAAGCGCCTGTCCGCTCTGCCCAATCTCTGCCCGCAGTTCCATCTCAGCCTGCAAAGCGGCAGTGATACGGTATTAAAACGGATGCACCGCAAATATGACACCGCGCGATATTATGAAAGCGTGCGTCTGCTGAACGATGCTTTCCCCGGCTGCGCGGTGACAACAGACCTGATTGTCGGCTTCCCCGGCGAAACGGAGGCGGAGCTGGAGGAATCCTTAGCATTTGCCGAAAAATGCGGCTTTGCGGCAATGCATATCTTCCCCTATTCCCGTCGCGCGGGAACGCCTGCCGACGCCATGCCCGACCAGATCGCGAAGGCGGTCAAGACAGAACGGGCTGCAAGAGCCGGGCAGACCGCCGCAAAGCTGCGGGAGCGCTACGACCGCGCGCTGATCGGCACGGTGCAGGAGGTGCTGTTTGAGCAGCCCGAGGGGGCGTATTTTACCGGGCACGCCCCGAACGGCGAAAAGGTCTGCGTCCGTGAGCCGATGGAGCAAAACACGCTCCGCCGCGTCAAAATTGAGGCGCTTCTTCCGGACGCCGTCCTTGGTGTCCCGCTCCCATAACCCAAAACTGCGTCAGCAATATCACTCGAAATCCACCCCGGAAACGACGAAAGATTATTGCCTTTCCGCTTAAAGTATGATACACTAAATGAGATGTTTCCATTTCGGCACCGAATATGAAAAGAGGAAAATACCATGTCAATCCATGTTAGAAGTGAAGTCCGACCGCTGAAAAAGGTACTTTTGCAGCGCCCCGGCAGCGAGCTGGAACAGCTTGTGCCGAATTCCCTCCAGCAGCTCCTGTTTGACGACATACCGTATCTCCTCGGCGCGCAATCCGAGCATGATGCCTTCGCCCGGACTCTGCGTGAAAACGGCGTTGAGGTCGTCTATTTGAGCGAACTGGCAGCGCAGACCTTAGCGCAAAGCGCGGCGTTGCAGGAGCAATTTGTCGCGGATTTTATTCACCGCAGCGGCCCCGTCGCCGACAGCTATCGCGAACCGCTTACAGAGGTTTTGCTTGCCTCGCGGGATGCTGCCGAGCTGGTGAACAAGACGATGTCCGGCGTGTGCTTTGACGAGCTGCCCATCCACGGAGCCGCCTCGCTTGCCGCACTGCGCAGCGACCGCACCCATTTTGTCCTCGACCCCATTCCGAACCTCTATTTCACGCGCGACCCCTTTGCCAGCATCGGGCACGGCGTCTCCCTGCACCATATGTACTCCGACACGCGCAATCGCGAGACGATCTACAGCGACTATATCCTGCATCACCACCCCGATTACGCGGGGAAAGTGCCGTTTTATTATAAGCCGGAGGAGCCGTTCAGCTTAGAGGGCGGCGACATTCTCAACCTGAGCGCTGAGACAATCGCCGTCGGTATTTCTCAGCGCACGATGCCGGAGGCAGTCGAGCGGCTGGCAAGGAACATTTTCCGTGACGAGGCGGCGCAGATTCGGCGGGTATTGGCATTTGATATCCCCAGCCGCCGCGCCTTTATGCATCTGGATACCGTGCTGACGCAGATCGACACGGACAAATTCCTGATCCATCCGACCATTTTAGAATCTCTGCAAATCTTTGAGCTGACGCCGGGCGTCCACGGAAGTCCGAGAGCGCGGCGTTTAGATGCCCCGATTGAAAAGGTGCTTGCCGACGCAGTCGGCGCGGAACAGGTAACCTTACTGCGCTGCGGCGGCGGCGACCAAATCGCGGCGCAGCGCGAGCAGTGGAACGACGGCTCGAACGCCCTGTGCATTCGCCCCGGTACGGTGATCGCATACGACCGTAACTATGTCACCAACGCGCTGATGGAGGCGGAGGGCATCACCGTCTTAAAAATCCCCAGCGGCGAGCTGAGCCGCGGCAGAGGCGGCCCCCGCTGCATGAGCATGCCCTTAATCCGAGAATAACCACCATCTCCCCTCCCAACGAGGGGAGATTTCATTTTATGCAGCTCTCCTCCATGGCATCGGGTCGGCTATCAGCCGCCTGCGTGCAGGAACTACCGACCGTGTACAAACCTGTTCCGCTGTACCGACGGGCGGCTGATAGCCGCCCCTACAGCCGCAGTTTCGGCTCCTGCGTACAAATCTTTTGTCTGTATGCACGGCAGTCTTCTATTGCGGCGGAAGAAAAATGCCGAAATGCGGCGCTGCAAACGAGAAAACGACCAAAAACGCGCCGTAAAAGATCACAAGCATCAGCAGCACTCCCGTCGTGCGGACGTCAACCCCCTTGCGATAAATCGCATAGGCAAGCGCAAAGCCGCCTGCCATCGTGAAAACATACAGCCCAATATCCGCAAGCAGTCCCTCCACGCCAAAGCCGCAGACGAGCAGATAATACACCCCCACCAGAAAAAGCGGCATGGCAAGCACCGCGAGCAAAAAGCCGCTCCAAAGTCGTTGCCGCTCCATGGTACATTGCGAGAGCAGATACGCCGCCAGCAGCGTTGGATAATACAGCAGCTTCAGATGCTCCCAAACGCTCTCATTGACCGGCGCGATCAATGCCGTCAGCGGATTCGGCAGCGCCGTATAGAGAAAATGCAGCGCACTGCCGCCGATGATCGCTCCCAAACACGCAAACAGAAAATATCGCTTCTCATGCTTCATGAAAATCCCCCCTCGAAAGCATACGCCTCCGAGGGGGGTAAAACTTGCCGAACCTTCGAAAGAATCATTTACGGGAGAAAAAATTCTGCGCATTGGCAGTTCCCGCACAAGCTCTGTGCGTAAGACACACTTTCATGCAAACAGTCTCCGCTTTATGCGCCGAGATCCATCTCCGCAATGACTGCCGCGCAGCGCGGGCAGAGTCCTTCCTCGTTCGCCTTGGTCGAGTGCATCCAGCAGCGCGGGCACTTGACGCCCTCGGCGTTACGAACCTCGATCAGCATGCCGGAGAAGTTCTCCCCGTGCGCGCAGACGCTTGCTTCCTGCGGCTTCTCGCCCTCGAGCAGCACGTCCGAGACGATGAACAGCTCCGCAAGATTCATCTCCCTGACCGCTTCGAGGCAGGTCTTTGCGGCGTCATCCGTCGGATACAGGGCGACATGCGCTTCGAGCGCCTTGCCGATGCGCTTATCGGCGCGGGCCGTCTCCAGAACGCCGTTGACGTCGCTGCGAAGGGCGATGAGGGTGTCCCACTTCGCCATCTCCGCTTCGCTGAGCGCATATTCGTCATAGGGCTTTGCCATCTCGTTGAGGACGATGTTGCGCGTGTCGTCGCCCTCGCGGTGCGGCATCGCCTGCCAGATCTCGTCGCAGGTGAAGGGCAGGATGGGCGCGAACATCTTCGCCATCGCGTCCACGATCAGGAACAGCGCGGTCTGGGCACTGCGGCGCTTCAGACCGTCCTTCGCCTCGCAGTAGAGGCGGTCTTTGAGAATGTCGAGGTAGAAATTCGACAGCTCCACCACGCAGAAATCGTTGATCGCGTGGGTCAGAACATGGAATTCGTAGTTGTCATAGGCTTCAAACGCGGTGCGGATCAGTCCGTTCAGCTTCGTCATCGCCCAGCGGTCAAGCTCGAGCATTTCCTCCGGCTTTACAAGATGATTCGCGTCGAAGCCGTCGAGGTTGCCGAGGCAGTAGCGCGCGGTGTTGCGGAATTTCAGATAGTTCTGCGAGAGCTGCTTGAAAATCTCCTTGGAGCAGCGCACGTCCGCACGGTAATCCGCCGACGCCGCCCACAGACGCACGATGTCCGCGCCGAAATCGCGGATCAGGTCGGCGGGATCGACGCCGTTGCCGAGGGATTTATGCATCGCCTTGCCCTCGCCGTCCACCGTCCAGCCGTGGGTGAGGCACTTGGTAAAGGGTGCGCCCTGTCCGAGTGCGCCGACGCTCGTCAGCAGGCTCGACTGGAACCAGCCGCGGTACTGATCCGCGCCCTCAAGGTACATCGTCGCCGGCCACAGGTCGGGATGCTCTCGGCGCAGGGAGGCGATGTGCGTCGAACCGGAGTCGAACCAACCGTCGAGGGTGTCCGTCTCTTTCTCAAAGGCTTTGCCGCCGCAGTGCGGGCAGGTCAGTCCCTCGGGAACCAGCTCCATCGCTTCCTTGGCGAACCAGATGTTCGAGCCGTTCTCGTCGAAGAGCTTGGAGATATGATCAATCGTCTCAGGCGTGCAGACGGGCTTGCCGCAGTCCTTGCAGTAGAACACGGGGATCGGCAGACCCCAGCGGCGCTGACGCGAAATGCACCAGTCGGCGCGGTCGCGGATCATGGCAACCATGCGATCCTTGCCCCACGCGGGCAGCCATTGGACCTTTTCGCACGCGGCGACCGCCTCATCCTTGAAGGACTCGACCGAGCAGAACCACTGCGGCGTGGCGCGGAAGATGATCGGGCTCTTGCAGCGCCAGCAGTGCGGATAGCTGTGGGTGAAAACCTCGGAAGCAAACAGCGCGCCCGATTCCTTCAAATCGGTGACGATCTGCTCGTTGGAGACATCATAGCGCATCCCCGCGTACTTGCCCGCGTCTGCGGTCTGATAGCCTCTGTCGTCCACGGGGACGATGAGGTCGATCTTGTAGCGGCGGCAGGTCTGATAGTCATCCGCGCCGAAGCCGGGGGCGGTGTGGACGCAGCCCGTGCCGGAGTCCATTGTGACATAGTCCGCGCAGACAAGCAGGGAATCGCGCTCCAAGAAGGGGTGCTGCGCGGTCATATACTCGAAGAATTTGCCCTCGTGACGCTCTAAAATTTCATATTCCGCGATGCCGCCTGCTTTCATCGTCTTTTCCAGCAGCGCCTCCGCAACGATATAGCGTTCGCCGTTTTTCGCGTCCACGAGGACATAGCTCTCGTTGGCGTTCAAAGCAATGGCGAGGTTGCCGGGCAGCGTCCACGGCGTGGTCGTCCAGATGACGACGTAGGTGTTTTCGGTGTTCATTTTGCCCTGCGTGTCCTTGAGGGCGAACTTGACATAGATGGAGGTGCAGGGATCGTCCTGATACTCGATCTCCGCCTCGGCAAGCGCCGTCTCGTCCTTCGGGCACCAGTAAACGGGCTTCAAGCCCTTGTAGATGTAGCCCTTGCGGTACATCTCGCCGAATACCTTAACTTCTTCGGCTTCAAAGTGCTTGTCCATCGTGCGGTAGGGATGCTCCCAATCGCCCAAGACGCCCAAACGGCGGAAGCCCGCCATCTGCCGCTGAATAAAGTCCTCGGCAAAGGCTTCGCATGCGGAGCGGAACTCCGTCACGGGCATGGTCTTGTGGTTGAGCTTGTTCTTCTTGATGATCGCGGACTCGATGGGCATGCCGTGGTTGTCCCAGCCGGGCGTGAACGGCGTATAGTAGCCGCGCATGGCGTAGGAGCGGACGATGAAATCCTTCAAGGTCTTGTTGAGTGCGTGCCCCATGTGGATATCGCCGTTGGAGAAGGGAGGCCCGTCATGCAGGATAAAAGCAGGCTTACCCTTGTTCTTTTCGAGCAAAAGGGAATAGACGTCGATCTTGTTCCAATGCTCCAGCATCGGCGGCTCCCGCGTGGGCAGCCCCGCGCGCATGGGAAAATCGGTTTTCGGTGTGATGATGGTGTTCTTGTAATCCATAAAATCCTCCATGAGAATTGATTTTCTTGCATATGATACGCCCAACACATTCAAACGGCGTAGGGGCAGCTATCAGCCGCCCGGTGTAGGAACCGATTTGGGCTAAGAACTAAAAGTGAATGACTGTGGTGTGCTTCGCACGGATTTGAATTGCGGGCGGCTGATAGCCGCCCCTACGGCACCGTTCGGCGCACTGCTGCAAAATAAGAAACGTCTCTGTCTCATCAAGAGACAGAGACGTGCTCTGCGGTACCACTCTTGTTCCCTCTCCGCCTGCGGAAAGGACACTTTCGTGCGCGGTAACGGGCGCAAGCCGTCCCGCCCTACTGCATTCGGGCAGGGTGCTACGGGGTGATATTCACACGGCACCGCGGCTGTCTCGCACCAAACGACAGCTCTCTGTACGCGGCAAACGGGCTACTCGTCCCCATCGACGCATCATGCTATTCGGTTTTGGACGTCAGCACAGCCCCGCGGCTGCGGCTACCGTCATTTCTTCTTCGATTCGGCGTTTCTGCCGAACTTCAGCTCATCAAAGAGCTTCTGCTTTGCCGGAGGCAGCTCGCCGTGGGTCGAATGCTCGGGTTTTTCCGTTGCTATGTCGCCGAGGGTTGGCCCGCCGAGGCTCTCCTCAATGCGCATCCCGATCTCCTCAATCAAGGCGTCCGCTTTCTCCTGCGTGGTCGGCGCGGAAGGCTCTTTGTCGTAGTCATAGGCCTGCTTCGGCGTCTCCGCTGCCGGCTCGCGTTTCCCGAAGACTCTTGTCCTGTCATCCCGCTTCGGCGCGGAGAGCTCCTTTTTGCGCAGCTCCTCCAAAAGCTCTAACTGGCGGCGAATTCGTTTTTCCATGCCGTCGATGAACTGGGCGGTGGCATTCCGCGCAGCCTCTAAGCGCTCCTTTTCCTCGCCGACCAAGGCGTCAACATTCTCCGCTTTCGCAGAAGCATTCTCCTCAGCGTCGTGGAGCATTTTCGCGCACTTCTTCTCCGCCTCCGCAATCATCTGGTCGCAGGTCTTCTGCGTGGCGATCAGCGCGTTCTGCATGGAGGCCTCATGCTTGCGGTATTCCTCAATTTTATCCACAAGGATCCGCATTTTACTTTTCAGAACGGAGTTTTCCTTATACAGCGTGATATAATCGTCCGTCAGCGGTTCCAAAAAATCATCCACCGAGTCCATGTCATATCCGCCGAACAAAGCCTTTTCAAAGCTAACTTCCTGTATCTGCTGCGGTGTCAGCATCGTTCTCTACTCCTTCTCTTTGCCGTTGTTATTTCTTTATCGCGGGCAGCCTTTAAAAACGCATACCGCTCGATTCCAGCTCCTCCACTAAATCGCCGACCACACCGACATTATACGGGGTGATCAGATAAGTGGAAATCGCAACCTTTTTGATCTTGCCGTCGAGCGCATAGGCGCAGCCGGAGAGAAAGTCCACCAAACGACGGGAGACATCCTTGTTGGTCGTTTCCAGATTCAGCACGACCGCCTTCTTATCGCGCAGATGATCCGCGATTTCGGAAACCTGATCGAAGCGTTCCGGCTTGACCAAAACGACCTGAAGCTGCGTGGTCGCGTTAATATTCACAACGCGGCTGGTCGCGCTGGAGCGCGGCGCCTCGGGTGCGGCGGTACGGCTATAGCTGCGGCGGGAGGCGGGAGCGGGCGTTTCTTCGGGCAGCTCCTCTTCCTCGTCGTAATCGTCATATTCTTCTTCCTGATCGGAATAAGGGTGGGTCAGCTTTCTGATTTCATCCATGAAGCCCATGAGTACATTCCTCCGTTATGTTATCCGTTGTTGTGGTAATATCTTGCGCCGAAAATGGCAGTGCCGACGCGCACCATCGTACTGCCGCAGGCAATGGCGTCCTCAAAGTCGTCCGTCATCCCCATCGACAAAATATCCATAAGACTATTATGCTGTTTTTTGGCTGTTATGTCAACAGCAATTCTGCGGATTTTTTCAAAATATCTGCAATTATCGCCGCTTTTTTCGCTGACGGGAGGAATTGCCATCAAACCGCGCAGGCGGCAATGCGGATATTGCGCCATCGAAGCAGCGATCTCGGGAGTCTCCTCCGCCGTGAAGCCGGATTTGCTCTCCTCCTGCCCGACATTGATCTCCAGCAGGATATCCTGCACAATGCCCTGCCGCGCCGCCTCCTTCTCGATGCATTCGAGCAAGGGCAGCCGGTCTACGGACTGGATCAGCGTCACCTTTCCCACAACCTGCTTGACCTTATTGGTCTGCAAATGTCCGATGAAATGCACGGGCGCGCCGTCATAGGCGTGTTCGGCGCTCTTTTGCACCAGCTCCTGCACGCGGTTTTCCCCGCAACAGTCCACGCCCGCCGCAATCGCCTCGCGCACCCGGCTTGCGTCATTCATTTTCGTCGCGGCGCACAGAAGGATCTCCTTCGGATCCCTTCCCGCGCGGCGTGCGGCATCCTCCATTCTTGCGCGGATCGCCGCGATGTTTTCCGCTATCATTCCATCACCTTCCCATCCGAAATGTCCTCCGCCGTCAAAATGATCTCATCCTTCGGCCAGAGGTTGTCCGTATCGCTGTCGTCCCAGCGGACGAGATAGTCATTGCCGTACTCAAAAAGGATCTCGACTTTCTTCCAGTCGGCACGGGCACTCTCCAAAATATAAACGCCCGTCTCGCCGTTCACATAATAGATCGCCGCCTTCGGCACCCGCAGACCCTCATAGGTGTCAAACACGATGTCCACCGTCTGCCGCCGCAGCGCCGTGACATTTTGCAGCATTTTTTCGCACGAGAGGACAATCACACAGCTTCCGTCCTCCGCCGCACCGATCCGCTCCACGCGCATTCGCAGTCCCTGCAGCGCGCCGTCGGCAAAATTGACGGTCAGACGGTCGCCCTCCTCGCACTGCTCGGCGCGTGCTTGCGGAATCTCCGCGATAAAGTACCATTTCTGCCCTTGAATCAGCCTGCCGATGGCGTGATCGGGCGCGCTGTATTCTCCCTCCTCCAAGGCGCGCAGCTCCGAGAGGCTCATCGTCTCCACGCGCTCCGGGGTTAAAATGCGCTCCAGCCCGTCCGTCTGCTCCGAGAAATAGCCCGATTCCGCAACCGTAATGGCGGTCGCACCGGTCGAGGTCTGCGCCGACAGCACGGAAATGCGCTGATCAATGTCCGAAATACGCTGACGGATCAGCGCGCTGTCGTCGCCGGAGACGCTGCGGCGCAAAACCAACGGCTCCAGCTCCGAGGCGGTAGCCCGCGCTGCGCTGAAGCGCTGCTGCGAGGTCTGCACTGCAAGGTTGACGATCATGCCGGAGATCTCGCCGTCGAGCGCGGCGGCATTGCTGCTGTCCGACCCTTCTGCGGCATAGGCAAGCTGATCGCGCTGTTTTTTCAGCGAATTCAGCTCCTCTCGGTTTTCCCGTGCGCTGCCGGACTGATAGCCGGTCGCCACGCGCTGTCCGCCGCCGACGCGTTCGCCCTCGGTCAGCTCGCATACGACAATCGGCGCATTGCTCACCAGCACCTCCTCAGAACGCACCACAAAGCCGGAAACGGTCACCCCGTCGCCGACTTCGCAGTAGACAGCCGTCTCAAGCGCATAGCTGCTGCCGGAGTTCAGTATCACCGAAAACAGCACATACGCCGCGATTACGACCGCCAGCAGTATGGAAATGAGCTTTAAGTAAAATTCGCCCTGCTTTCTCATTGGGTCCTCCTATTACGTCTTCCCCACGGGAGTCGGCACGCAGGACGACCTAAGGAAGCTCTGAAGGAATCTACAAGAGCGGTCAGCGAGGGATTTTGCTGCAAACTGAGGTTTGAAAACCGCAGGAATACTTTGTGTATTTCAAGGTTTTCAAGCCGAAAAGTTGCGGCAAAAGATCCGCTGAACCCCGCAGTCGATTGATTCAGAGATTCCCAAGCTTACAGCGGGACACGCACGGGCTGCAGCGGCACAAGTGTGGAGATCGCGTGCTTGTAGATCATCTGCTGTTTGCCCTCAGAGCTCAAGACGACGATAAAGCTGTCAAAGCCCGTGATGATGCCTTTCATCTGAAAGCCGTTCATCAGGAACATCGTCACCGGAATATGCTCCTTGCGTACCTCGTTTAAGATCAGATCCTGCAAATTTTCTGTGTTTGCCATTTTTTGAGTACCTCTTTTCTTATTTTTGGGATACTCCTATTGTAATGGCTTGTCCTTGTCGAATTCCCGAATCTCCAGTCGGAAACCATGAAATAATTTTTGCCCCTGTAGGCCGGGGACACGTCCTAAGCCGGTGTAGGAACTACCAAGTGCGTACCGAGCTGCAACCGGAGATTACCACGACCACTGCGCAGCCGTTCGCGAGGAACGAGCGTTACGGATGTGGCGTACCCCTTGCGGGTAGTGTGCGCACCGGTCTCGCAATGACAAATGGGTCACCCTATTGTGTCATTGCTAGGAGCGCAGCGACGTGGCAATCTATTAGGCGAAGGGCGAAGGGTGAATGACTGCGGTGTGCTTCGCACGATTCTGTAGGCGGGGACATGCCCCTGTCTACAGTTTATTGACCTGCGCAGATTTCCTCCGCCTGCCGCAAAACCGCGTCGAAATCGGGCGCGTCGGGCAGCTCAATCCAATGGATATCCGCATTACGGCGGAACCATGTCCTTTGCCGTTTGGCATAGCGGCGGGAGGCGAGCTTGATCTTTTCCCGCGCCGCGTCCACACTGTCCTCTCCTCGCAGGAATGCTGTCAGCTCCTTGTAGCCAATTGCCTGCATACTCGTCGCAGTCGGCGGAACGCCGCTTTCCAGCAGCCGCCGCACCTCCTCGACCAAGCCCTGTGCAAACATCTCGTCCACACGGGCGTCAATGCGCGCATAGAGAGCAGATCGGTTGACATAATCCAGTCCAATCCAAAGCGGGCAGTATTTCGGCGGTCGGCTTTGCGTCTCGCGGTTGTGCTCGGTGATGGTCTTGCCCGTCTCCAAATAGACCTCCAACGCGCGGATGACGCGTTTTTGATTCGAGGGGTGAATGTTTGCCGCCGCCTCGGGATCGACCGCACGGAGTTCCTCCATCAGCGGCTCGATGCCCTCTCTCTGCGCCCGAAGGGTCAGCGCCTCCCGTCTGCCCGTCTGCGGAAAGGGCGCAAACTCCCGTCCCGCGACGAGCGAATCCACATACAGCCCCGTGCCGCCGACGACGATCACGGGCTTGCCCCGCGATAAAATCTCCTGCACGCACGCTTCCGTCAGCTCGACATAGCGACTGACGGAAAACTCCTCCTGCGGGTCAACGCAATCCAGCATATGGTGCTTTACGCCGCCCATCTCCGCCGCCGTCGGCTTCGCCGTGCCGATGTCCATGCCGCGGTAGAGCTGCATGGAGTCGCAGGAGACAATCTCCGCGCCGAGCTTCTGCGCCAAGGCAACCGAGAGGCGGGTCTTTCCCGTAGCGGTCGGGCCGACAATACAAAACAGCTCCATCCTCATGCCCTCTTAAAGCTCCGCTCCAACTGTGAAGCGGTCAGCACGGCAACAATCGGTCTGCCGTGCGGGCAGTATTTGAGCGACGGGTCGGAGAGCACCTGCTTGACCAAGGACTCCCGCTCACGGGCGTCGGTGTGCCTGCCGCCCTTGATCGCGGCTTTGCACGCCACCGTGTGCAGCATCGTGTCGCGCAGCGCGGCAGGATCGGTGCGCTTGCCGCTCAGGAGATCGCTTGAGAGCTGATTGAGCGCGCTCTCCGCGTCGGCAGGATCCAGCTCTGCGGGAACGCGGCGCACGGCAAGCGTCCCGTCGCCGTAGTCGCTGACCTCAAAGCCGCATTCATTCAGAAGCGCAGCGTTTTCGATCAGAATCGCCGCCTCCTCGCGCTCCGGCTGACATAAAATCGGTTCCAGCAGAAGCTGCGACATGATGGGTTCGCTGCTTCTGCGGAGCTTTTCAAAAAGGATCCGCTCATGCGCCGCGTGCTTGTCGATGAGCAAGACCTGTCTGTCCTGCTCGACAATAATATAGGTATCCAAGACCTCGCCTACCACACGGTAAGACTGCGTCTGTAACGGCAGCTCCTGCTGAATTTCCGTCTCCTGAGAAGCCGTAGCCTGCGGCATCCCTGACGCGCCGGTGCAGGCATCATCATCTTCCGCAGCAGGCGCTTTCGAACCTACGCCGTCATTGCGAGGCGCTTGCGCCGTGGCAATCTTGTCCGTTCCGGTGCCTTCCTCCGTATCTCGCGGGCGGATAATATCCGCCCCTACTGTGTCATCGCCCACTGTAGTCTGGGGACATGTCCCCGCCGTCCGCGAAGCGGCAGACGGTACGGGTGAACAGGTTTGCACGCAGTCGGTAGTTTCTGCACCGGCGGGGACATGTCCCTGTCCTACGTTGTCATTGCGAGACTGCGCAGCGGCCGTGGCAATCTTCTCCGTTTCAGCGGTGCCTTCCACTCTTCGCGGGCGGATAATATCCGCCCCTACAGTGTCATAAGCAAGCTTGTCAGCCCTCGCGCTGTCCTGCATCACGGCGGCGACGGCGCGGTAATCCTCGGCGCTCATCCGGCGGAAAAAATTCTGTTTCGGTACGGCAGTCGTCTGCGTCCTCGGTTTCTCCGAATGCGGAAGCTGTAACGGCACGCGCCCGCTCGCCCGCTCCAAAGCGCCCTGCACGCCGTAGCGGATGCAGTCAAACACATCCCGCTCGTTCAGAAACCGCACCTCGGTCTTGGCGGGATGGACATTGACATCGACCAAATGCTCCGGCATCGTCAAATGCAGCACGCAGGACGGATAGCGCCCGACCATCAGCGCGTTGCGGTACGCCTCCTCAAGGGCGGCGGTCATGGACTTTGAGCGCACATGGCGGCCGTTGACAAAGAATATCTGATTGCTGCGGTTGCCGCGGGAGGCGTTTGGCTTGGAAACATAGCCCGTGAGCGCATATTTCTCATAGCGGCTGTCCACCTCGGTCATCTCCTGTGCGGTCGTTCTGCCCATCACGGCATAGACCGCGCTGTAAAGCCGCCCGTCCCCTGCCGTATGAAGCTGCTCTTCCCCGTCTCTAAGGACGCGGAAGGCAACCTCCGGATGCGCGAGGGCAAGCCGCTGCACCATGCTCAAAAGCGCCGAGGCTTCCACGGTGTCGCGCTTCATAAACTTCATGCGCGCGGGTGTGTTATAAAACAGGTCGCGGACGATGATCGTCGTCCCGTTCGGGCAGCCGACATCGCCCTGTTCCGTCACGATGCCGGCATCCAAATGCAGCCCCGTGCCGAATTCCGCATCGGCGGTTTTCGTCATCAGATCGACTCTGGAGACGGCGGAGATCGCCGCCAGCGCCTCACCGCGAAAGCCGAGGGTATGAATGGCTTCCAAATCGCTCGCCTCGCGGAGCTTGCTCGTCGCGTGGCGCAAAAAGGCGGTCGGCGCGTCCTCGGCGCTCATACCGCAGCCGTCGTCGGTCACCCGCAGGAAGGTCATGCCGCCGTTTTGTATTTCCACGGTAATATTTTTCGCCCCTGCGTCAATGGCGTTTTCGACCAGCTCCTTTGCCGCGCCTGCGGGACGGTCCACGACCTCACCCGCTGCGATCAGGTCCGCCACATGGGGCGAAAGCTGTTGAATTTTTGGCATGGTTCCACCTCCGTCAGACCATCGCCACGACGGCGACCAAATTGATCAGGCTGTGCAGCACAATCGCGCCCCAGATGCTGCGCGTGCGCTGATAAACCCAGCCGAGCGCAATCCCGGCGGGCAGATATTGCAGGAAGGAAAGGGCAAGCACGCTCCACGGCTGCACGCCGATATACTGGAACGTATGCAGCAGCCCGAACAGCACCGTTGTCACAAGATAGGCGACCCACGGCTTGTGCCTGCAAAACGGCGCGAACAGCACGCCGCGCACAAGGCACTCCTCCGTCACCGGCGCAAAAATGACCGTGCTGATCGCCATCGGGAGCGTGTAATTCGTCAGGATCGTGCCAATCGCCTCGTTATTGCGGTTTTCGGGCATCACATCCATTCCGACGCTGAGGAACATAATCAGCAGCGAGACGAGATACGCCAGCAGCCAGTAAAAGACAAATCCGCGCAGAACGGTGGAAAACAAGCGCTTCCCCTTCAACGGCTGGACGGAGCGCCAAAGGAATTTGCGGAAGACGAGCAGGATCACAATAAAATCCAGCACAAACGCCGCAATCTGCGCAAAACTCGCGCCCCGCACGCCGGCAAGGTCAAAGCCAAGCAGCGGAAGCAGCCAGCGCAGCAGCTCCGGAATGCCGGACAGATAAAGGAGCCAGCACCCCAAACCGCAAAGCAGCTCTATTTTAGTCGGCGCAACAACATCGCGCTCCCGAAACGTCTCGCGCATCCATGATCTCCTTCATTTTATCCTCTGTAGGTCGGGGACATGTCCCAGACGGTGCAGGGAAGCATCAACTGCGTACAAGCTTCCCGTATATGTCATTGTGAGGAGCGCAGCGACGCGGCAATCTTGTGCAGGAACTGTCAGCTGCATACAAACCCACATCCGGAGGAGATTGCCACAACCAGTGTGCGCACTGGTCTCGCAATGACAGAATAGGGTAGCCTTTTCTGTCATTGCGAGGAGCGCAGCGACGCGGCAATCTTGTGCAGGAACTGTCAGCTGCATACAAACCCACATCCGGAGATTGCCACAACCAGTGTGCGCAGTGGTCTTGCAATGACAAATTAGGGTTGCCCATCAACGCTTTGTAGGACAATTATGTCCCCGCCCTACATCGTTTTTCAAACCATCTTTTTTAATTCAAACAAGGCGTTCATCGCCTCAATCGGGGTCATCGTCTCGACGGACATCGACTCCAACCGCTTGCGCAGGGCGTCGTTTTCCATGCTCATGATCGAGATCTGGTCATTTGCCGCAACCTCGACCGTCCGCACGGGCGCGCCGCTCTCCAAATCATGCAAAAGCTGCCGCGCACGGGATACGACCTTCTCCGGCAGACCCGCCAGCTTCGCGACCTCCACGCCGTAGGAGTCGTCCGCCGCACCGGGGACGATCTTGCGCAAAAAGACGATATCCCCGCCGCGCTTTTTGACCGCGATATTATAATTCTTCACGCCGCCGATCTCGCGCTCGATATCGGTCAGCTCGTGGTAATGCGTCGCAAACAGCGTCTTTGCGCCGAGGCGCTTCTTGTCCGTAACATACTCGACCACCGCGCGGGCAATCGCCATGCCGTCAAAGGTAGACGTGCCGCGCCCGATCTCGTCGAGGATCAGCAGACTCCGCGCCGTGGCATGCGCCAAGATCTCTGCAACCTCCGACATCTCCACCATAAAGGTGGATTTTCCCATGGAGAGATCGTCCGACGCGCCGATTCGGGTGAAGATGCGGTCAACAATGCCGATATGCGCGGACTTTGCCGGCACAAACGAGCCGATCTGCGCCATCAGCACAATCAGCGCGACCTGCCGCATATAGGTGGACTTGCCCGCCATATTGGGGCCCGTGATGATCGCGGTGCGGTTTTCGCCGCAGTCGAGGACGGTATCGTTCGGGACGAACAGGCTGGATTTCAGCACCTGTTCCACCACGGGATGCCGCCCCTCACGGATCACGATTTCCTCCGAGACATCCACCTCAGGCTTGCAGTAATTCTGCCGCACGGCAAGCGCCGCGAAATTCGTCAGCACGTCGAGGCAGGCGATTGCCTGCGCCGTGCGCTGCACCCGCTCGGCTTGCAATGCCAAATGCTCGCGAATTTGGGTGAATAAGTCATATTCCAGCGCCGTGATGCGATCCTTCGCCGTCAGGATGGTCGATTCCAGTTCCTTCAGCTCCGGCGTGATGTAGCGCTCTCCGTTGGCAAGGGTCTGCTTGCGGATATAGGTCTCAGGGACGAGGTCAACCTGTCCCTTTGCGACCTCGATATAGTAACCGAACACGCGGTTGTAGCCCACGCGCAGGTTTTTAATGCCGGTCTTCTCCTTCTCCTCCGCCTCAATGCGCGCCAAGGTGCCCTTGCCGCCAGAGACAATATCCCGCAGCTCGTCCAGTTCCTTGGAGTAGCCCGCGCGGATGATGCCGCCCTCACGGACGGTAAAGGGCGGATTTTCTTCAATCGCAGCGGCGAGCAGCTTCCAGATATCCTGCAAATCGTCTATCTCGTCCTGCACGACGCCGAGCATCGGGCTTTGAAACTGCGCAAGCGCGGCTTTCAAGGCAGGCAGAGGCTCGCAGCCGTACTGTAGAGATAACAGGTCCCGCGCATTCGCGGCGCCGGTGACGATTCTTGCCATAACGCGCTCAAAATCGGACACGGTGCGCAAAAGCTCCTGCAAGCCGTCGCGCTCCGGCGTATTTTTCGTCAGCTCCTCAACCGCGTTTAACCGCATGGAAATGCGTTTAGGGCTTAAGAGCGGCTTTTCCAGCCAGCTTCGGAGCATACGGCTGCCCATCGCGGTCTTGGTATGGTCGAGCACCCACAGGAGGCTGCCGCGCTTTTCGCCGCCGCGCAGCGTCTCCGTCAGCTCCAAGTTGCGGCGCGCGGAGAGGTCCAGCTCCAAAAAACGCCCGTGGACATAGAATTCCAAATTGCGCACATGCGTCAGGCTGACCTTTTGCAGCTCCCGCAGCGTCCGCAACAGCGCACCCGCGCTGCGCCAGACCTCTTCATATTTTACAAGCCCGAGGGCTTCGAGGGATTTTCCGAATTGCGCCGTGACCCGCGCCGCCGTAGCGTCCGTCTCGAACAGCTCGTTTGCGCCCATATCCGCGCAGCAGTTCAAGCGTTCGCGCAGCGCCTCTGTCAGCGTCTCATCCTTCACCGCCGTGCCGCCGCGCAGCACCTCCGACGGCGCAAAACGCCCCAATTCGGAAATCACGCGATCCATCGCCTGCTCCCCCTCGGCAAAGGTTGCGTAAAACGCACCGGTCGAGACATCACAGAAGCTGAGACCATAACGCCCGTCGTTTCCGAACACGCAGGCAAAATAGTTGTTTCTGCTCTCGTCAAGCATGGAGCTTTCCACGACCGTGCCCGGCGTGACAATGCGGGTGATATCCCGCTTGACCAACCCCTTGGCAAGGGCGGGATCCTCCATCTGCTCACAGATGGCGACCTTGTAGCCCCGCTGCACAAGGCGCGCAATATAGGCCTCGGCGGAATGGTACGGCACGCCACACATCGGTGTCTGCTCCGATTTTTCCTTGCCCCGGTCGCGGGTCGTGAGCGTGAGATCCAGCTCCTTCGACGCCAGCCGCGCGTCGTCGGCAAACATCTCATAGAAATCGCCCAGCCGGAAAAATAAGATACAGTCCGGATGCTGCTCTTTGATCTCAAGGTACTGCCGCATCATCGGCGTCAGTTCCGCCATGCCGTGTTCCTCCGTTTCTACTATTTCAGTGAACAGTGAATAGTGAATAGTGAATAGTGAATGGTGAATAGCTTACGCACAGACTCCCTGCTTTCTCATTACGAGGAGCGCAGCGACGCGGCAATCTCGTGCAGGAACTACCAACCGTGTACAAGAACGAGACTGCATAGATTGCCACGCCTCGTTCCTCGGCTCGCAATGACACGCGAGGGGAGCCTTCATGTTTTTTCATCCGCGCGATGCACAATTCACGATTCTCTATTCACTGCCTTTACACAGCCTTCCCGTCAGGCTCCATGTTGTGCAGCCGTCGATCCGAACGTCGGCAAACCGGCCGATCAGCTCGTCGCCGCCTGCGAGACGCACCAGTCTGCCGCCGTCGGTGCGGGCGGTGAGCAGCTCGCCGTCTCTGCCGTCAATCAGCACGCGCAGCGTCTTGCCAACATAGGCGCGGTGCTTTTCCTCGGAAATACCGTTCTGCACGGCGCAGAGCCGGTCAAAGCGGCGGTTCTTGTCGGCTTTGGTAAAGGGATCCGCCATTTTCGCCGCAGGTGTGCCTCCTCTGGGCGAGAAAATGAAGGTAAACAGCGCGTCATAGCGCACGCGCTCGATCAGGCTGATTGTGTCCTCAAATTCCTCCTCCGTCTCGCCGGGGAAGCCGACAATCACATCGCTCGTCAAAACGAGGTCGGGCATCAAGCTCCTGCCGTAATCGACGAGGCGCAGATACTGCTCTCTCGTATAATGCCGGTTCATCTCCTTCAGAACGCGGTCATTGCCCGATTGGAAGGGAAGGTGGAACTGCTTGCAGATTTTGGGATATTTCGCAATCGTGTCAAAGAGCTTAAAGCTCGCGTCCTTCGGGTGCGAGGTCATAAAGCGCAGACGGAAATCGCCGTCCAGCTCCGCGATATGCGCCATTAAATCGGCAAAATCGACACCGATCCCCAAATCCTTGCCGTAGGAGTTGACATTCTGCCCCAAAAGGGTGATCTCCTTATAGCCCGCCGCGATCAAATCCTCGCACTCGCGGTAAATCTCCTCCGGCAGACGGCTGCGCTCCCGTCCGCGCACATAGGGCACAATGCAGTAGGAGCAGAAATTGTTGCACCCGTACATCACGCTGACCCACGCCTTGAGCTTGTTCGTCCGTGCGACGGGCAGCCCCTCGGCGATGGACCCCGCCGAATCCTCGACGGCAAAGACGCGCTTACCCGTTTTCAGCACACGCAGCAGCAGCGCGGGAAATTCCCAGAGATGATGGGTCGAGAATACGCCGTCCACATGGGGATAGGAGTGCTTGATGCGGTCAGAGACGGCAGGCTGCCCCATCATGCAGCCGCAGAGAAAGATTTTTTGCCTCGGATGGCGGCGTTTCGTGTGCACAAGCGCGCCGACATTGCCAAACACGCGCTGCTCGGCGTGCTCACGGATGGCGCAGGTGTTTAAGACAATGACGTCCGCGCCCTCCTCAGTGTCCGTTAAAGCGTAGCCCGCCTCCACGAGCATCCCGCGAATCCGCTCGGAATCCGCCTCATTTTGCTGGCAGCCGTAGGTGTCCACAAACGCCAAAGGCGTAACCCCCTGCGCCGCCCAATATTCCCTGATCTCGCCGCAGATCGCGTTCTGCCGCCGAATCTCCTCCGGGGAGATCACAGTCGTTTTCGTTTCCAATGGGAGAGTCCTCCGAATGATACATTTTTACAGTATATTGTAGCATTTTTTTCGTCCCTTTGCAAGCGTTCGAACAGGAAAAACAAAAACTCCCAGCATCAGGGGAATCATGCCTTGAAATACTAATATGTCTTTTGAGGAAAGCTTCCTTCGGTTTACACAACAAGGATACAAACTTTTTGGTTTTCATTTCCTTGAAACACTGTTATTTTTAACGGATCTGTGCTATAATTCTCTTATAGAGTGGAGGCGGTCTGTATGGAATTTATCAGCATTTCAAAGTTTGACCCGACATTATCATTGGATAAACTGCAGAGTCTGACAGAGGGACAATACTTTGAACGCAAAAGTGAAAAAATTGCGACAAAGGACTTTGCACACCAACTTTCTGCCTTCGCCAACGCCAGCGGCGGTGTGATAGCAGTCGGTGTTGAGGACGATGGTACGATCACCGGTGTTACCGCGGAGCACGAAAATGATTTTCGCAAAGCAGCCATAGACCATCTTAGGTTTCCTCCTCATATGGAGATTGAAAAGGTGCTCTGTAATGACACAAACGGAGCGCCTTGCAGTATTTTACTGTTTCATATTCGAGTCAGTCCGGATGAAATCATCTGTATGAAAAACGGAGATGCCTATCTCCGAATCGGTGATACATCACATAAGCTGACGCCTCAAGAGTTTACTGCGTTGGAGTATTCCCGTGGCATTAAAAGCTACGAATCCCGCATTATTCCCGATGCAACCATGGACGACTTAGACGAGAATCTGATACGGCAGTATGTTGAAATACTTGGACTCTCCGCAAGTACTGCACTTGATGTGCTGAAAGCTCGAGGGCTGCTGAAACGGGAAGCAGGAAACTGGAAATTAACAGTTGCCGCGATTCTTTTATTCGGACGACACCCTACTCAGTTTTTGCCATCTGCAAGAATCCGATTTCTTCGATATGAGGGGCTTTATGCCGGAGTCGGAATAAGCATGAATCTGATAAAGGATGTAACGATTGAAAAGCCTCTTAGTTTGGCTATCGCCGAAGGGCAACAACTTTTAAAGTCTCAAATGCGAGAATTCCAGCGGTTGGGGATGAACGGGAAGTTTGTTCGTGTGCCGGAGTATCCTGACTTTGCATGGCTGGAAGGACTTGTTAACGCAGTAACGCATCGCGATTATTCGATACAGGGCGATTATATTCGCATCACGATGTACGATGACCGAATTGAATTCCGCAGCCCGGGCAGACTACCCAGTATTGTTACTGTCGAAAACATTCAAAACACAAGGTTTTCCAGAAATCCTGTCATTGCGCGCGTACTGAGTGACTTTGGATGGGTTCGTGAACTGAATGAAGGCGTTAAAAGAATCTATGTGGATATGAACAATTTTTTTCTTGATCCTCCGGTGTTTTCTGAGCCAAATGGAAATACCGTGGAATTGGAGTTAAAGAATAATATAGCGGCGCGTTCTTTGCGAAATATCGAGTCCTGTGCAGCTATGTTAGAAAATATCTGGTCGAAACTGAGCGCCATAGATCGGCAGATCGTGTTTTATATTGCGAATATGGAGCGATGCACACCGAGCGAACTGACAACAATGCTCGGACGCACACGACCGACAGTATCAGGACATGTAAAGAAACTCATCGAACTGGGTATTGTTGAAGAACACAGTACAGCAGTAAACGATCCCACAAAGTATTACACCATACGACGGAAGTAAGGGTAGTAAATTTTCTTGTTTTACTTGAAATTTGCTTTGTACTACTTGAAAGTGAAAAAGTCTAAATATTGTTTCTTTTTTGAGGGAAAACAACAAGATATAGCCTATTTTCTTTTGTAGCGCAAATGCTACTTGAAAGTTTCCCTTGTTTACTTGAAAGTTTTTTACGAAGCTGCTGTCACTTTTGTCAAGCTCTGTCAACGCCCTGTTGCCGACTATTCTTTCTCGTTTTCCTTGAAATTCACTTCACGGTATGGATTATTGTTTTTTGCCCTTTATTTTGCCACGATACGGCTGCTACCCCACCGGAAGCAGTCGTTTCTTCTGCTTATTTTTGTAGCCGGTGCCATTTTGCACCGGCTACCTCTTTCCGTGACTTTTTTACCAATCCCATCTTTTCTATTCCGTTTTGTCAAAATCCTCAACACGAAGCACCGGCGGACAGGCATCGGCGTGCCCCATTACTCTGCGCTTGTCTCATACTTTGTTGAATTGGTCGATGAACCCCTGCTTGCGTGCCATGGGGACGGATCCCGTGACACTTTTTTCATTCCATGACTTCCCCATGAATACATACCCTGCCTTCGTCGGGACACAATGCGTCAAAGCATTTCTCTTTGCTATTCCCGTAGTCCAATGTCGCGCCGTTTTGTAACGCATACACAGACGGGTATATGTTATTCCAAAGCTCATGACAAATCGGCGGGCAGAGATCCTCAACAACAAAGGTATCCCCCGCCTTCAAATACCCGCACCTGCATCTACTCTCAGTGACCGTCAGTAAAACCTTGCTCATTTTAGAAATATTCCTCCTTTTGCGACAGAACCCAAGGGCAAATCCTCTCTGAAAAAGTGTGTCAACGGATACGTCCCCTTGACGCACTAATATGCTTGCTTTCCCTGTCTGCCGCTTCGCGGACGGCACGCCGAGTCGCCGTGCCCTACGGGAGGAATTATAGTTCGAATGCCTGCTCTGCCAATTTGAGTGTTTCTTCTATGCTCCTGTTGTCGTCTCTGACAATGACAGAGAAACCGGCGTTATAAAAAGCCTCATATCGCTCCTTGGAATTGATCCGGCGCAGACATTCTCGGAAATTCTCCATCGCCGCTTGGGGATCATCCTCCTGCAAAAGCAATTGGTATAAAAACTGCTTTTCTCTGTCCGGTCTGTCAAAGAAACGGTTGACGGAAATGTTCGGATCAGCCAGCATAATCAGCACATGCTTGTCATCGGAAATTTCACGAAGCATCTCCGCCGGGATGTTGGTGTCAACGAAGATTTTTTGCCCGGTTTGGCTCAATTTCTCCAAAATTTTCAGTTCCAGCGCGGCACATTCCATGGTTACTCCATCGACCCACGCCTCGTACTCGTCCGGTGTCCGCCGAATAAAATCGCTCCAATTTTGCAAATCACGGGTGTACGTCAGATTTGGAAATTCCTTCGCGTCCAAGTCTGCAACCATGCTGTCATGGTAGTTTTCTTCGCAGGCGATACCACCGTACTTTTCCGCTAACAGCTTCACCAAGGTGGACTTTCCTGCATAGGCCGTGCCGTTGATAAAATAAACATTTGTAAATCTCATCGTTGTCTCCTATGTCAGAGCATTCCAAAGTATCTCATTGCTTCTGAAATCACGTTTTCTTTTTCACTGTGGCTGTCTGTGTTAAGGAATCTCCCCTCGACGCAATACGCTCTCCTTTGCTGCCTTATTGTCGAGACAATAAGCACACCGTTTCAATATGGGCGCAGCGGGGGAAGAGGTCTAAGGCTTCGGCGCGCTTTAGTTGATAGCCGCGTTCTTCGAGGAGGCGGAGGTCGCGGGCGAGGGTGGCGGGGTCACAGGAGACATAGACAACGCGGGTTGGGGACATTTGGGCGATGGCCTCTATGACATCGGCGGACAGGCCCTTGCGCGGGGGGTCAACGACGATCACGTCGGGCAGCTCATTTTCCTGCGCGAGTTTTTTTGCTGCCTCCCCTGCGTCGGCGCAGAAGAAGCGGGCGTTTTCGATGCCGTTGCGGCGGGCGTTTTTCTTTGCGTCTTGGATCGCTGCCTCGATCAGCTCGACGCCGATGACGCTTTTGGCGCGTTTGGCGAGGCAGAGGGTGATCGTTCCCGTGCCGCAGTAGAGGTCGAGGACGCGTTCCGTGCCGTGCAGGTCGGCAGCTTCGAGGGCTTTTTCATACAGCTTTTCCGCCTGCGTGCGGTTGACCTGATAGAACGAGCGCGGCGAAATGCGGAAGCGCAGTCCGCACAGGACGTCCTCAATCGCATCCTTACCCCATACAATGCGCGTCGTATCTCCGAGGACGGCGTTGCCTCGGCGCGGGTTGACATTCACTGCGACTGATGCAAGACCTTTGACATTTTCTTGCAGGAGTGACAATAGCAGCTCCTTTTTTGGGATTTCGTCGCGGGTGACGACGAGGCAGACCATCACCTGTTTTGTCATTTCGGCGTGACGGACGAAGATATGGCGCAAAAGTCCCGTATGCGTGGTTTCGTCATACGCGCTGACCTTCGCCTGCTTCGCCCATGCAAGAACGGCGGCAACAGCGCGGTCTGCGCACTCCGGCAAAATGAAACAGCGGTCAATCGGCACGACCTCGTGCGTTCCCTTTTTATAAAACCCTGCGACAAGTCCTTTTTTTCCTGCTGCAACGGGATAGAGGGCTTTATTACGATAGCTTTCACAGGTCGGCGCGGGTGTGATCGGCAGATCGTTCAGGTTCTGTCCGCCGATTCTATTCAAAGCGTCAAGGACACGCTGCTTTTTGATCTGTGTCTCCACCTCATAGGTCAGGTGCCAGAATTCGCAGCCGCCGCATTGCTTCGCGTAAGGGCAGCGGCGATTGATCCGCTCCGGCGAACGGCGGAGAATCTTTTCAATTTTCCCGTGCGCTGCATTCTTTCCGACGTGGGTAATGCGCAGCTCATATTCCTCATCGGGCGCGGCGTTCGGCACAAAGACCGCGCAGCCGTCCACACGGCATACGCCGAGTCCTTCGCTGGTAAAGCCCGTGACCTCCGCGCGGTAGATTTCATTTTTCTTCATGGCATTTTTCCTTTGTTTCACGTGAAACATTCTTTTTTGTTTTATCCGCGCCGGAAATTCAGGCTTGGCAGACGCGGCGTTATCTGTTATTATTGTACCATACTCTTAAGCTTTCGTAAATCCGAAATCGGAGGAATTTTATGCTGACCTATGAAAACTGCGCCCTCTGTCCGCGCCGATGCGGAGTAAATCGCTTGCAGGGAGAGCGCGGCTTTTGTCAAATGCCTGCCGAGCCAACGCTTGCGCGGGCGATGCTGCATCATGGCGAAGAACCGGTGATCAGCGGCAAAAAAGGCACCGGTGCGGTCTTTTTCAGCGGCTGTACACTGCGCTGTTCCTTTTGCCAAAACGCAGAAATCTCCGTTGGCGCTCGCGGCGTCGCGGTATCCGCTGCGCATTTGCGGGAGATTTTTGATCGTCTGATCGCGCAAGGTGCGGAGACTATCGACCTTGTAACGCCGACGCATTTTTTACCCTCTATCCTGCCTGCGCTCACGCCGAAGCTGCCCGTGCCGGTCGTGATGAACTGCGGCGGCTATGAGCGGGTTGAAACGCTGCGGGAGCTGGATGGAAAAATTGACGTATATCTGCCCGATTTCAAATATGCCGACAACGCACTCGCGGCAGAGCTGTCCCGCGCGCCGGATTATTTTGAAACAGCAACCGCGGCGATCTTGGAGATGTATCGACAGACCGGCGGCGTTGTGATCGAGAACGGAATTCTGCTGCGCGGCGTTTTAATCCGTCATTTGGTATTACCGGGGTATTTGGAGAATACGCTGCGGGTCATTGAATGGGTCGCGGACAGCTTCCCGAAAAGGGATGTGCTGTTTTCTCTGATGTGTCAGTACGTACCGATGGGCGCGCAAAAGCCGCCGCTCGACAGGACCCTAACGCAGGCGGAATACGACGGTGCAGTATCATGGATGGAGCTTTGCGGCGTGATAAACGGCTACACACAGGAGTTTTCTTCCGCAACAACGGAATTTCTGCCGGATTTTAATTTTGAGGGCATTTTTTAAAACAAATGTTTGCAATCCCGTTTTTATTGTGCTATAGTATAGATATAGATGCCGCAGATTGCCACGCCTCGCTCCTCGGCTAGCAATGACAGTATAGGGAATCTCACAGCATTGTCAAAAACTCCATGTAGGGGGGGACATGTCCTCGGCGCGTGCAGGAACTACCAATTGCGTACAAACTTGGTCATTCGCACTGTCTGCCGCTTACGCGGCCGGCTTGAACATGTCCCTGCCCTACATATCATTTCCAGGGAAGCTCTGAATCAATCTGCAAGAGCGGTCGGCGAGGAATTTTGCCGCAAATTGTGGTTGGAAAACCGGAGGAATACTTTTTGTATTTCAAGATTTTCGAACCGAAGAGTTGCGGTAAAAGCTCCGGTGAGCGCCGCAACCGATTTGTTCAGAGGTTCCCAAGATAAAGGTAGAAGAGGGTAACCTCACTGAATGATACGAAATGCGAAAAGGACAGATTCGATAACGACTTTACGGGAGATGAAGCTATGGGACGCAAAAGCACAAAGCGGGAGGAAATTCTTGCGTATTTAAGAGAATACACCGCGCAAAACGGGTATCCCCCGACGGTGCGGGAGATCATGCAGGCCGTCGGGCTGCGTTCTACCGCGTCGGTGCATTATCATCTCTCCGAATTAGATCGACTTGGGGAGATATCCGTTGACGGCTCAAAGAACCGCGCCATTTCCGTAACCGCGCCGCAGGGTGTGCCGATTGTCGGCGTTGTCACGGCAGGTCAGCCGATCCTTGCCGTGGAAAACATCGAAGGATATCTCCCGTGGAACGCGGAGGAGGGCTGTTTCGCGCTTCGGGTGCGTGGAGATTCGATGATCGAGGCGGGAATTTTGAACGGAGATAAGGTCATTGTCCGCGCGCAGCAAACCGCAGACCACGGTGATATCGTTGTAGCGCTGCTCGGCGACGAGGCCACCGTGAAGCGGCTCTGTCGAAAGAACGGCGAGGTTTGGCTCATGCCGGAGAATCCCGCCTATTCCCCTATTGACGGGCGTGAGGCGGTGATCTTAGGCAAAGTCCGCGCGGTCATCCGCGAATACTGATTTTTTCCATTCCTATGTTTCACGTGAAACATAGGAATTTTTATTTTTTGATTTGGGGGAAACAGTTGCAAAACCGATTCGACTGTGCTATGATTAAAGGAAGCGAAAAGAAAGAAAAGGAGGCGGCGCAATGGGCAAGATCATCGCGGTCGTCAACCAAAAAGGCGGTGTCGGGAAAACGACAAGCGCCGTTAACCTGACCGCAGCGCTTGCCGCCTCGGGCGCGCGAGTGTTGCTGTGCGATTTTGACCCGCAGGCAAACGCAACCTCGGGACTCGGCGTTGAAAAGCGTCAGGTCACAAACGGCGCTTACGAGATGGTGATCGGCGGCGTTATGCCTGAAAAATGCGTCGTCAAGACGGATTTCGGAGATGTCATTCCCTCGACCGCAGCACTGGCAGGCGCATCCGTGGAATTGATTTCTCTCGAAAAACGCGAATATCGGCTGAAAACACAGCTCGACGCGCTGCGCTATGCCTACGATTATATTTTTATTGACTGTCCGCCGTCACTCGAGCTGCTTACGCTCAACGCGCTGTGCGCGGCAGACAGCATTCTGATCCCCGTGCAGTGCGAGTATTACGCCCTTGAGGGTTTATCCGATTTAATGTCTACCCTTCGCGCCATCAAGCGGCGATTGAACCCGAAGTTAGAGATTTTCGGCGTGCTGCTGACGATGTTTGACGGACGGACGAATTTTTCAAATCAGGTTGCGCAGGAGGTGCGCCGCCACTTCCCCGGCAAGGTGTTTGCCGCAGTCATTCCGCGGAATGTGCGGCTTGCCGAAGCGCCGAGTCACGGTCTGCCGGTAACCGCTTATGACAAAAGCTCACGCGGCGCGGTCGCATACCTCAGCGTAGCGGAGGAGATTCTGAAGCGGGACGGCGCGGCGGTCGCGCGATAGGAGGAACCAAAATGGCAACAAAGCAACGGGGGCTTGGGAAAGGTCTCGGCGCACTGATCGACGACTTTTCCGCTGCGCCCGCATCGGATACAATTACATCGCTGCCCCTGCAAAAGGTCGAGCCGAACCCGAACCAGCCCCGCAGGAGCTTTGACGAGGCGGAGCTGCAAGCGCTTGCCGACTCCATCGCGGAGCATGGCATCTTGCAGCCTCTTGCGGTGCGCGCGCTGGACGGCGGCTTTTATCAGATCATCGCCGGTGAACGCCGTTGGCGAGCGGCGCGAATGGCAGGTTTGGAGGAAGTGCCGGTCGTCGTTCTGGAAGCGGATGACAGAACGGTGATGGAGCTTGCGCTCATTGAAAACTTGCAGCGGCAGGATCTCAACCCGATGGAAGAGGCGGAGGGCTACCGCGTTTTGATGGAGGAATACGGTCTGACGCAGGAGCAGGCGGCGGCGCGGGTGGGAAAATCACGCCCGGCGGTCACAAATGCGCTGCGTCTGCTCGCACTGCCAGACGAGGTGCGCGAGCTGGTAGAGAACGGAACTCTCTCCGCAGGGCACGCCCGCGCAGTACTGTCCCTGCCAAACGAACGTCTGCAAAAGGCGGCAGCGCAGAAAATCATCGCGCTGCGGCTGTCCGTGCGGCAGGCGGAAGCCATGTGCAAGCGCATGGCGGCAGAGGAGAAGCCGCAAAAAGCAAAGCCCGCACCGGCTGTCGATTATGTCGGCGAGTGCGAAAAGATGCTGACAAAGCAGCTTGGGCGGCGCGTCAAAATCGTCAGCGGCAAGCGCAAGGGGCGTTTTGAGTTGGAATTTTACGGCGAGGACGATCTACAGCGCCTGTATGACGCGCTGTTAGCATTGCCGCGCACGGAGGAAGCAAATGTCTGAACAAGTGCAAAAGATGAAGGAAACCGAGGAGGCGCCGCTCTCCCCCCGAAAGAAGCGCGCTATGTTGGAGTACTTAGGCATTATGTTTGCGGTCGCCTTTTTGCTGGTAGCGCTGTCGCTGCTGGTGAAGGTACATACCATGCAGGACGATTTGAATGCGGCAAACAGCGGCGCGCGAGAAAACATCGAAGAGATGGAAGACGAGCTGGAGACGGCGCACAGCGAAAACGAGCAGCTCCGCGCCGAGCTGGACACGACGGTACGCAGCGCAAAGGCTGCCGAGCTTTTGGCACTGGCGCAAAATGCGTGGCAGACGCAAAACACGGTTTCCTTCCACGGCTATATGGCAGAGCTGGAGGGCTATGCCGACGCGCTGTCTGACGAGACGGCGCAGCTCTATGACGCCCTGCTGGACAAGCTGCCCTGAGGCGGCAGAGAATTTCATTATAATTTCTGTTACAGATATTATTTCATTTGAGGTGGAAAACATGCTGGATATCAAGCGAATCAAGGACAATCCCGAGGCAGTCAAGGCAGGGCTTCGGGCAAAGGAGGTCGATTGCGACGCACAGATTGACCGTATTTTGGAGCTGGACGCCAAGCGCCGCGCGCTGATTCTCGAAACAGAGACGGATAAGGCGGAACAGAACCGCGTCTCGAAGGAAATCCCGATGAAGAAAAAGGCGGGCGAAGATGTCGCGCCGATTTTCAAACGTATGGCGGAGCTGAAGGCGCAGATTGCGGAAAACGACAAGGCGCTGACCGAGGTCGAGGCGGAATACCGCACACTGATGCTCTCCCTTCCCAATCTCCCCGACCCCGATCTCAAGCCGGGCGGCAAGGAGAATAACGAGCCGCTGCGCTATAACGGCGAGCCGCACAAGTTTGATTTTGAACCGAAGCACCATGTTGACCTCTGCACCGACCTCGGACTGATCGACTATGAGCGCGGCACACGGCTGGCAGGCTCCGGCTTTTGGATCTATCGCGGGCTGGGCGCGCGGTTGGAATGGGCATTGCTCAACTATTTCATCGACTGCCATCTGCGCGACGGCTACGAAATGGTCATTCTTCCGCATATGCTCGAGTACCAATGCGGCGAAACGGCGGGACAGTTCCCAAAATTTGCCGACGAGGTCTATAAGATCGAAAATCCGACGGATGATCGGATGCACTTTATGCTCCCGACCGCCGAGACAGCACTCGCCTCGCTGCATCGCGGAGAAATTCTGACGGAGGCGGAGCTGCCCCATAAGCTCTTTGCCTATACCCCCTGCTTCCGCCGCGAGGCAGGCTCGCACCGCGCGGACGAGCGCGGCATGGTGCGCGGGCATCAGTTCAACAAGGTGGAGATGTTCCAGTATACCCTGCCCGAGAAGTCCGACGAGGCATTTGAGGAGCTGGTCGGCAAGGCGGAGGCCATTGTACGCGATCTCGGCTTCCACTTCCGCACCGTCAAGCTCGCCGCAGGTGACTGCTCGGCATCCATGGCGCGTACCTACGACATTGAGATTCAGATCCCGTCCATGAACGGCTATAAGGAGGTCTCCTCGGTTTCGAACGCCCGTGACTATCAGGCGCGGCGCGGCAACATCCGTTTCCGCCGCGAGGCAACAGGCAAGACAGAGTTTGTCCACACGCTGAACGGCTCCGGTCTGGCAACCTCTCGTATTTTCCCGGCGATGGTCGAGCAGAACCAGCGTGCCGACGGTTCGGTTGTGGTGCCGGAGGTGCTGCGTAAGTACCTGGGCGGACTGGAGATCATTCAAAAGTAAACGCAGTTCACAACGGCGAGCCTCGATCGGCTCACCGAGGCATTTCGCAATACCCCAAAATTTGAAAGAAAGGAGAAAAGCTATGGCAAAGAAGAGCAGCAAATTTCTAAAGGAGTTCAAGGAATTCGCCGTAAAGGGCAATATGTTCGACATGGCAATCGGCGTAATCATCGGCGGTGTGTTCAAGGATCTTGTCAGCTCCTTCACCAACAATATCATTATGCCGATTATCTCGATCTTCACGGGCAGCATTGACTTCTCCAGCTGGAAGATCCGCCTGCCGTCTCTCTTTGGGGACAAGATCAACCCCGAGACGGGCGAGGTCATTGAAAACTACCTGTGCTTCGGCGATTTTCTGTCCGCCGTGATCAGCTTTCTGATCCTCGCATTTGTCATCTTCATGATGGTCAAAGGCATGAACCGCCTGCGCGAGTTGGGCAAGAAGAAAGAGGAAGAAGCGCCTGCGCCTCCTCCCGAGCCGAGCAATGAGGAAAAGCTTCTCACCGAGATCCGCGATTTGCTGAAAAAATAAGCGGAAACCACATATGGAAAAAATGCCGCAAGAACCACGCTGTCGCGTAGGCTTTGCGGCATTTTTTGCTTCTCGGTGAAACGTTTTCACGAAGGGGATGCATAGGGTCGGAAGAATATGCACGGATAATCAGAAAAGTCGTCACTATTTGTCGTATGACGAATTTCGTCGAGCAATGTCAAAAAGAAATTACTTATTTTTGATGAAAATTCCTTGCAAAACATCGAATGGTATGCTAAATTATTATTACCGTATGGAACACGGAAACTCTATTGGAGGAGGAAGGAGAGTTTATGGAAAAAATGTATCGCGTTCTGCTTGCCAACAGCAGTGAGGAATATACAAAGAAACTCGCCGCCGTTTTAAAGCAGTCCGACCGGTACGCTGTCGTCGGAACGGCAAACGACGGAATCCACGCAACGGAGCTTCTGCGGGAGACAAAACCGGAGTTCCTCGTCGTAGACATGATGCTGCCGCAAGCGGATGGGATTGCCGTGGTCAAAGCGGCAAACGCCTTGGACAAGAAACCAACGGTGTTAGTTCTCGCGGATTTTATGACGGAGTTTGTGTCGAATTTGCTGGTATCTCTCGGCGTGCAGTATGTACTGCTCAAGCCCTGCACCTGCCGCGCCGTCCTCGAGCGGCTCGATGAGATGCGGGACAGTCTCATCCCGCACAGCCCCGGCACGCGCAACAGAGAGGCAAGCATTGAAGCAATGGTCACTTCAATGATCCACGAGATCGGCGTACCCGCGCACATCAAAGGCTATCAGTACCTGCGCGAGGCGATCATCATCGCGGTGAACAACATGGATGTGATCAATGCGATCACGAAGGTTCTCTACCCGCAGGTAGCGAAGACCTTCGCGACCACGCCCTCACGGGTAGAGCGCGCAATCCGCCATGCCATTGAAGTCGCATGGGATCGCGGCGATTTGGAGACGCTGCAGCGGTTCTTCGGCTACACGGTGTCAAACACCAAGGGAAAGCCGACGAATTCGGAATTCATCGCGCTCATTGCGGACAAGCTGCAATTACAGCTCAAAAACATGGAGCCTGCTGCAATGTAAGCGGCGAACAGCCGCACAACACAGGGAGGAAAAGCGCGTGCCGCGAAACAGAGAAAGTTTCGCGGCACGCGCATATTTTGCATTTTGAATGCCTGATTTGGCAGACGGTACGGCGAAACGAGTTAGTACTCACCGGATATTTCCTGCACAAGATTGCCACGTCGCTGCGCTCCTCGCAATGACACGGAGGAACCACCCCTTTTGTCGTTGCGAAGCCAGTGCGCACACCGGCTGTGGCAATCTCAGGCTGTAGATTTGTACGCACTCGGTAGTTCCTGCACGAGATTGCCACGCCTCGTTCCTCGGCTCGCAATGACATGGGAGGGACGCCTTCACATTTTTAATCCGAGCGGAGCACTCCTACACAGGCGGTGTCTGCGCAGCCGTTCATTTCTCCTCAATGCCGAAATGCTCGCTGACATTCTTCTTTTTGGCGCGGATACGCACGGTATGCGCGGTGACCCAAGCGTTCTCCAAGCCATCCACCATCAGCGCGATACCGACCGTTGCGACATAGCGCATCAGCTCGGCGATGGTGGAGCCGACCGCGAAGCCGCCCACACCGCACAGGAACAGCGCCGTCACAAACAGCGCGACCCAGCTTTTCATACCGAAGCGCCTGGCATCAAAGCTCATTTGCAGCTTCAAAAGCGCGTCCAGCGTGACATAGACCGAGATCAGCAGCGGAAGCGCGTCAAACACACGTTCGGGCAGCAGCGCAATCAGAAGCGTCAGCAGCTCACAATAGACGCCGATGGCAAAATCAAACTGGAACGCCAAACGGTAGAGGTCATTGGAAAAATAGCCGAAAATCTTCGCCCCACCCGTCAGCCCGAACAGAACGCCGAGCAAAATGCGCTGCGCAGTGGTCGTGCCGAGATTGGGGATCACCAAAAGCAGCAGTCCCGTTACAAACATCAGCCCTGCCGAGATGACGTTTAATATCTTTGCGCTCCTTACAATCGTATTATGCTGTTTCATAGCAGTTCCTCCTTAGCAATCGGGTGGTCGGCGCAGTATTCCAGTGCCAGCCGGATCGCGCCGTCAAAGCTCCTCGCAACGCGGCGCAGTCTCGCGCGCATCAGCGGCGCGTCAGGTCCCGTAAGGGATTGCTCAATCAGTCCGTAAACGGCATGACAGCAGGTGTCGCAGATCAGGCGCCGGTCGTCGGCGGTGATCAGCAAGCCCTGCATACTGTCGTTGATATAACGGTCAAGCACCGCGCTCAGAACCTTATGCAGATATTGGCGCATCGCTTCCCGCTTGCGGGAGAAGAAGACGTGCCTGCCCATCTGCGGGGTTTCGCAGACGCTCTCGAGCAGCTTGAGCAGCAGCGCATCCCAAGTGCTGTCTGCGGGAAGCGTTTCAATGGCCGTTTGCAGCTGCGTGTCGAGGTAATCGTCAAACAGATCGTAGATATCCTCATAATGATAGTAAAAGGTATTCCGCGTCAGCCCGCAGTCCTCGACGATATCGCGGACGGTGATCTTATCCAGAGACTTTGCCAGCAAAAGTGTCCGAAAGGATGCCTGAATCGTCTGTTTGGTATCGGATTTCAACCCTGCCGCCTCCTTATTTCAAGCTCCGTTCTATCCGCCGCTTTGGGACAGGAAGCCCGCGGTTAAGTGAAGATAGTGTATCATATCGCAGCGGAATTTGCAACCTGCTCCGAATCTCTTCACTGTACTTTTTGAAACGATACACGCAATCGCTATTGACAATCCCATGTGATGCTGCTATAATAATCCCACTTTACAACAAAAGAGAGGACAAAAATGAAAACCACAAAAAGAATCGCCGCGCTTTTGCTTGTTCTTGTTTTAGCGCTGTCGCTTGTTGCCTGCGGTAATCAGGAAGAAAAGAAGCTTCTCGGTACATGGCAGACCGAATTGGATCTCACGGAGGCATTGAGCGAGGCTTTGTCGGGAAGCAGCGGAATTGATGCAGCCTACCTTCCGACGGATACCACGGTGTCCATAACGCTTACGTTAACCTTGGCAGAGAAGCAAGCCTGCACGATAGCGGTGGCGCTCGATAAGGACGCATTCAACGCATACATCGCATCGCTTTCTGACGGTGTGATTGAAATGCTGTACCAAAGCGGCGAGGAGGCCGGTGTTGACCGCGAGACCTTTGACTCCGTCTTTGCAACACAGTATGGCATGGATGTCAAGAGCTACGTTGATACGATGCTGGAAGGCTATGACGCCGATACACTGCTTGACGAAGTAGAGTCCACGGAAGATGGCTATTGGAAGGTTGAAGACGGCAAGCTCTATTTCTCCGATGAGAAGGACTTCTCCGGCGACGACATTGACGAAACCACCTATCACTTTGACGGCGAAACGCTGATCTTCGATTCCATCACGACGGAGGATGACTCGTTTTCGCAGCTTGAGGAGCTCGGCTTAGAGCTGCCGTGGTCTTTCACGAAAAAATAAGCTTTCTAAAAGGCTCCCCCTCTCACAAGAAGGAGGGGGAGCTGCATTTTTTTGTTGCTTGCGGCGTAAAGCTGTGATAAACTATAAACAATAGAAACTTGAAGAATCTTCCGGAGGTGAGTACATGCGTACCGTTTCTGATTTCCTCTCCGTATCACCGTTTTGGCTGCCCTTGGTGATCCTCTGCGCGGTGCTGCTGAGTCTGTCTGTCCCTGCGTATTACTATGCGATACGTCCGCGCCGCGGAACAACCGAATGGATTCAGCGTCTGGATCCGCCGCGTTTTGCCCCCGTGCAGGTTCAATTTCCGGGTTGGACGGATATCCTTTGGGCGCTGCTCACCGCTGTCTGCGCCGCCGCGCTGCGGTTCGTCTACTATTTTTTCTCCCTGAGGCTGCACCTGAAAAGCAATGCAATGCAGATTCTCTCGTCCTGTATGCCCCAGCTGGAACGGCAGGTGCTTCTAAGCGTATTTTTGGCGCTTGCGCTGTATCTGCTGCTGCGGACGATGTTCGGCGGGAAGCCGCTGCCCGCGCTGCACTGCGCGATACTGGCAGGCTTTACGCAAAATGCCGCCCCGGCTTCCACCGCGCTGCTCTTTGCTTCCCTGCTTTGCCTGTATGTATGGATGTCCGCGCCCTATGACGCGCCGCTGTTTTTCCACGCATTTTGGCTGCTCGCTGCCGGTATGCTCTATGCTCCGGCGCTGCTGTTGTGTCGGCAGACCGCATGGCTCGCGCCCTGCTACTTCGCCGCCTATCTTGTCACGCAGGTGCTGCGCTGGCGCGGTGGGAATCGTGAGCAACGCGGCAGAAAGCTCGCCGCCTCCCTGCTGTTGACCCTTCTCGCCTTTCTTTTCACAACACTCCTGCTGTGGCTGCTCTACTGCCTCCTATCGCACCGTATGAAAGGCTCTCCCGTGGAGCTGCTGCGCTCCTTCCGCTTCTATCGCGAGATGCTGCCGACCTTCGGGAAAAAGCTCGCCTCCCTGTTCCACAGCGGTTCGCTGCTGAGAAACGTAAGACTCGAAGACAGCTTTGTGTTCCTTGCCGGGCTGATCTCCCTGATTCCCCTGCTTCACGGCACGCTCAAGCAGCGCGACACACGATGCCTGTTGATTCTCTGTCTTCTGCCGTTCTGTCTGTGCGCATGGCTGCTCGGCGGCGCCTATCTGCTGCCGATTCCGCTGCTGCTCTCCCTCGGCAGGCTTTGGCAGAGCTATACCGAACGCGGGCATTCGGAATATACCGTCGTTTTCTTCTGCGCCGTTTGCCTGTGCTTTTTGGCAAAACTTATTTTGATCTGATAGTTTGGAGGTTTTACACATGAAAATTTCAATCGCTTGCGATCACGGCGGCTTAGAACTGAAGGAACTGGTCAAGGCGCATCTGATCGAACGCGGCTTTGAGGTCTGCGATTTCGGCACGCATACCAAGGAAAGCTGCGACTACCCTGATTTTGCCCGTCCCGCTGCCGAAGCGGTCGCCTCGGGCGAATGTGCGCGCGGCATCGTCATTTGCACAACGGGTATCGGTGTGTCCATCGTCGCGAATAAGGTCAAGGGCATCCGTTGC
The DNA here is from genome assembly GCA_029225225.1 of Bacillota bacterium. Taxonomy (GTDB): domain Bacteria; phylum Bacillota; class Clostridia; order Oscillospirales; family Oscillospiraceae; genus JAZOXB01. Next base: position 10,790 of record JAQXWB010000065.1, on the reverse strand, counting down.
GCCCTGCTGACAGACACAATTGCCGCCGCCGCCACGCGGCACCATAACGACACCAATATGATGGCGCTCGGTCAGAATCTCGTCGCACCGTATATGGCGCTGCAAATCGTCGATACTTGGCTGGATACCCCCTACGATGGCGGCCGCCACCAACGCCGCATCGACAAAATGATGGCAATCGAAGAAGCCTGAGTACCCAAACAAAACGACCCACCCGCCCGGGTGGGTCGTTTGATTTTATAAAAAAGGAGCGTGCGTTGCGCAAACCAGTCAATGCAGGGCGGAGACCTATCCCCTAAGACCGCGTAAGCGGCAGACGGCACAGACGAGCAAATCTGTATGAGCCGGTAGTACCTGCACGCGGGCGGCTGATAGCCGCCCCTACAGCGCGACATCCGACTGTTCTCGTAGGGGCAGCTATCAGCCGCCCGCCGGTACATAGAAACGAGCTTGTACGCGGTTGGTAGTTCCTACACCGGCGGGGACATGTCCGCGGCCTACAGAATGGCTTTTTGTTTACGCCGACTGTTTTGCGGCGGGCTTGGACACAACCGCGCCGATTGCAATTGCGCCGCCGAGGATGGAGAGCACCGTGAAAATGACGAGCGCCATGCCCACGCCGACGCCGTCAATCAATGCGCCGCCGAGGAAATGCGCAATCAGGCAGCCGAGGGTATTCGCAACGGCGAGGTAGGTCTGCCCCTTGACAACATCGCGCTTGTCAATGACCATGCCGACATAGTAGACCGAGCTGACCGCAAACAGGGCAAAGCCGAGCATCTGCGCCAGCTGCGCGGCGTACAGTCCGTAAACGCCGGGCAGCAAAAGCGTCAGCGCCAGCCGCAGCGTAAAGAAGACGCAGGACAGGCACAGCCACCGCTCACATTTTGCGAGCTTGAGCAGCTTCGTAAACAGGAACATCGTCGGCAGCTCGACAAAGGCGGCAATCAGCAGCGCCGTCCCCTGCGCGTTGCCGTCTCCCTTGTAGACCGCGATCTGATACATACAGTTGCTCAAGGCGTTATGCCCGATGTACAGCAGCACCACGCCGACCAGCAGCAACGCGAAGCGTCCGTTCGCGCGGAAAAACGCGAGCGCAGGCGTGGGCTGCTCCGCCGGTTCCTCGGCGCGCTTTTCCAGCTCGGGGAACGCCAGCACGGCCGTCATCAGTAAAATGCCGAGTACGGCGCTGCAAAAGGGCACCGTGTTTAGCCCGAAGCGGTCGATCAGCGGGATCGCGACCTGCGCCGCCACGCCGAAGAGCACGGAACCGATCCCGCGCGAGACGCCGAAATTCAGCGTCTTTCCGTTGCGGATGGCGTTCATACCGAGGGCGTTGGCAAAGGCAGGCAGGGCTTGCAGACATACGGTCGCAAAGGCGTACAGCACGATGATCACCGGCGTAGTCAGCCGCAGCAACAGCGCCGCCGCGCACAGCGTCATGAATCCCGCACAGAGGACCAAGATCCGGCGGCAGGAGAAGAAGCGGAAGCGGTCACTCAGCGCCGTCAAAAGCGGTTGGAGCAGGAAGGCGATTCCCGTCGCAACGCCGAGGATCAATCCGATCCGCAAACTGGACAGCCCGCGCGCCAGCAGATAGCGGTTGGCGAAGGAGAACAAAAAACCGTAGCTCCCCCAAATCGCCGCTTGCACCAGTGCATAACAGAGCGAAATGCGTTGTTTCATGCCTCACCTCCAAAGTACCAATCTAGAAGCAGGTCTGTGACTTCCCCATAGGATTGCACGCCTGATTCGACAGAGAAGGATTTCAAATAGGTATCATATACATTGTCCGTGACCTCGGCGGCCGTCTCGCTGCGAATGGCTTCGTAGTGCTCCACCGATGCGTTCCAATCCGCCGCGATCTCGGCGCACACACCCGACCAGACATCAAGCGCCGCCTGTGCATCCGCCTTGTAGAGCGCGTTATAGCAGTAGCGGAAGGCGGCATAGTAGCCGGAGTAGCGGAATTCGGGCCGCTCATTTGCCGCGCATGCCAAAAAACCGGCAAAATTCGCCTCATCCTCCCGGGCAAACGCCATGCGGTGCCCAATCTCGTGGCACATCGTGAAGGGCATAGAGGCGGTGTGTGTGGTCGTGCTGACGCAGCTCTCGCCGGTGAAGCAGATGAAGCCGCCGGTCATGCCGATCTTGCCCATGAGCGGACTGGACAGGAGCTTTTTCACGCGGACGGTCGAGCCGTCGAAGCAATCATAGGTCTTCGTGAGTGTTTCAAAGCCCTCTCCCGCCTGTTCGGCAAGCGTGTCAAAATCATATGCGACCATAACGCCGTCCGCGTCGCGCTCGACCTGCGCCGCAAGCGAATTCGCCATGTCGCGGTAATAGATCGTCGCCTCTTTCAGCTCCTGCGCGGAGTATTGGCGGCTGTCAATATTCAGGCGCTCCTGCATGGGGGGCGCGTAGTAATTCAGACCCCAAAGCCCGACAAACACCGTCACAAGGATGCAAACGGACAGCAAGACGCCCGTCAGCCACCGCACCATCCGCGCCCGCATAATGGCGCGGATCAAGGTGAAGAAGAACCAAAACACCAAAAATACCAGCAGCAGCTCACACAGCGCAATCGGAATCACTGAGGTAATCGCCGCAACGACCTTGATCGCGCTGCGGGAAAAATCGGGGTAGAAGGAGAACACAACGGGCGTCAGGAACTTTGCCGCGAGCACCATAATGGCAGTCAGCACGACAAGCGCGCCCGAAAGCATCAGCCGAAGGATGGTTTTTGTCATAATAATACCTCTTTGAAAGACTATGGGTGAATGACTATTGTAGGGCAGGGACAGTCATAAGCCGCGTGCAGGAACTACCGACTGTGTACAAGCTTGTTTTTACGTACCGGCTGGCGGCTGATAGCCGCCCCTACAGCGCGACTCCCACCTGTTCTCGTAGGGGCGGCTATAGGAGGGCGGTGAACAATGAGACGCCTGTTTGCAGGACGGCTTCGTCGAAATCGAAGCGCGGGGAGTGCAGCGGTTCGCCGCCGGTGCCGAGGAGGAAGAACACCCCGGGCGCGTGCTTTTGATATTCGGAAAAATCCTCCGTGATGAAGGTCGGCGCAGTCTCCTCCACGGGAAAGCGTTCCCGCACCTCCGTAAGCAGCGCCGCGTCGTTCGTCACGGGCGGGTAGCCTTCAGAGCGCGAGAGGACGAATTTGCAGCCGCTTTTCTCGGAAAGCTCGTCCGCAAGCGCTTGCAATCCGTTCCAAAGCTTCAAAAACAGTATATCGTCAAAGCAGCGCAGAGAACCTTGCAAAACGGAGCGCTTACTCACACTGTTGCGCGCCTCGCCGCTCTCCATGCGCCCAAAGCGGAGCAGGCAGGGCAGATTCTCCGCAAGACCATAGGCACGCGTAATAAATTCCACAGCGGCGGCAAGCGCATCCGCTCCCTCTCTCCACTTGGCAAGATGCACGCTCCTGCCCTCGACCGTAACCGTCAGCTCACAGGAACGCGCCATCATCCCGCCCGCACGGGAGGCGACGATATTTTTCGGCAGCTCCGGCCACAGATGCAGCCCGAACACACGTGTGACATGGTATCTTTCAAACAGCCCCGTCTCGCAGATGGGCTTTGCCCCACCCGTCGTCTCCTCGGCAGGCTCGAAAACGAGTAAAACATTCCGCGCGGTCGGCAGGGACGGGAGCAGCCCCGCCAGCGTCAGCAGGATTGCCATATGCCCGTCATGCCCGCAGGCGTGCATCGTCTCGGCGTTTTCCGAGGCAAAGGGCAGTCCCGTCTGCTCACAGATCGGCAGGGCGTCCATATCGCTGCGCAGGGCGACGGTCTCGGGCTTGCCGAAGTCAAAATAAGCGCAAACGGCGTCTCCGACCGGAGAAAAGACCGTGCAAGGCAACTGCTGTAAAGTGTTTTTCAGGTAAGCGGCGGTGCGCGGAAGCTCGCGGTCCGTCTCCGCAATGCGGTGCAGCGCCCGCCGATGCGCGGAAAGCGTTTGTTGCAGCATAATCAGTTCTCCTTTTCGGGCAAACGGCTTGTTTCGCGTACATAATACTATAGCGCATCAAGGTCGGTTTTGCAAGTAGCCCCTTCCGAAAAAACGCTGACAAAAACCGCTGAGAGGGAAAGCTCTCAGCGGTTGGGGGAAGGTTTATTTCTCTTTTGCGTAGGCAACGACGATGCGGCGGTGCGGCTCCGTGCCGGTGGAGAAGGTCGTAACCTCGGGGTAATCCTGCAGGGCTGCGTGGATGATGTGCCGCTCGTAAGCGTTCATCGGCTCGAGCGTGAAGTTGCGGCGGTATTTGACCGCTTTGGCTGCCATCTTATTGGCAAGCTGGCGCAGGGAATCCTCGCGCTTGAGGCGGTAGTCGCCGGCATCTACACTGATGCGCAGGCGCTTTTCACGGTCGCGGTTGATGGCGTAGCCGGTCAGATATTGGATGGCGTCGAGGGTGTCGCCGCGTCTGCCGATCAGAAGACCTGCGTCGCCGCCGACCAGATCGGCGCGATAGCTTTCTTCATCGAGCTTGTAGGCGTGCGGCACGGCGTCGGAGCCCATATGCTCAAGCAGCCCCTTGAGGAAGCTTTCGATCTTCTCCTCTACGCTGCCCGGCTCTGCGGGAGCATAGGTACGGGCAGGCTTCGGCTCCTCCACGGGCTTCGGCTGCGCCTCCGGCTTGCGCTCGGCTTTCTTCTCCTGCTTACGCTCGGGCTTCTTTTCGGGCCGCGGCTCGACTTTCTTTTCCGGACGCTGCTCTGCTTTCCTCTCGGGCTTGCGCTCGGGCTGCTTCTTCGCGGGTCTCTGCTCCGGCTCAGGCTTCTTTCCGGGGCGGGAGATCACGCCGGTGGTAACGGGAATCTCGGGGCGCTCCTTCGGCTTCGAACGCGAGGCGGAGGAGAGCGCCGTCTTGGGCGCGGTGTCCTCGTCGGGCACCTCGTAGGTCACCTTGACCTCTGCGGGAGACGAGCCGATGCCGAGGAAGCCGGAACGCGCGTTCTTGAGTACCTCGACGGAAACGCTGTCTCTGTCCAGTTTCAGCTGCGCCAGCGCCGCCTCGATGGCAAGCTCAATCGTCTTGCCTGTCGTGACTATATATTTTTCCATGATAACTCCTTATTCTTCGTCAGAGCGATAGCGGTCAGGCTGGTAAGCCCTGCCGCGCGCATAGGGGCGATCCTTTTCACCGCCCAAAAGCTCCGCCGACTCCTCGGGCGCAAGACCCTGCGCGGCGCGCTTTTTCGCCTCATAATCCTTTGCGGCAGCCTCACGGGTCTGTTTGTCGCGGAGCTGCTGCTTCTTTTTGCTGGTGTTTTCGGTGATGCCGTCGGGATTCGCAGCGCGTTTGGCGGCGCGGATGCGCTCCTTTTCCGCCTCCTCGGCGGCGCGCTGGGCGGCTTTTTCGCGCTTTATGGCGTCCTCGGCGTCATAGACCTTGCGGTAATGCTTCGTCAGGAAATAGTCCTGCACGATGCCGAAAATACTCTGCGCGATCCAGTAAATGGAGATACCGAGCGGCATGATAAAGCCGAACCACACGGACATCAGCGGCATGAGCAGATTCATCACCTTGCCGGTGGAAGCCGCCTTTGCCGCAGCCTCATCCTTCTCGCCGTTCTCGTCGCGGACGACGGTGGCGTTCATCTTCTGACTGATGAACATGGACAGGTAGTTCAGACCGCCGGAAGCAAGCGGGATGATAAAGCCGCCGATCTCTGCCCATGAGCGCATCTTCCAAACCTTCCAGCTCGGCTTCAAGCCGAGGTCAATGCCGCAGAAGAAGAAATTCAGCACTTCGACACCTGCGGGAAGCACGGCCGCGTTGCTCGCGGCGCGGTACTGCCAGTAGACATCGAGCTTGTCCGCAGATACGCCCTCGATTGCCGCAAGCGCCTCCTTGACGGCAGCAATCTGCTCACTGCTCAGGTGAAGCAGGTATTCCAGCGGCTCGCGAATGACATTATACAGCGGAATGAGAATGAGCAGGGGGATGAACGCCCAGATGCAGCCGCCGGTCATGCTGGCGCCTTCCTCTTTATAGAGCTTCTGCACCTCCTGCTGGTATTTTGCCTTATCGTCGCCGCAGGCAAGCTCGATCTGCTTGACCATCGGCTGGAGGCGGGTGGTTTTCATCATGCTCTTTTTGCTCTTGGCGCTCATCGGCAGAAGAATCAGCTTGACCGCCAGTGAGAAGAGAATCAGAGCGATGCCGTAGTTGCTGAAGAAGTTGTAGAAGAACTCCAGCACATAACCGAAGGGGATCTGGATAAAGGGAATATTGAACATCGTTACTCTCCAAAAGGGTTGGGGTAGCTGCCGCAGAACGCGGCGGGTGGACGGTCACGGCACGGGGTCGTAAAAATCGCCGTGATTGAAGGGGTTGCACCGTAATAACCGTTTGAACGTCAGCCAGCCGCCCTTTGCCGCGCCGTATTTCTCAATGGCCTCCAAACCGTATTCCGAACAGGTCGGAATAAAGCGGCATTTCCCGGGAAATGCGGGGGAGATAAATTTGCGGTAAAAGCGGATGAGCGCAAGCAGGATTTTTTTCATAAAACGCACACCTCTTTTTAAGGCTAAGGGTGAATGACTGTTTCGTGAATGGTGAATAGCGCACAGCTAAATTGACTCACAGGTACTTTCTTCCTTGTCATTGCGAGGAGCGCAGCGACGTGGCAATCTCGTGCAGGCACAGACAGGTGCATACAAACCTATATTTTGGGTTTGCTCCAGCCACTGCGCTGTCGTTCGCGAGAAACGAGCGCTACGGATGCGGCATACCCCCCTGCACAGCCGTCGGCGACAAAGAAGCCCTACGGCTGTGGCGCGCCCTTTGCGGGTATTGCGGGTAGTGTGCGCACCGGCAATCAGGGTAGCTTCTTCTGCATACCGAGCTTGTCGGTCAGCGACAGGAACGCCTTGGTCAGCGCGGAAAACTCCGCCTCGACTGCTGCGGAACGCGCAACGATCACGAAATCATAGCCCGACAGGAGCTTGTCCTCATGCAGGCGGACAATTTCGCGCAGACGGCGTCTGACCCGATTGCGCACGACCGCGTGCCCGAGCTTGGTGCTGACCGTCAGGCCCATACGGCTGACCTTCAGACCGTTGCGGCGGCAATAGATGACAAGATAGCGGTTGCCCGCGTTTGCGCCGCGGTAATACAGGCGGCGGAAGGCGGCGTTCTCTTTCAGCGAAACGACCATGCGTTTCCTCCAATACAAAGAAGGCGAACAGATCGCTCCGTTCGCCCCTGATGACATTCAAACAGTATGGTGCGGTCACGGTTCCTTAGGCGGACAGGACAGCTCTGCCTTTAGCACGACGGCGGGCAAGGACCTTGCGGCCGTTGGCGGTAGCCATTCTCTTGCGGAAACCATGAACCTTAGCGCGATGGCGCTTTCTGGGCTGATAGGTACGCAGCATCTCGTGTACACCTCCTGTAAAAATATGCTCAACAGCCGAAACGGCAGTAGCAAACCAAATTATTGCACATATTTGCGCAAATGGTATTATAACGCAAGGATGCGGGGAAAGTCAACCGAAATTTTCATTATTTTAAACAAAATCGCAAACTTGTGCCCAAGCTTTGGCTTACCCACAAAATATAGCGCAGAAATCATCCTTTGTTATTTTTTCGCCTTGCAAAACCAATTCACATTTGCTATGATGAAATTATCACCTACAGAAAGAGAGGGAAACCCTATGCTTTGTCCGAATTGCGGCACTGATGTCTCCTCTGCCGGACGTTTTTGCCCGAACTGCGGCACGCCCTTGCAGGTAGCAAAACCGGCAATGGACACCGCACCGCAGCAGCAGTATCAACCACCGCAGTATCCGCAACCGCAGTACCAACAGCCGCCATACCCGCAGCCGCAATATCAGCAGCCCTATCAGCCGATGCAGGCTGCTGCGCCACAGATGAACTGGTACAAATTCCTGATCTACTTTGCCCTGTTTGCCGGCGCGGTGGTCAACGCCGTCAATGCAATCCGCTTTCTCACGGGTTTGGTCAACGGCTCGTCCGCAGAGGCACAGTGGCTTTATGCCATCTTCCCGGGCTGGAAGACGGTAGACATTATCGTCGGGCTGCTCCTGCTCGTCTTGGTTGCCTTCTCCATTTACACGCGTTTCCGTCTGTCGGGCTACTATAAGAACGGCCCCCTGTGTCTCTACCTGACCTACGGTCTCGCCGCGCTGAGTAATATCGTCTACCTGCTCGGCGTTGCTTTGGTCATTTCCGGCACCGGAATCTCAATGACCGATCTGGAGATCGTTCCCACCATCGTAAGCATCATCGTTTCGATCGTAATGATCGTGATTAACGTCGTATACTTCAACAAGCGCAAGCAACTGTTCAATAAATAAAATAAGCCAATTTGCAAGCACACCCTGCTTCCACCGGAGGCAGGGTGCGTTTTTGTCAAGGAACCCACTCCCCTGACACTCTGCAGGGCGGGGACATGTTCCCGCCGTCCGCGAAGCGGCAGAAGAAACAGGCGAACAGGTTTGTACGCAGTCGGTAGTTCCTGCAAGCGGGCGGCTGATAGCCGCCCCTACAGCGCGGCTCCCGCCGGTACGTAGAAACAAATCTGTACGCACTCGGTGGTTCCTACACCTGCGGGGACATGTCCCCCCTACAGTCATTTTTTCACCGTCTTCCAAGGGAGTGGATGATCTGCGGAAGGGCTGCCGCGAAGGCGCGCACCTCCTCTTCGGTTGTTTCGCTTGACAGGGAGACACGGATCGAGCCGTCGATCAGCTGCGGCGCGACACCCATAGCCTCTAAGACGTGGCTGCGGTGTCCCTTGCTGCAAGCGGAGCCTGCCGACACGCAGAAGCCGTTTTCCTGCAAGGCATTGAGCAATCCCTGTGAACGCAGCCCAACCACCGCCAAATTGACGATATGCGGCGCCTCCTGCGCGCCGAGGAGGGTCACGCCGTCGATCTCGGAAAGCAGCGCTTGCAGCAGCCTCTTCAGCCTTGTCTGCTCCGAAATGGCGGCAAGCCGCGTCGGAAGCTGCGCTTTGCAGGCGGCGCCGAAGCCCGCGATCATCGGCAGATTCTCCGTACCGCTGCGCAGACCGCCCTCCTGCCCGCCTCCGTGGATGAACGGCGGCAGATTTTTTGCCATATACAGCGCCCCGACGCCCTTGCCCGCGTGCACCTTATGCCCCGAGACGGAGATCAGATCCGCGCCGAGCGTCCGCGCCCGAAACGGCACTTTGAAAAAGCCCTGCACCGCGTCGGTATGGAACAGCGCGTTCAGACAGAGCCGATGCGTCAGCTTCGCCATGGCCTCAATGGGCATGACCGCGCCCGATTCGTTATTCACCATCATGACGCTCACAAGGATCGTATCCGGACGCAGCGCCGCTTGCAGGCTCTCCACACTGACGCGCCCGAGGGCATCCGGCTGCAAATAAGTGACCTCAAAGCCGCGCTCCTCCAACTTTTGCATCGGGTGCAGGACGGCGTGATGCTCCACGGCGGTAGTGACGATGTGCTTCCCGCGCTTGCCGAGGCGTTCGGCAGAGGAAAAAATCGACCAGTTGTCCGCCTCCGTGCCGCCGGAGGTAAAAAACACGCGATCCGTCTCCGCGCCGAGCGCCTCCGCGACGGACTGCCTTGCGTTCCGCAGCAGCCGCGCCGCGTCGATGCCGAAGCGGTATTGCGCGCTCGGGTTGCCCCAATCGGTCGTCAAAGTTTTTGTGATCGCCTCAACCGCCTCCGCGCAGGGGCGGGTCGTAGCGGCGTTATCCAAATAGATCATATGGCTCCCTCCGGCGTCCACGCCATTTGGTTGTAGGGTAAGGGCAGGAAGCCCAGCTTTACGTAAAGCGCGGCGGCGCGGGTATTTTCCGGCTCGACCTCAAGACGCACGCGGGCGATGCCCTCTTTTTGTGCGGTTTCGAGCAAGAAACGGAAAAACGCGCTGCCGCAGCCCTTCCCGCGCGCGGCTTCGCGGAGGTACAGCTCCTCCACCCAAAGCTCCAAGCCGCCCGCCTCATGGGAGAATTTTTCGGAAATCAGCGCGTAGCCCACGGGTGTTTCGCCGTCCTCAAGCACATACGCTCTTTGACGGGAGGATGCCGAAAACAGCTCGTCCAACGCCGTTTCGTGATACGCCTGCGGAATCGTATGCATCACAGCGTCGGAAGCATAAAACTCGGTAAACATGGTTTTTAACAGGTTTCTGTCGGAAATGGTTGCAATTCGAATCATAGTTTCTCCGTTTTGTGGGGGGATAGTGAATCTTGAATGAAACGCACGCTCTAATTGTCATTGCGAGACCAGTGCGCACACTGGTCGTGGCAATCTCAGGTTGTAGGTTTGTACGCACTTGGTAGTTCCTGCACGAGATTGCCACGTCGCTGCGCTCCTCGCAATGACATGGAAAGGCTACCCCTATCTGTCATTGCGAGACCAGTGCGCACACTGGTCGTGGCAATCTCCGGTTATAGGTTTGTACGCACTCGGTAGTTCCTGCACGAGATTGCCACGTCGCTTCGCTCCTCGCAATGACACGGAGAGGCTACCTCATCTGTCATTGCGAGACCGGTGCGCACACTGGTCGTGGCAATCTCCGGCTGTAGGTTTGTACGCGCTTGGTAGTTCCTGCACGTGATTGCCGCGTCGCTGCGCTCCTCGCAATGACATAATAGGCTGCCCTTTTTTGTCATTGCGAAACCAGTGCGCACACTGGTCGTGGCAATCTCAGGTTGTAGGTTTGTACGCACTTGGTAGTTCCTGCACGAGATTGCCTCGTCGCTGCGCTCCTCGCAATGACATGGAAAGGCTACCCCTATCTGTCATTG
>JAQXWB010000064.1 GCA_029225225.1 Bacillota bacterium | reverse complement strand
AGACAGCAGCCAGAGATTGCCACGTCGCTTCGCTCCTCGCAATGACACGGAAAGCTACCCTAATCTGTCATTGCGAGACCAGTGCGCACACTGGTCGTGGCAATCTCGTGCAGGCATTACCAACTGCGTGCAAGACCGCCGACCAACGCGAAACCTATTCACGATTCACTGTTCACCATTCACTTTTTCCCGTCTCCAGTATAGCCCCAACTCCCCCCGCTTGCAAGAAGCCCCCTCCGCAATTTACAAAAAATTAAAGAAGGCTCCCCTATCGCGTGACAGGGGAGCCGAAATCAACATCAGGCAATATGATACTTCTTGGCATACGCGTCGTAGGCTTGGACGAAATCGACGAAGCCGCCCTTTTTGACCTCGTTCAGATATTCGTGCGTGTCGAAGCTGCCCGCGCTTGTCTCCAGCATCGCGACGGCGATGTTGGAGCAGTGGTCGGACACGCGCTCGAAATTGGTCAGCAGGTCGGACAGGACAAAGCCCGTCTGGATCGTGCATTTGCCCACCTGCAAGCGCTCGACATGCGCGCTCTTGATCAGGGCGATCAATGCGTCAATGACCTGCTCCAGCGGCTCGACATGGCGCGCCATCTCGAGGTTGTCCTCGGTAAAGGCGTCGATGGTCAGACCGAGGATTTCATGCAGCGCATCGGAGAGGTTGGCGATTTCCGCCTTTGCCTCGTCGGAGAAGGTAATCTTCTTCGTGTGAATCTCCTCCGCCGTGCGGACGAGGTTGACCGCGTGGTCGCCCAAGCGTTCAAAATCGCCGATGGTATGCAGCAGCCGCGAGACACGGCGCGAGTCCGCGTCGGAGAGGGACTTGCCGGACAAACGCACCAAGAATGTCCCGAGCTTGTCCTCATATTCGTCGAGGGCGTTTTCGTTGGAGAGAATTTCGTCCGCAATCTTCTCGGAGTAGCTGCCGCAGAGATTGACGGCTTCGCGGATGGTCGCGCCCGCGAGGGTTGCCATCTTGCAGGTCATGTTGACCGCCTCATTGACCGCAATGGAGGGCTGGTTGAGCAGACGCTCGTCGAGGAATGCCTGCTTTCCTTCCTTTTTCGTGGGACGGACGAAGAAATTCGCCATTGCGACAAGCTGCTTGGAGAACGGGAAGAGAATCACCGTATTGACCACGTTGAACACGGTGTGCACCAAAGCGACGCCCGCGCGGGAGATCTCGGCGTCGAGGAAGTTGAAATGGAAAATCGCGTCCGCGCCGTAGAAGCCCACAAGGCAGACGACCGTGCCGATCACCTTGATGATAATATGCACAACGGAGACCTTTTTCGCGTCCTTCGTGACGCCGATGGAGGAGATGAGCGCCGTCGCGCAGGTGCCGATGTTCGCGCCGAGGACGAGCGGAATCGCCACGCTGAAGCTGATCTGCCCCGTGGCGGCGAGAGTCTGCACGATACCGATGGTCGCGGCGGAGGATTGGATCACGCCGGTGAACACCGTGGAGGCAAGCACTGCGACAAGGGGATTCTCAAAGACCAGCAGGAGCTGACGGAAGCTCTCGGACTCCCGCAAGCCGTTCATCGAGCCGCTCATCTGATCCATGCCGAACATCAAGACGGCAAAGCCGACCATGATCTTGCCGATGTCCTGCCGGCGTGTCTTTTTGGACATCATGATCATGGCAATGCCGATAATGGCGACCACCGGAGAGAAATTCTTCGGCTGGAGAAGCGCCATCCAGCCCTCGCCGTCCACGCCGGAGAGGGTGAGGATCCAGTTCGTCACGGTCGTGCCGACGTTCGAGCCCATGATGACGCTGATCGTCTGATCGAAGCGCATGATGCCGGAGTTGACCAGACCGACGAGCATAACGGTCATGGCGGAGGAGGATTGGATTGCGATGGTGATACCCGCGCCCAAGGTCATGCCGAAGGCACGGTTTGAGGTAGCTTTTTGCAGCGAACGTTCCAAGGAGCCGCCGGCAAGCTTACTGAGTCCGCCGGACATGACATGCATACCGTAAAGGAAAAACGCAAGTCCGCCCATGAGCTGGAACAGAGCTAACAGTACACTCATGCGAAATTCTCCGTTTCTGTTTGTAGTTGTAGTTTTCGGAAGGGAACGCTATCCTTCCATTTATAATGTAAAGGAAAGGTAAAATAAAGTCAAGTATCGGTAAAGCATTTGTAAAAAAAGCGGCACTCTGCACAAAAACGCAGAATGCCGTTTGTAGAAAATTAGAGAATATTGCGTCATACGAGGGAGGCGGTGAATAGTGAACAGTGAAGAGTGAAGAGTGAATAGTGTCGGAGCGCTCCGCGCGGATTAAAAATGCGGGCGGCTGATAGCGGCCCTACGAGAAAAATTGGATTCTACGCCGTAGGGGCGGCTATCAGCCGCCCGTGCAGGAACTACCGACTTCGTACAAACCTACAGTCAGAGATTGCCACGGGCGCAAGCGCCCTCGCAATGACAAACAAGGTACCCCTCCCTCTCATTGCGAGGAGCGTAGCGACGAGGCAATCTCGTGCAGGAACTACCGACCGCGTACGAAGCAGCAAACACCGGAAAAACCCGCAGCGGCAAACCTGTTCACTATTCACTATTCACTATTCACTGTTCCCTCGCAGCCCTCTACGCCGGGAAACTGAGCCTGATCTCCGTGCCCTTTCCGAGCTCGCTTTGCATTTTGATCTCTGCGTTGTGGAACGCCGCCGCGTGCTTTACAATCGACAGCCCTAAGCCCGTGCCGCCGATTGCCTTTGAATGGCTCTTATCCACCCGATAAAACCGCTCAAACACGCGCTCCTGCTCCGCCTCGGGGATGCCGATGCCCGTATCCGCGACGATCAGCGTCGGCACGCCGTCTATGTGCTTCGCCGTGACCTTCACCGACCCCTTCGGGCGGTTATACTTGACGGCGTTGTCGCAGAGGTTATAGATCAGCTCCTCCAACACGCGCCGCACACCCATGACCTCACAGGGCGCGGTGTCCACCGTAATTAAAATCCCCTTCTCCTTTGCCACCGGCGCAAGCTGCTGCACCACCGAAACCGCCAGCTCGTCCAGCTTCTGCGGGGTCTTTTCCTCCGTGGTGCCGCCCTCGTCGAGCTGTGACAGCCGCAAAATATCCTCGATCAGCGCCAAAAGCCGCTGCGACTCCTTACAAATGCGGTCGGCAAAGCGGGGAATGTCCTCCTGCTTCGCCAAGCCCTCGCGAATCAGCTCCGCAAAGCCCGAGATCGAGGTCAGCGGCGTGCGCAGCTCGTGGGACACATTCGCCGTAAACTCGCGCCGCAGACGCTCCCGATCCTCGCGCTCGGTCACGTCGAGCAGGAGCAGCACCGCACCCGTCAGCGTCTGCCCGTCGTAGGCGGGATTCGCCATGAGCTGATAAATGCGCCCGTCCAGCGTGACGCTCTCCTGCGCGTGCTTCCCCTGTAACGCCTCCTCCGCCGCCTCGCGGAAGGGCGCGCTGCGGTTGACCGTGAGCAGGCTCTGCGTCTCGGCTTGCCCGATGTGCAGCAGACGCTTTGCCGCCTCGTTGCAAAACAGCAGCCGCATTTTCGCGTCAATGACCAGCAAGCCCTCGCTCATATGTCCCGTGACGGCGGCAAACTCCTCCTGCGAGCGCCTGAGCTGCTCCATCTGCGCGCGAATTTGCCGGTTCTGGGCGGAAATTTTCTCCAAAAGCGGCGTCAGCTCGTCATACGTCTCCACCTTCTGCGGATGCTCCAAATCCAATTCGTTCAGCGGACGCACCACGCGTTTGGACACGCGGTAGGACAGCACCAGCGCCAAACCCACCGCCGCCAGCAGCACCCACGCCATCGGCTTTAAAATATTGAACAAAATGCCGAACACGGAGTCCTGCGTTCCGCTCACCCGCAGCACCGTCCCGTCGGACAGGCGGCAGGCGTAGTAAATGGTCTTTTTCGAGATCGTCGCGGAATTGCGCGTGCTGTCGCCGTAGCCGTTTTCCAGCGCCTCGGCAATCTCCTCGCGGGCAAGATGGTTCTCCATCGTCGTCTCGTCGGCGTCGGAGTCGTACAGCACCTCGCCGCTTGCCGCAACCCATGTCACGCGCAGCTCGGTCACTCTCGCAGGCTCCAACGCAGGCAGATATCCTTCCGCAGGCAGCCCGCTTTCCAGCGCGACGGCGATCGTATGCGCCTCGCTCTTCAATTCGTTAAAAAACTGCGTCTCAAGATCGCCGTACAGCACGACCGAGATCAGTGCGCTCGAGAGCAGCAGAATCACCACCGTGACCAGCACAATCGCGGTAAAGATGCGTTTTGTCATGCCGTGCCTCCCATACGATAGCCCACGCCGCGCACCGTCTCAATGCAGCCCGCCGCCGCGCCGAGCTTCTGCCGCAGGGAGCGGATATGGACATCGACCGTGCGGCTCTCGCCGTCAAACTCGTAGCCCCAGACCTGCGACAGCAGACGGTCGCGGGTAAAGACCTGCATCGGATGAGACATTAAAAGCTGCAAAAGGTCGAATTCCTTGCGCGTCAGCTCCACCGGCTTGCCCTCCACCGTCACCAGATGGCGCACAGGGTCGAGGGCGATCGTCCCACAGGTCAGCTTCGGCGCCGCGTCCTGCGAAGCCGTCCGCCGCAAAAGCGCGCGCACGCGGGCGATCAGCTCCATCATGCCGAAGGGCTTGGTCAGATAGTCGTCCGCGCCGCAGTCCAAGCCCACCACCTTGTCATACTCCGTGCTTTTCGCCGTGAGCATGAGCACGGGCAGCTTTTCGGTTCTCGGATCCTCCCGCAGACTGCGCAGGACGCTGATGCCGTCCTCCTCAGGCAGCATGATGTCCAAAATCGCCAGCGCGGGCTTTTCCCGTTCCAGCGCCGCGCGGAACTCCGACGGGCGCTCAAAGCCCACCGTCGGCATGACCGAGCCGGTCAGCGTATACGCCACAAGTTCGCGGATGCTGCTGTCGTCCTCGAGCAGATAGATCATGTTTGTCACTCCTTTGCGTGAACGCCCGTGATGGAGTATTCCACCCACTCCGCCACATTCACGGCGTGGTCGCCGATGCGTTCGAGGTATTTTGCGATCATCAGAATGTCAAGGCACTCGCTGCCGCGGGACGGCTCCTGCCGAATGCCCGCAACCAGCTCCTGCTTGACGGTGTCAAAGAGGGCGTCCACCGTGTCGTCGTCGTCCTGCACCTGCCGCGCAAGCCCGAGGTCGCGCCGCACGAAGGAATCGACGCTGCTGGTCACCATGCGGCTGGCTGCCTTCGCCATCTGCGCAAGGTGCGTCGCGCCCATGATGTCGTCATTGTTGATGTAACGCATGATCTCGGCGATGTCCGAGGCTTGGTCGCCGATGCGCTCCATGTCGGAGATCATCTTCAGCGCCGAGGAGATCGCCCGTAAATCCCGCGCCACCGGCTGCTGCTGCAACAGCAGCTTCATGCAAAGCGCCTCGATCTCCCGCTCGGCGTGGTCGATCTCCCGTTCAATGTTCTTGGTCTTCTCCGCCGCCTTCGGCTCCTCAGCCAGCGCCCGCATCGACGCGGAGATCGCGTCCTCACACAGCGCGCCCATCTCAATCAGGCGGCGATTTAATAAAGCAAGCTGCTCGTCAAAGCTCGTTCGCATTATCCGAACCTCCCTGTAATGTAATCTTCTGTGCGTTTATCCTTGGGCATGGAGAAAATACGCTCCGTCGTGCCGAACTCGACCATCTCGCCCAGCAGGAAAAATGCCGTCTTGTCGGAAATGCGCGCCGCCTGCTGCATATTGTGCGTTACCATGACAATAGTATAATCCTTTTTGAGCTGCAATGCAAGCTCTTCGACGCGCGAGGTCGAGATCGGGTCAAGGGCGCTCGTCGGCTCGTCCATCAGAAGCACCTCCGGCTCCACCGCGAGGGCGCGGGCGATGCACAGGCGCTGCTGCTGTCCGCCGGAAAGCCCGAGGGCGGAGGATTTCAGACGATCCTTGACCTCGTCCCAAATTGCCGCCGAACGCAGAGAGCGCTCGACGATCTCGTCCAGCTTCACACGGCTGCGGACGCCGTGGGTGCGCGGGCCGTAGGCGATGTTGTCGTAAATGCTCATCGGGAAGGGATTCGGCTTTTGGAACACCATGCCCACCCGCTTGCGCAGGTGGTTGACATCCAGCTTGCCGTAAATATCCTCGCCGTCGAGCAAAACCTTGCCCTCGATGCGGCAGCCCTCGACAAGATCGTTCATGCGGTTGAGCGTCTTGAGCAGCGTGGATTTGCCGCAGCCCGACGGCCCGATAAAGGCGGTAATGCGGTTGGCAGGCAGATGCAGTTCAATCGACTTCAGCGCCTGAAACTCGCCGTACCACAGATTCAAATTTTCAATGTCAATTTTTTCCATACAAACCTCACGATTTCCGTTGTAGGGGCGGACGACTCTGTCCGCCCGTGCAGGCACCCCTTCGGAAGCCGTAGCGCGCGGCATCCTCGGGCAGGGTTTCAGTGAATAGTGAATAGTGAACAGTGAATCGTGAATCACGAAGGAGCGCTCCGCGCGGATTTATCATGCTACGAGAAAAATTGGGGTCTACGCCGTAGGGGCGGCTATTAGCCGCCCGTGCAGGAACTGCCAACCGCGCACCAATCCGCAATCGACCGAGAATCCCGCAGCGACAGTTTACCTATTCACGATTCACGATTCACCATTCACTATTCACTCCCCCTCGTTCCCTCTTCACCGCTTTGCAAGGCGTTTTGCAATCGCCGACGAGAGGGCGTTGATGCCGATGACAAACACAAGGAGAATGACCGCCGTGGCGTAAGCCTCCTTGGTATAAAGCCCCTCGTTGAGCAGGCAGTAAAGATGCACCGCCAGCGTGCGTCCGGAGCCGAGCAGCCCGTCGGCAACGCCCGTGACCGTACCTGCCGTGTAAATGAGCGCCGCCGTCTCGCCCACGATTCTGCCGATGGCGAGCACGATGCCGGAGAAAATGCCCGGCACCGCCGCAGGCAGCACAATGCGCATGACCGTGCGGAGCTTACCCGCGCCGAGTCCGAAGCTGCCCTCGCGGTAGCTGTCCGGCACGGCCTGCAGCGCCTCCTCCGTCGTGCGCAGGATCGTCGGCAGCACCATGATCGCCAGCGTCAGCGCGCCCGCCAGCATGGAATTGTCCATCCCGCACGCAAGGACGAACATCAGATACCCGAACAGTCCGTAAACAATCGACGGAATGCCCGAAAGCGTCTCCGCGGTCAGCCTTACGAGCTTCACGAGGCGGCTGCCGCGCTTGGCGTACTCCACGAGATAGATCGCCGCGCCGATGCCGAAGGGCACCGCCATCAAAAGCGTCAGCGCGATCATCGTCAACGTGTTGATGATCGCGGGGAGCATCGAGAGATTTTCCGAGTTGTAGTTCCACGCAAACATGCTGAGCTTCAGATTCGGCACGCCCATGACGAGAATGTACACAATGAGCGCGATCAGCACGCCGAATACAATCACCGCCGAGGCGTAGACCAGCGCCCGCTGCACCATGGACATCGGATGCTTTTTTGCTTTCATGCTTCCCTCCGTTTCAGCGCCGAAAAGCACAGGTTGATGATGAGGATGAATACGAACAGCACAACGCCGCAGGCGATCAGCGCGTCGCGGTGGAGGTCGGTGGCATAGCCCATCTCCTGCACGATATTTGCCGTCAGCGTGCGCACGCCGCTCAAGATACTCTCGGGCAAAATCGGCTGATTGCCCGCGACCATCGCGACCGCCATCGTCTCCCCAATGGCGCGCCCCACGCCTAAGATCACACCCGCCAAAATACCGGAGCGTGCGGCGGGCAGAACGGTGGAGAAGACGCTGCGCTCATGCGTCGCGCCGAGGGCAAGCGAGCCTTCATAGTAGCTCTCGGGCACCGCGCGGAGGGCGGATTCCGAGACGTTGATGATTGTCGGCAGGATCATGATACCGAGCATCACGGAAGCCGTCAGCATCCCCTTGCCGCTGCCGCCGAAGAGATTTTGCATCAGCGGCACGATCACAACCAAGCCAAAGAAGCCGTAGACAATGGACGGGATGCCCGCCAGAAGCTCCGCCGCCGGCTTTAACACGCGGTAGAGCCGCTGCGGGCAGAAGCGCGCCAAAAAGATCGCGCAGAGCAGCCCGAGCGGCACGCCGATGATGATCGCGCCCGCCGTGACGAAGATGCTCGCCACGATCATGGGGAAGATGCCATAAAGCCCCTGACTCGGCGCCCAAGTCTTGCCGAACAGGAAATCCGCGAACCCGATGGTCTTCATCGTCGGGATGCCGCTGGCAAAGAGGAACACGCAAATCAGCACGACCGCCGCAATCGACACGCAAGCCGTGAGCGCAAACACCACACGCATCGCGTTTTCCCTGAATTTTGAAGATGTTATCATATTGCCTCCTGAAATAACCGCCCCTGTAGGGTGGGGACATGTCCTAAGCCGGTGCAGGAACTACCAACTACGCGCAAACTGCCCTTCCATGTCATTGCGAGGAGCGAAGCGACGCGGCAATCTCTTGCAGAAACTACCAACTGCATACAAACCTACAGTCAGAGATTGCCACAACCAGTGTGCGCACTGGTTTCGCAATGACAAATAAGGTAGCTTTCCCATGTCATTGCGAGGAGCGAAGCGACGCGGCAATCTCTTGCAGGAACTCCCGACTGCGTACAAACCTACAGTCAGAGATTGCCACAACCGGTGTGCGCACTGGTTTCGCAATGACAAATAAGATAGCTTTTCCATGTCATTGCGAGGAGCGAAGCGACGCGGCAATCTCTTGCAGGAACTACCAAGTGCGTACAAACCTACAGTCAGAGATTGCCACAACCAGTGTGCGCACTGGTTTCGCAATGACAAATAAAGTAGCTTTCCCATGTCATTGCGAGGAGCGAAGCGACGTGGCAATCTCTTGCAGAAACTACCAAGTGCGTACAAACTTGTTCATGCCGTCTGTCTGCCGCTTACGCAGTCTTAGGGAACATGTCCCCGCCCTACAGCAGCCTGTGCGTTATTGGTTCAGTGCGCTCCAAGAGGTGACCGTGCCGGTGAAGATGTCGCAAACCTGCGCAAGCGTCAGACCGTTGATCGAATTCTCCTTGTTGACGATCACCGCGATGCCGTCCATGCAGATGGTCGTCTCGGTCAAGCCCTTTTCCTTCTCGCTGTCCTTGACCGCGCGGGACGCCATGCCGATGTCGCACAACCCCTCCGCAGTAGAGCTCATGCCGTTGCTCGAATCCGAGGTCTGTAGCTTAATCTCGACCGCCGAGTTTGCGGACATATACGCCTCCGCCAGCTTCTCCATGACCGGAGAGACAGAGGAGGAACCCGCGACCTTAACCGTGCCGCCGGGATTCGTCGAGACAAAGGATCCCGTCGAGCCGATGGAGACATAGCCGTTTTTCGTAATGACCGCCTGTCCCTCGTCGCTGAGGATAAAGTTCAAAAAGTCCTGTGCCGCCTCGCTCAGCTCGCCCTTCGTCGCCACATTGAACGGGCGGGAGATGGGATACGAGCCGTTGCCGACCGTCTCGACGCCGGGCGCGACGCCGTCAATGGTAAGTGCCTTGACGCTGTCATCCAAGGAGCCGAGGGAGATGTACCCGATGGCGTTTTGGTTGCCGACGACCGTCTGCGTCACAACGGCGGTC
Source organism: Bacillota bacterium (assembly GCA_029225225.1). Lineage (GTDB taxonomy): Bacteria > Bacillota > Clostridia > Oscillospirales > Oscillospiraceae > JAZOXB01. The sequence goes on along the minus strand of JAQXWB010000064.1, from coordinate 24,719 downwards.
GAGCTGTTGATCTCCGCCTTCGGGGTCGTGCGGTCTACCTTGTCCTGCTCGATGCCCGTCAGCTCCACGAACGCGCTGCGCGTGCCGGAGCCCTCCTCCCGGGAGAGAACCGTAATGGTGTCGCTTCCGCTGTTCCCGCAAGCCGCAAGGCTCAGGCACAGCACCGATACCGTCAGCGCTGCAAAGATTTTTTTCAACATTTTTTTCATTTTCAGACACTCCTTTCGTCTACGTCTCTATCCTACCGCCGCTTTGTAAAGTGCGCAGCCGCAGCATGGTAAAATCCCTGTAAAGTTTTCCCCGTCGGGGCTTGAAAAATGCAATGTTTCCCTTTATGATATTGAAAGTGAATGGTTTGTGGGACGCTGTAGCGCGCGGCATCCCTGACGCGCCTGTAGGCAGCCCGCTTTGTCTAAGAGCTAAGGACGAAGGGTGAATGACTTCGGTGTGCTTCGCACCGATTTTGAAATTGGAATCCGCGCGGAGCGCTCCGACACTATTCACTATTCACTATTCACTATTCTCTATTCACTATTCCCTATTCCCTACAACCTATGCCACGGAGGTCTGTCCTATGTCCGCATTGACGCTGCGCATCATTGCCTGTGTTTCCATGCTGCTCGACCATATCGGTTACCTGCTCGCGGGGCGGTATCCGTTTCTTATGCCGCTGCGCTGGATCGGGCGCATCGCCTTTCCCCTGTATGTCTTTCTGATCGTCAACGGCTTCCGCCATACGCATTCGCGCCCGAAATACGCCCTGCGGCTGGCGGTCTTCGCCGTGCTGTCGCAGATCCCGTTCACCCTGTTCTGCGATCACCGCGTGTTCTATCCGCACTTGAATGTCTTTTTCACGCTTCTGTGCGCCCTGCTCGCGGTCTGGGGAACGGACGTGCTGCGCAAGGGCAGATTTACAAAATATGTCTGCCCCCTGCCCGCGCTGCTGCTGTTTGCCGCCATGTACTATTCTCCCGTGCGCATCGACTACGGCACTAAGGGCGTGCTGCTGGCGATGGTATTCTATCTCTTTGACGGCAAGCCCGTCCTGACCGCCGTCGGTCTGCTCGGCTCCGTCTATTATAGCCGCCTGCTCTCGCTCGCCTTTGCGCTTTTGAACCTCCTGCGCGGGCGGGGCTTCGCCTTTGCGCCGTTTACCGCATGGGAGCTGGCGCAGAGCTGCTCCCTGCTTGCCCTCGTGCCGATCTTCCTCTATAACGGCACGCCGGGCAAGCTCCCGAAAAACCCCAGCGCCGCCAAATGCACCCGCCTCGCCTTCTACGCCTTCTACCCCCTCCACCTCCTCCTGCTGTATTTCCTGCTGAAGTAAACGCCCCAAACACTCTTCTCTATTCTCTATTCGCTCTCCTCTATGCAAAATATTGTCAAGTAGACGGGTTTCTTGACACCAAAAAGCTCCCCCCATCTGTCATTGCGAGGAGCGCTCCTCAATTCCTTCATTCCTTCATTGTTCATTTGCCCATCCCCGCCCTACGTCGGCTGCGGCACTCATTTTCGCAAAAACGCTTGACGAAAGCGCTCTCATCCTGTAGAATAAATAATTACAGGGCTGATCCCCTGAATACGACAGTTCGAAACCATCCTGTCGAAAAACAAAACTATGGAGTGAAAAGAATAATGAAAAAACTGACTACGCGCGACCTGACCTGCGCTGCGGTAATTGCAGCCTTGTACGTTGTCCTGACCGTCCTGCAGAACATGCTGTTTCCCGACTCTGCCTCTGCTGCGGTTCAATTCCGCGTCTCGGAGGCGCTGTGCGTGCTGGCGCTGTTCTCGCCCTGTGCAATCGCCGGTCTGAGCCTCGGCTGCATGCTTTTCAATCTGACCTATGCCGCCGCCCTGCCGCTGGATTTTCTGCTCGGCACCGCCGCAACACTGCTGGCTACGCTGGCCATGTACGGTCTTCGCAAGGTACGGATTTGGAAGCTGCCGCTGCTCTCCCTGCTGATGCCTGCCGTATTTAACGGGCTGATCGTCGGCGCGGAGCTGACCTACTACATCGGCGGAGCCTTTTGGTTCAACGCCGGCTGTGTCGCCGCGGGAGAAGCGGGCGTGCTGCTCGTTCTCGGCACCGCGCTCTATCTGGCGCTGGAGACCCGCGGCTTGGGAGCGCGTATTTTCGGGAGGTGAAGTCTCAAGTGCGCGTGCGCAGACTCACGCAATCGGCGCTGCTTGCGGCAATCGCCCTGACAATCTTCGTCGTTGAGGCGCAGATTCCGCTTCCCTTGCCGATTCCCGGGCTGAAATTGGGCCTGAGCAACGTGGTAACACTGTTCGCCCTGAAAAAGCTGGGCAAAAAGCACGCGCTTGGGATTGTCCTTGTGCGCATTGTCCTCGGAAACCTGATCCTCGGACAGGTCATGGCGATGCTCTACGCCTTCGGCGGCGGACTGCTCAGCTTTGCGGTCATGGCGCTGCTGTGCGGGCGCTTTCCCCTAAAGCAGCTTTGGGTCGTCGGCGCGTTTGGCGGCATCGCCCACAATCTCGGGCAGACGGCAGTCGCACTCCTTGTGACGCAGACGCCCGCCCTGCTCGTTTATCTGCCCGTGCTGCTGCTGTGCGGCATTCTCACCGGCGCATTTACCGGTCTTTGCGCAGGACTTTTGTGCGCAAGATCGGAGAAAAAATAGGAGGTTATTTCCATGAAAAAAATGCTTGCTTTGCTGCTCTGTCTGCTGCTTCTGACCGCGCTTGCCGCCTGCAGCGACAGCGAATCCGCGTCCTCCGAGACGACCGAGGCTTCTTCCGCAAACGAGACGCCCGCGCCGTCCGAGGTCACCGAGCCGTCCTCCGAGGAGACGCATGACCACGAACATGTCAACTATAAGGGCCTCGAAGACGCCACTTATACCTTGGAGGAGGTCACCCTTGCAGAGGGACGTGCGCCGGATTTCACCGTTGATCAGAACGACACGACGATCTACATTTATAATAACGTCACACTGGATACGCTGACCTTCACGCAGGTGCAGTACACCTTCTTAGACACGGGCAACCGTATCTCCTGCACCTATACGGCCGACAGCGGCTTGGACGAGATTCTCGAGAGCTATAAGGCCGTCATGACCGACCTCTACGGCACGCCGTCAGAGGGCAACGGCAACGCCCCGACCTTCACTTGGCGCGACGGGCACACCGCCAACTTCATCATGCTCACGCAGCTCAACGACACCACGGTGCAGCTCGCGTTCTATCTCAACGAGGGCGCGCAATGAACGAAACAGAGCGCGCAATCGCGCTGCTGCGGCAAGGAGACTATTCCTGCGTGTTTTGCGACCGTGACCGCGTCTTAACGGATCGTCGGCGCGGGATCGCCCCGATTCTGGAGCGCATCGAAGCAGGCGAGTCGCTGCACGGTATGGCGGTCGCGGATAAGATCATCGGCAAGGCTGCCGCCATGCTGCTGCTCTGCGGCGGCGCGCGGAGCGTCTACGGCGAGGTCATGTCCGAGCCTGCAAAGGCACTGCTGGAGGGCGCCGATGTGGAGGTTGCCTACGGAACCCTCGTCAAAGCGATCCGTAACCGCACGGATACGGACATCTGCCCCATGGAAAAGGCAGTCGCCGCACTAAAAACCCCCGCCGAAGCCCCCGCCGCCCTCCGCGCCGCATTAAACCGCCTGAAATAAGCAAACGCTGCTGACCACCGATGAAAGGAAATCTTTTCATCGGTGGTCAGCAGCAATTTGCGGAGCGTAATGCGGGAACATGTCCCCAAAATCCACCGCACCCGCAGCACGCGGTATCCCTGACGCGCCTGTGCAGGGAGGACTTCAGTGAAGAATGAAAAGTGAATAGAGAATAGCGCTCCGCGCGGATGAACCAATGGAAAGGCTTCCCTCCCATGTCATTGCGAGCCAAGGAACGAGGCGCGGCAATCTCGTGCAGTGCAGCTTTTCAATGCTACGGATTTTTGATGAAAAGGCTTCGTCAAAAATCCGTATTACTCTAAGAAAGCTCTGAATCAATCCTCAAGCGCGGTCGGCGAGAGATTTTGTCGCAAATTGAGGTTGAAAAACCGCAGGAATACTTTGTGTATTTCAAGGTTTTTAAACCGAAAAGTTGCAGCAAAAGATCCGCTGAGCGCCGCCGCTGATTTGTTCAGAGCTTCCCTATCACGAGATAATGGACGAAGAATACCGCTTGCCCGCAATACCCCATGGGAAGAATTTGTCCCATGGGGTGGTTTATATTGGGAGCAGAAAACGGTCTGTCGCATCCGCATACCGCCGGATGGCAGGGTCTGCCGGTGATCCCCGAAGAAACGGCATTTTCAGCAATTCGTCCGTTCACGAATCTGCCGGAACCGGTGAATCCCATGGAAACACAGAAAAAGAAAGGAAGAGAATCATGGAACAACAGCAAAGTATGAACCCCTATGATCTTAAAATCCGCATCATCAATGTCTTGCATGAAATTGGTGTCCCCGCCAGCGTAAAAGGCTATTTGTACTTACAGGAGGCCTTAGCCATTGCCGCGGCGGACAGTAACGCAATCTTCCATATGACAAGCGCAATTTATGCGCCGGTCGCAGAACGATTGGAAACAACCGCGTCCCGCGTACGCAAGTCGATCGCGCAGGCAATTGAAATTGCGTGGGATCGGGGGGATTTGGATACACTGAAGCGATATTTCGGCTACACCATTTCCAACGTCAAGGGGAAGCCGACCAACACCGAATTTATTGCACTGATTGCGGAATGCCTCCGGCTTCAAATGGTTCCCGAACGAACACTGCCTCTTTAGATAGAAGAAGGTCTGCCTCGCCGGTCGGCATTTATGAAGGAAAACTAAGGCAGCGCCCATGGGGTGTTGTAGTTTATCATCGGAGATGCTATAGTAAAAAGGGTGATATGGATGGATACTTTGAAACCGAAAAAGCCATTGCTGCTGATCTTGGAGATTCTGCGCAAGTACACGGACGAGAACCACCGTCTGAGTCAGAAGGACATTGGGGACATTCTGAAAAACGAATACGGTTTGAAGATCGACCGCATCACAGGCATCCGGCTGCTGGACACGCCGCGCAAACCGATGAAGCTGGTGCCGGAACTGAAAAACGGTCTGTATCTGCCCAAGCACATAGCGGAGCATCTGTATATGTTTTCCGGCGAGAGCGTCCCCGTGACCTTCCGCATGAAAAAGCAGATTTTGAACGATGTGATCGACTGGTTTGGCACGGAGATCACCTTCTCCGACGAAACCGAAGACGAAGTCACCGTCAATTGGCACGCCATGCACCACCGGGCGCTGCAATACTGCCGCCATGTCAGAATTCTTGAACCGGCAGATTTAGTAGCGGTAGTAAGAAGCGACTTGCAATCAGCGAATAACAGTTATAGCTGTGTCTACGAACAAGAAAAGGACTAAAATTCCAAGGCTGAAACGGTTATAGATTGAAAACTTTTGGAGGGTTTTGCAAATGATGAAAGAGATGGAAAAACAGCTGTTTGAAACTTGGAAGAAAGACCGTGCATATGACAGCTTTTTGGAAGATGGTCTATTCGATGAGCAGGAATGGAAAAAGCAAGCTGTCAAGATACTCTATGTATTGAAAGAAGCCAACTGGGAAAACGGTAATACCGACCTATGTGAATATCTGCTCTCCGAAAAGAGTTCAACCTATTGGAAGACTTGGAACAATATTGTCCGCTGGACCCAAGCGCTCAGAGGTGGCGGGCCATATCAATATGAAGTGACAAAAAGAGATAAAACCAACTGCCTTAGGACAATCGCAGCCTTGAATATAAAGAAGGTTGGCGGCGACGGACGGGCAGATGACAAAGAAATCAGCCAGTTTGGTAAAAGAGATGCCGCCTTTATCAACCGGCAGATAGAACTGTACCAGCCGGATATTATTATTTGCTGTGGTCGCGGTAAAGGCAAAAATGCGGACATTTTGCATGATTTTGTACTGCCAAATAAATCCGCTTGGCAACTACCGATAGGTAAATATAATTATTTTTTAGGAACACTCAGCACGGGAAAAACCATCCCTGTGGTTTCGTTTCGACACCCGCAAATATGGGGCGGGCATGATGCCTTAAAAAAATATTATAATGAAATGCTTTTCATTGCAGACAGTTTTAGGAAAAGCAAGCTGCTGCCTTAGCAATATGCAAGGGATCAACGATATAAAGCTTTCTGTAATTCTGTGAGGCAAATATTTGAAACAGATTTATCTGTCTTTCCGAAGATGCCCCGCTTTTGCCCCTTCTTTGATGATACAGTAAAACTACCCAAATGACAGGAGGTAGTTTTATGAAAAAAGAAATCCTATTTGTTTTGTGCGTTGCCCTATGCCTTGCTTTGGCTGCGTGCGCCATCGGTACGGAAGAAGCTCCGACGGATGCTGTGCCCTCGGTTCAGACGGATGCCGGTGTGACAGAGGAAACCACCGCGTCGGCAACGAAACCGTCCGAGACGAAACCCGCTGTTACGGAAGCCGCTACAGAATCCACAGAAGAAAGCACCGTCTACATTGAGGAAACCGAACCGCCGAAAACCTATCACCATACGGCGATCAAGGGCGCGGTGGTAACCGACTACGACGGAACCGGGCAGTATACCTTCAAAAAGGTTTGCGCGTCCTGCGGTAAAGAGCAACCCGGCAGTGCTAACCACCACGCTTGGAGCGGCACCTATCACGGCAGTTTTACCTGTGTCAGCTGTCACAAGACCCAGCAATTTGAAATCGAAACCAACGCAGACTAACATCATCTTAAAAGGGCTGTCTCACATCAACAGAAGTGAGGCAGCCCCTTGTATGTTATGCGTAGATCGTTTCGTCCGGCACTATTTCTTCCGCTATACCGCGGAGCTTGTTCATGCGCCGAACCACACCATCGGATAGTAAAAACCGATGCAGCATTCATTTCAATCGGTTTTCAAAGCCGTACCGACGCTGTTTCAGGTCCATTTTTGCGAACGGCACCGAAAAAATAGGAATCGCAAATGGGGATGTGGAAAGCGCACTTTTGATTGCTGCGCCATAAAGCATTTCTCGCTTTTCACGTCTTTCGTACATTGTCACAACGAAAGCTTTACTTTCTAAGGAAGCTCTGAACAAATCAGCGGCGGCGCCCAGCGGATCTCTTGCCGCAACTTTTCGGTTCGAAAACCTTGAAATACACAAAGTATTCCTGCGGTTTTCCAACCTCAATTTGCGGCAAAATCTCTCGCTGACCGCTCTTGCAGATTTATTCAGAGCTTCCCTAAAATCTGAGCTTTTGAGATCGGCAGCATCTCGTCGTAGGGCGCGCACCCGCAAGGGGCATGCCGCATCCGTAAGACCCCTTCGTCGAAACCCTCTGCGCTAACGACCTCTGCGCGCCGGCACATGAACTTTCTACTGTGTACTAATCTTCACACGGAGATTGCCACGGGCGCAAGCGCCCTCGCAATGACACGAAAAAAGCTGCCCTTTTTGTCATTGCGAAGCCGGTGCGCACACCGGCTGTGGCAATCTCATGCAGGAACTGCCAAATGCGTATAAACTCGCCCCCTGTACCGTCTGCCGCTTCGCGAACGCCGGGTCAAGGATGCCGCACCCTCCAAAAAAGTGCGGCGGCGCTTTTGATGTCACAAAATCGTTACTTTTGCACATGATGCAGAACAAAATGGCTTCGGAATGTTGAAAAATTTTCGCAACGCACCAAATAATTTAAATAAAGTCCGATTTATTGGACACATGATGTTGTAGAATAAGATCGGAAGGAAAGAGAAACAGCTTTGAAGGAGGATAAGATCATGGCAAACAAAGGCAGAAGCGAACCGGGTTTATTCGGCAGCGTAAATCATTATGACGAGCATGGCAAGAAAGTGGGACATAGCGATCCCGGGCTGTTCGGCGGCTATACCCATTACGATACCGACGGCAAGAAGATCGGACATTCCGATCCCGGGCTGTTCGGCGGCTATCATCATTACGATACCAACGGGAATAAAACAGGTCACTCCGATCCGGGGCTGTTCGGTGGCTATCATCACCACGATGCCAACGGAAAAAGCACCGGCTCCAGCGATCCCGGCATGTTCGGAACATACCACCATAGTGACAATCAGGGCTGCTATGTGGCAACCTGTGTCTACGGATCCTATGACTGCCCGCAGGTATGGACACTGCGCCGTTTCCGGGATAATACCCTCGCGGCTACGGTGCCGGGCAGAGCGTTGATTCGTACCTACTACGCAATCAGCCCCACCATCGTAAAATGGTTTGGTAAAACCAAATGGTTCAAGACACTGTGGCAAGGTATACTGGACAGCATGGTGCAGCGCCTCAATCGCAGCGGTGTGGAAGACACCCCCTACAACGATAAAGACCGGCGATAACGCTCCTGTATTCCGATTCACCCGTTTGCAATTCTTACGGAACCGCTAAAATAAGAAAGGGCAAGGGAGCAAGATGGCATTCAAAATCGGTTTTTCGCCATCATCGGCAAGGAAGCCGGCAGCTTCACACTATAAGGAGGCTGCGCACATGACTGCCGCGGCTAAAATATCGGCGTATGTAACAAGCGTTACACTCCCGAGCTTCTTTGTCCGATCCATATCTTCCTTCGTAAAACCGGACTTTCTCTGTCCGTTTTATCGAAGCACAGGCGTACCGCATGCACGGCAGAACTTATCGCCCTTTATCAATTTCTCACCGCATTCGGTGCAGAAGTTCTGCACTTTCTGCTCCCGCGGTTCCGATGCATCTACTATGATAAATTCATAGGTCGTCGGGCGACACGCATCGTAAATTTGCTCTTTTGCGTAAACGGAGAATTTCTCGCCGTAGTTTACCGTTGCAATCTGTTCAGTCTCTATTGTCACCAGCGTGTCCGTGCCTTCGTAGTTTGTCTCCTGATTTAGTATGGCAACCACTGCCGAAGCATCCCCCAGCTCCTTTATTCGCAAAAGTCTTTCCGATTGTTTGAGCGGAGCATTGGAGACCTTCTTCCGGGTGATTGGTTTTGTAAAATCCATTGCGGCATGCAGCACTTCAAATCGGAAGCCTTTATCAAGAATGATATCTCCTTCTCTGATAACAAATTCAAGACCGTTCTTTTTCTTGTTTTCGGGACAGATATGTACCTCTTTCATCATATATGTTGGTTTCATAACGCCTCCATTTTCCAATCGTAATCCAAGGGAAACTCTGAATAAATCCGCTGAGCGCCGCCGCTGATTTGTTCAGAGGTTTCCAAGGATGCCCAAAGCAATGATAAAATCAATCGATGTAAGAAGGAATATCCGCGGAACGATCTATTTCATGTTGGACTGTTCAACTCCGCAAATTCCGATTTCTCCGGTTCTGAAAACCGGAATTTTATCTCTTCTTTTTATTCTTTAGACTAGCATATATACCGATTGCAATGACAAAGATAACTGCCACTACTACCCCATATTCCATAAGAGTCAGCTCCTTCCAAATTCCGATTTGTCATTCTGTTAGGCTCCAAGCAACCTCTGATCAAAGGCGAGCAGACAGGACATCCCTTCGATCAGCTCCGGCGCTTGCTTCCTGCCTCGGAAGCCGTATTGCGCAGACACCGCAACGGCAAAGGCTTCCTCCTCGGTCAAAAGATCGTTGACAGCGATGCCAAAGAACGCCGCGAGCTTTCGGTATGCCTCTTTTGTGCGGGGAAAAGAAATCCCATTCTCCTATCGGGGGATCATGCGTCGGTTGATCCTCGGCGCAACCGCCACCTCCTGCTGCGTCATTTTCTTCTCCTCTCGTTCGCGCCTGAACCTCTCTCCGAATGTCATGTTGGTATCCACTTCTGTTGCCAATGTCTTGCAGCTTTTCATCGCCCACGGCGATTGGAAAAAGCACCTCTACTGCGCATAGTTTACCCCGCATTGCGCATCCTGTCAAGCGGAAAAGACAAAAGCAGACGGGGCGCGTTTGATACTGATTCTTAATTCAATTCTTTAATCAAGAATCAGTATTACAACTTCTCTGCGTTCTCTCCGCCCCTTGCAAAACTGCGCAACCCGAAAGCGATCACCGGCGTACATTTCGCTGACAACCGCTTTCGAGTACCGGAACTCCTGCATAGGCTTCGCCGGTGGGGAATTCCGGGGTGTTCAGGGGCTGCAATCGCCCGACACCAAGCAGTATGTGCCAATCCTATGCCGCAATTCTTGCGTAACGCTCTGCACCAAGGATCTCCAGCATGTAGCCCAGAGGAGACAGCACGCCATCAGAGATCATATGAAAGATTCTGGGTGTGCAGCCACTGATCAGGGCAACCCCCTGCTCATTCAGGGTTACAGGCTGCTGCGTGCTGCGGCTCCGGACATTCCAGAACACAATCTTGGGCAGACGACACGCCCGTCATCGCTTACAAGTGCATCATACACTCCGAAGCGCGGAAAATCGTGAAAAAAAAGTTGCGAACCCGGTTTTTAGGTCTGGGTTCGCAAATTTTTTGTTTTTCAAGCCGCTCACACCGTTTTTTACGATATCATTCGGAAAAATGACCTTCAGACAGGTCCAAAGGGCAAAGCATACTGATCCGTTTTCTTTCCGTTGCAATCTTTACAGAGCATTTGGCAATTATCCGGCGTTGTATGGCCGCCTTTGCTCCAAGGCTTGATATGATCGCCTTCCATCTCGTCATATTCAAAGTGCTGTCCGCAAATGGGGCAAATGCCGTTCTGTCTGCTATATGCCGCCAGCTTATCCCTTTTATCAAACGCCCGCAAATTGAGCAGTCTGCCGGCGAACGGGTCGCTGTCCCTGCAAAGCAGAAATTCGTAAATTCCTTTCGGCTTTTGCACATCTTCGTCCTCGTGCAGTCTTTTGACCTCGGATTTCATTGCGGAGGCGTTGTAGGTGTTCGTGTGGTAAGTATTATAAAGGTGGCACCAGTCTAAGCCCTTCATATCGGGATAATACTGCGGGAATATCTTCTGTACCCAATGAATTACATCTTGGAAATACTGCCATAATTCATCTGCGTCCGAATCCGATTTATGCGCCGCCATAGAATCTTTTCATGCGATGCAGAACAATATGGCTTCGGAATGTTAAAAATTTTTGCAACGCACCAAATAATTTAAATATAGTCCGATTTATTGGACACATGATGTTGTAGAATAGGATCAGAAGGAAACAGAAACGGCTCTATGCGGGTCGTTGCCCGTATTCGTACTAGCGGAACCGCTAAAATAAGAAAGGACAGGGGATCAAAATGGCATTCAAAATTGGTTTTTCGGCAGAGCGTCCCGAAAACAAGTCGGTGGAAGCTGCATACACAGTACCGCAGCAAGCGGCCGTTCCGCGCAAATCGGTGGTGCAGGTGCAATTCGCCGGGCGCAATGCGGCGCTTACATACTACAACGACCGGTTTGACCTGCATGTCGGCGACATGGTCTATGTGGACGGCAAGCTGGAAGGTCAGCGCGGCCGCGTGGTAGAGGTCAACTACAATTTTAAGATCAAGCTGTCCGACTACAAGCGCGTGCTTGCCGTGGCGGATACTACCGTTCATGGGCAATTTTTCATGGCTGGCAGTCACTTTGTTACCTTCGACCGAGCAGCGCTGCCTGCAAGCAAGGTCGTCACATGGTTCAAGGCACCGGCAAAGGAGGATGAGGAATTTGCCAGCGGCAGCGACGATACCTCCTTCCGTTTGGATGACCTTAAGGGAATGCATGTGAGCGCAGCCATTGCAGAGCGCGGTCAAAACTACTACGCGGAAAATCGCGTGCGGTACATCAGCATGGACGGTACCAAGGGCTATGCCATCGTAGAAGGCGGCGATGCCTACGAGGTAGAGTTTGCATACCGCGACGGCGAGATCAGCAACCTCATCTGCTCCTGCTTCTGTAGCTACAACTGCAAGCACGAATTCGCCGCCATGCTGCAGCTCCGGGAAACGCTGGAGCTGATCGAAAAGCAATACGCCGCAGAGTACGCCCGTACCGGCTGCTTCGCCGCGGTAAGCATGAGCACGCTGTTCTCCTTCGCCATCACCGGCAAGGAAAGCGGCTGTTTCACACTTTGATACAGGGAGAACGCATTGACGTACAGTATGAAAGGAGCGATGTCAAATGCGGCATTATGAGTGTGTGTGTTCGCAATGCGGCATCCGGCGGCAGCTTGCTTTCCGCGCAGAGCCGTTTCCGGAGATCGGGGATGTTTTTCTGTTTGCATGCGCTTCCTGTGGAGAGGAAACAGAGCATACCCGTGTATTGACCAAAAAAGCAGCCGCCGAGCTCCGCAGAAGGCAGCAAGAGGAAGCTTTAAGAGATTCCATTATGAAACAATGTGCCGAGCACAATTTCCGGTGCCGTTTTCTGCATCAGTCGGTCATCATCACAACAGACCTTTCCGACTGGTGCTTTGATTACCACGAAAGCCGAATCACGCTCTATCACGAGAGCACAATCAAGATAAACTTTGCAACCGGCAACTATGCGAAATCGCATGTCCAGTTTGCAAATCGAAAAATTACGCCGCCGGATGTCATCGAGTATATTGCCAAGCACGATGCCCGAAAAACGAAAGTATATTCTCTTTGAGAAGCGCTCGATGAAAAAATAGTGTGCGTTGCATGCCAAGCGGCGGAAAACCCGGGGTTCCATAAGGAAAACCGAATCCCTCGAAAGCATATAACAGGAGAAAGGCACTGAAACGGAAGGATGCTTCCGGTTCGGTGCCTTTCTTGCTTCGCGGAATAAAAATTGCTTGAAAAATCACTGCTTGGCCTTATATTCTTCTCCCCAATTCCAAAGGGCATCCAGTACCGGCTTTAGGCTGTAGCCCAGTTCCGTCAATGTATACTCCACACGGGGCGGTACCTCTGCATAGACCCTGCGGCTTAACAGCCCGCTTGCTTCCATATCTCGAAGCTGCGCCGTCAAGACCTTTTGCGAAACATGGCCGATGGATTTCTTTAATTCCCCAAAGCGTTTGGTCCCGGGCATCAGGTCTCGCAGGATCAGTACCTTCCACTTGTCACCAATCAGCATGAGGGTGGTTTCCACCGGACAGGCAGGTAAAGCTTTTGTCGGCGTTGCTTCCATTCTTTTGCTCTCTTCCATGTGATTTCCTCCAATGGTTTCCTTTTGGTAACTACGGCACAATATTGTGCTTACTTTACGAATTGGCTCTACGGCGTTATTATAATATCAGCGAAAGGAAAAAGCAACCTTTCCGAAAACAAAATACGTTCCGGAGGTAATTATCATGAAAAAAGTCGTTGCATTCTTGCAGGAAAACCCTGTTCAGTATCTCGCCACCGTTGGCCGTGACGGTAATGCCAAGTGCCGTCCCTTCATGTTCTGCTTCGAGCAGGACGGCAAGCTCTGGTTCTGCACCAACAACACCAAGGATGTCTATCGGGATATGCAGACCAATCCCTATGTGGAGGTGTCCGTCTCCAGCCCCAGCTACGCATGGATTCGTCTGCACGGCAAGGCGGTGTTCGAGAACAACATGGCAGTGAAGGAAGGCTGCATGAACAATCCGATTGTCAAGGGTCAGTACCAAACCGCCGACAATCCCATCTTTGAAGTGTTCTATCTGGAAGATCCTCACGGTGTGATCGCAGACTTCTCCGGCAATCCTCCTTACGAGTTCTAAGAGGAGCGGAAACGCTGATGCGGTGGAATCCCGCAGCCGACGGTATGGATCCATTGTGAAACGGGGGTAATGCCATGAATCAGGAAGAACGAAGAAGATATTTAATTGAGGAATTGTTTCGAGAGGGTTCTTTTTGCCGCCGGGAGATTCCGGCAGATGCCGACCGTCAAAAAATCCTGCTGCGCTCCCTAATCAATGTTCGCCGTCCGGCAGACATCAGCCGGAGATTTCTGGAGGTGCAGGACGCCTATCTGCAAGAGGAGCTGGCAGCAAAGAAGATTACCCGACTGTCAGAACTGTCTCCGGTGCAAGATGGGATCTATCTCCGGCGGGGAGATATCACCACGCTGGAATGTGGGGCTATCGTCAATGCAGCCAACAGCGGCATGACCGGCTGCTACCAACCCTGTCACAACTGTATTGATAACTGCATCCACACCTATGCCGGTGTGCAGCTTCGTTTGAAGTGCGCCGAGATCATGGAACAGCAGGGCTATGAGGAGCCTGCCGGACGGGCGAAAATCACCCCCGCCTACAATCTTCCCTGTGATTATGTGATTCACACGGTAGGCCCCATCGTGCAGGGAGAACTGACCCGACAGCACTGTGCGCTTTTGCAATCCTGCTACCGTTCCTGTCTGGAACTGGCAGATAAAAACGGCGTGGGTAGTATTGCGTTCTGCTGCATTTCCACCGGTGTATTTATGTTCCCCAATGACAAGGCGGCAGAGATTGCCGTTGGCACGGTGCAGGAATACAAGGCAGAAACCGGAAGTAAGATCGAGGTGATATTCAATGTTTTCAAAGAACAGGACGAAAGAATATATAGAAAACTGCTCTGTGCAGATTGAAAGGCTGAGGCAGGCGCTGGACAGTGCAGAGGCTGTTCTAATCGGTGCCGGTGCGGGGCTGTCTGCCTCCGCAGGACTGACTTATGGCGGAGAACGTTTTGAACGGTACTTTTCGGACTTTCATCAAAAGTACGGGATCACAGATATGTATTCCGGCGGTTTTTATCCCTATGACACATTGGAAGAATACTGGGCGTGGTGGAGCCGTCAGATTCTGTATAACCGCTATTTGGACGCACCACTTCCGGCCTATCGGGAGCTGCTGACCTTGGTAAAGGACAAAGACTATTTTGTGTTGACCACAAATGTGGATCATCAATTCCAACGAACGGGTTTTGATAAGCAGCGGCTGTTTTATACGCAAGGCGATTACGGTCTGTGGCAATGTTCCAAAGCCTGCCATAACAAGACCTATGATAACGAGGATCCTGTTCGACAGATGATCGCCCAACAACGAAATATGAAAATCCCGTCAGCGCTGATTCCCCTGTGCCCTGTATGCGGCGCACCCATGACCATGAACCTCCGATGTGATGATACCTTTGTTCAGGACGAGGGCTGGTACGCCGCCCGAAGCCGGTATGCAGCGTTTGTACGGCAACACAAGCATGGGAAGGTTCTGTATTTGGAGCTTGGCGTGGGAAACAATACTCCCGTCATTATCAAATATCCGTTCCGGAAAGAAACGCTGGAAAATCCGGACGCTGTCTATGCCTGTGTAAACCTCGGACAGGCATACGCGCCAAAGGAAATCGCAGCGCGTTCCGTCTGTTTGGATGCGGACATTGGAAAAATTCTTTCAGCGCTTCTTTCATAGCAGCTTCCCCGCAGGGAATGAAGCGCAGTTCCATATTTTCGTTCTATTCGAACCGGTTCTGCGGATCTCTTTCTGAAAATTTCCCTTGCTTTTTTGCCGGTTTACGGTGATAGTATAAATAAATTCAAGCGTTGTTTGATACTGATTAAAATATTCATTTCAATCGGTTTTCAACGCCGTACCGGCGTTGCATTTTCGCGATGATAAGGTAAGCATCGCGAAAACACGTCTCGTACCAATCACGGTATCGCAATTAAAATGTGCGTTGCACATTTTAATTGGTGGTTGGCATGAATCTTCCTTTGGGAAGGGTCTGGCGGGAGAATGGGGCGTTAAGGGCAAAAATAAGGTCAAAAGGGTGCAAAAAACCTCGGAACCGTTGGGGTTCCGAGGTTCTTTTTGGCAGCGGGTGAAGGATTCGAACCCTCACAAACGGAGTCAGAGTCCGGTGTGCTACCATTACACAAACCCGCTATGCCGTTCTGCGCCGAAACGCATGTTTAATTATATGCAGATTTTTGAAAAAGTCAAGGGCAAATTGCTATTTTTTTAAAAATTTTTACAGAAATGTACGCAGAGCGGGCAGGTTATCTACTTCATAGTCGGGTATGATGTCCGGGCGGCGGGGTTTGTGCTTGGGGTTGAACCAGCAGGTTTTTATCCCCGCGTTTTTGCCGCCGAGGATGTCACCCGTCAGGCTGTCGCCGATCATCAGGGCACGCTGCGGATCGAAATTATCGATTCTTGCAAAGCAATAATCGAAATATTCGCGCTCCGGCTTATGGTGTCCCGTTGTTTCAGAAATGAAGATCTCCTTGAAATAATGCCCGATGTCTGCGCTCTCCAAGCGTGAATACTGCGTGGCAGCGACACCGTTTGAGGCGAGGTAGAGGTCATACTTCGGCGCAAGATAGGCAAGCAAGTCCTCCGCGCCGGGTACGAAATAATGGCCTACACCAAGGTAGCCGCGGTATAGCTCCTCCGTGGCGGCGGGATCGTGCATCGTGCCTAATTCAGCGAACAGAAGGGCAAAGCGGCGCGTTAGGATCGTCTCGCGCGTGATTTCGCCGCGCTCAAACGCCTCCCACTGGGATTGGTTGATCTCACTATAGCGGCGCAGGAGGGCGGGTGTCGGATCCATGCCGATCTCCTGAAAGGTTTTTGAGATGGCAACCCGCTCCGCTGCGCCGAAATCGAGCAGGGTGTCATCAAGGTCGAGGAAAATGGTTTGGAACATGGGAGTTCTCCTTTGGAAGAAGGGGGTAAAAAGGACATGCCATTTACGAAGCAACAGGCGGTATGGGGGACAGACTTGTACGCATTGGGAAGTTCCTGCACGAGATTGCCACGGCGCGAAGCGCCTCGCAATGACATGGTGGGGGGATTTGTACGCAATCGGTTGTTCCTGCATGAGATTGCCACGGCGCGAAGCGCCTCGCAATGACACAAGCGGGGAGGTTGTACGCAATCGGTTGTTCCTGCATGAGATTGCCACGGCGCGAAGCGCCTCGCAATGACATGGTGGGAGGATTTGTACGCAATCGGTTGTTCCTGCATGAGATTGCCACGGCGCGAAGCGCCTCGCAATGACATGGTGGGGGGATTTGTGCGCAATCGGTTGTTCCTGCATGAGATTGCCACGGCGCGGAGCGCCTCGCAATGACACGGGAGGGGTGGTGGCTGCACGCGGGCGGCTGATAGCCGCCCCTACGAAGTTGATCGAGTTCCGTCTGCGGATGGGTTATTGCAGGGCGTTGGAGAGGGCGGCGAAGGTGGGGAGGTCTAAGGTTTCGCCTCTTGCGGTTGGGGAGATGCCGACAGACTGCATTATCTCCGTCAGTTCTGCCTTGGTTTTCTGCGGGAAGCCTGCGGAGAGGCAGTTGAGCAGCGTCTTTCTCCGCATGGCAAACGCCGCGCGGACGGTACGGAAGAACAACGCCTCGTCCTTGATCTCCGCAGGCGGCTGCGTGCGCGTTTTGAGGCACACAACCGCGCTCGTCACCTTCGGCTGCGGCATGAAGCAGCTCGGCGGCACATCAAACAGGAGCTTCGGCTCGGCGTAATAATTGCACAGGACGGTAAACGCAGAATAGTCCGCACTGCCTGCCTTTGCGCAGATGCGTTGGGCGACCTCCTTCTGCACCATGACGGTCACGGAGGCAAAGCAGCGGCTCTCCAACAGCTTGGTCAGCACGGGAGAGGTGATATAATAGGGCAGATTCGCGCAAGCGGTCGGGGTTAGGTCACCGAATTTCTCCGCCACGAGCTTGGGTAGGTCTGTTTTCAGCGCGTCGGTAAAGAGAATTTCCAAATTGTCAAATTCTCCGACGGTCTTTTTTAGCACGGGGCGTAGGGTTGTATCTACCTCCAGCGCAACGACCTTGCTTGCACGGAGGCACAGCTCCTGCGTCAACGGTCCGAAGCCGGGCCCGATCTCGAGCGCGCCGCAGGCTTCGTCAATGCCGCTTTCGCGGACGATGCGCTCGGGCACCCAGCGCTGCGTCAGGAAATTCTGCCCCTTGGATTTGGAAAAATGAAAGCCAAACTCCGCAAGCAAGCTGCGCATGACCTGCGGATTACAGACATCGAGCATAGAAAAACACTCCTTCTCCGCTATTTTAACAGAGAAGGAGTGGTTTTGCAAGTGTTTGCAGAGAGGGGGATATTTCCGCTGTCCGCGACGGATGAACGGGTTTGTGCGTAGTCGGTGGTGCCTGCATGAGATTGCCACGGCGCGGTGCGCCTCGCAATGACATAGGAAGGCAGTGCATGCAAATTTGAAAGTGCCTGCACCGCCGGGGACATGTCCCCGCCCTACGGGGAATGCGGTATTTTGGGGGATGCCTGCACGAGATTGCCACGGCGCGGTGCGCCTCGCAATGACATAGGAGGGCAGTGCGTCTCGCAATGACAGGGGGGTGGGGAGTTCTTACAAATCGGGAAGTGCCTACACGGGCGCGTCAGGGATGCCGCACGCTACGGGTTCTATCGGTAAATCAGGCGAGGATGTAGACCGTGCAGGTGCGGACGCCGAATTCCCAGCATTCGTCGATGGTATCAAAGTAAAGGTCAACCTTATAGCCCTTGATGCCGCCGCCGGTATCCTCCGCGGTGCAGTAGCCGTAGACGTACTGCCCGTCGTTCGAGACGATGTACATTTTCGTGCCGAGCGGGATATAGTTCGGATCAACCGCAATCGCGCCGACGCGGGCGACGGTGCCGCTGTAGGTATAGCCCGTGTAGCCCTCGCAGGAATACGCCGTGGCGGTGACGGTCAGGACATCGGTATAGGTGTAGGTCGTGCCGGACGCCGTGGTGATGGTGCCGTTGGCAATGCCCTCCGTTGCGCCGGTCTTTACAGGGTCGCTGTCCTTCTCGGGAATGACGCCGATGGTTTCCGGCACGCGGTGGTCGGGTTCGTCCGGCTGCTCGGTAATCACGCGCTCGGGTCCTTTGACAACCAGTCGGGTCACCATCTCCGTGACAACCGTCTCGTCGATGATCTCGCGGGAGACTTCTTTGCCGTTTTCATAGACGATCTGCGTCTTGTAATGCACGACGCCGTCCACGCCCTCGATCAGCACAAGCTCCTCCCCTGCCGCAAGCTCGGGGTCTTCAAAATAATTGGTTTGATAGGGAATCGTCTCGTCATATTCCTCGATCTCGATCTCCTTATGTACGATCTCTACAATCATGCCGTCATAGGTCAGCGAATCGCGCTCGCAGGAGAGAAGGTCGTTCGCGCCGAGCGTGATGTTGAGTCTGCCTAACAGCGCGGAAACCGTTTCGCCATAGGTACCGATGACGCTCCGCTCTCCCCGATGGATGACGGTGACCATCTGCATCCGCTGAATGTCGATGCGTCCGACGCCGTCATTATAGGTCGTAGTGTAGGTATCCTCCTCGCTCAGCTCGATCCCCGCCTCGTCCAGAACGACGTCCGGATCCGTGCTGTAAGATTTGTGAACCGTTACATGATCTCCGTCGGTGATCACATAATTGTTCTGCGCAAAAACAGCTTGCGACAGCAGCCCCGCAAGCGCAGCCGCCATCACCGCGATGGCAAGCAGTCTGTGCAGCCAATTTCTGCGGCGCATTTTCTGTTTTTCCGTTCTGTGCATCAGAGTATCCTCCTTTCGGTAGTGGTCGGTTTCATTGATGAAACTATTGTTACTATATTGTAACGATGATCTAATTATAACATTTTTTTCTGATTTGTCAAGCTTTTTTGTGTTTTTACCGATTTTTACAAACTTTTTAGTCAATTATGTAAACATGTCACCATGACAATATACGCGAGATTCTCTTTCGCTTCAGCACTATATCTTGTGAAATGGTTACAGAATGGTTAACATAATCAGCATAATAAGAAACCATTTGACAACCGCATAAAAAAGTGCTATATTGAGGGCACAAAGAGGCTGTGACGAAGAAAAACGGCGTTTTTCGGGCAGGCAGAGAGGGAGCGGTCGGTGCAAGCTCCTGTGTCCGTTCGCCGCCAAACCGCTTCCGAGCCGCCTGTCTGAACAGCAGTTTGCAATGGGATCGTAACCGCTCCGTTACCCGGAAATCGTCTCCGGTGAGCAGCTACGATTTGCGTTGCGGCATCGGAGATTTGTACGGATGCCGCTTCGCGGTCTTAGGGGACATGTCCCCGCCCTACAGATGATCTGCTTATTAGGATGGGACGGGTGCGCCCGTTATTGCGCGAACGAGCGGCAGCGTTTTTTGCGCTGCAAGCAGGGTGGAACCGTGGGATTTTTTCTCACCCCTGAAGTATTTCGGGGGTGATTTTTTGTTGCCCCGACACAAAACAAGGAGGAAGCAACCATGTCTGAAGAAAACCTGTACACCTTTGAAAACGAAGCCTACCGCAAGACCTACTGGCACACCTGCTCTCATGTGATGGCGCAGGCGGTCAAGCGTCTGTATCCGCAGGTCAAGCTTGCCATCGGTCCGTCCATTGACAACGGCTTCTACTATGACTTCGATTCCGACTTCTCCTTCACGCAGGAGCATCTGGACGCGATTGAAGCCGAGATGAAGAAGATCTGCAAGGAGCGTCTGCACTTGGAGCGCTCCGAGAAGCCCCGCGAGGAGGCCATTGCTTATATGGAAGCAAAGGGCGAGCCGTATAAAGTCGAGCTGATCAACGATCTGCCCGAGGATGCCGTCATCTCCTTCTACACGCAGGGCGAGTTCACCGACCTGTGCGCCGGCCCACACCTTGACTCCACCGGACGCATCAAGGCAAACGCGTTCAAGCTGACGCAATGCTGCGGCGCTTACTGGCGCGGCGACTCCAACCGCAAGATGCTGCAACGCATTTACGGCGTCGCCTTCCCGAAGAAGGAGGAGCTGGACGAATATCTCCGCAAGCAGGAGGAAGCGCGCAAGAGAGATCATAACAAGATCGGCAGAGAATTGGAATACTTCACCACCGTGGATGTGATCGGTCAGGGGCTGCCCATTTTGCTGCCGAAGGGCGCGCGCGTCATTCAATTGCTCCAGCGCTGGGTCGAGGACGAGGAGCAGAAGCGCGGCTACCTGCTCACCAAGACGCCGCTCATGGCAAAGCGTGAGCTGTATAAAATTTCCGGTCACTGGGATCACTATCTTGACGGCATGTTCGTCCTCGGCGATCCGGACGACGAGACGAAGGAGTGCTTTGCGCTGCGTCCGATGACCTGCCCGTTCCAGTATCAGGTCTTTTTAAACCGCGCCCGTTCCTACCGTGACCTGCCCATGCGCTTGGGCGAGACGTCCACCCTTTTCCGCAACGAGGACTCCGGCGAGATGCACGGACTCATCCGCGTGCGTCAGTTCACGATCTCTGAGGGACACCTTGTCCTCCGTCCCGACCAGCTCGAGGAGGAATTCAAGGGCTGCCTCGATCTGGCGAAATACTGCCTTGAGACAGTCGGTATGCTCGAGGACTGCACCTTCCGATTCTCCCAGTGGGATCCCGCGAACCCCAACAACAAGTACGAGGGCACGGCGGAGCAGTGGAACGAGGCGCAGGAGATCATGGGCAGAATTCTCGACGATCTCGGCGTGAAATACACCATCGGCATTGACGAGGCGGCGTTCTACGGTCCGAAGCTCGACATTCAGTATAAGAATGTATTCGGCAAGGAGGATACGATTGTCACCATTCAGATCGACATGCTGCTGGCGGAGCGCTTCGGCATGGAATACACCGACCAGAGCGGCAAGAAGGTGCATCCGTATATCATCCACCGCACCAGCCTTGGCTGCTACGAGCGCACGCTGGCGTATCTGATCGAAAAGTACGCGGGTGCGCTGCCGCTGTGGATGATGCCGACGCAGGTCAAGGTGCTGCCGATCACCGACCGCGCCCACGATTACGCGGAAGGACTTGTGGAGAAGCTGAAAAATGCCGGTATCCGCGCAGAGGGTGACTTCCGCAGCGAGAAGCTCGGCTACAAGATCCGCGAAGCGCAGCTCCAAAAGATCCCGTATATGCTCGTCGTGGGCGACCGCGACATCGAAAACGGCACGGTCTCCGTCCGCACCAGAGGCGGCGAGGATTTAGGCGCGATGACACCGGACGAGTTTATGTCCAAGTGCCTGTACGAGATCGCGACAAAGGCGAAGAACTGAGACGGAACACGGCATAGGGCGGAGGTATCTGCCCTATGCCGTTTCGACTAAGGGCTAAGGACTAAGAGTGAATAGTGAATGGTGAACAGTGAACAGTGAATAACGAAGGGGCGCCCGCGCGGATCTCAAACGCGGGCGGCTGATAGCCGCCCCTACGAGAAATTTCGCAGCTCACGCCGTAGAGACGGATATTATCCGCTAGGTGCAGGAACTACCGACTGCGTACCAAGGCTCTCCTTCGTACCGTCTGTCAAATCAGGTATATCAAAATTCAAAATCCGTGCGGAGCACACCACAGTCCTTCACCATTTACACTTAGCCAGAACAAGCTGCCTACAGGCGCGTCAAGGATGCCGCGCGCTACAACTTCCCACAGACCGCCACCTATTCACCATTCACGATTCGTTATTCACTGTCCTAATGATAAACCGATCCGCGTGTCGAAAGCTCTCGGCATGCGGATCGGTCTTTGCTTTTTTCTTTGATTATGGTATAATGGGGAAAAAATCATCGGAGGGATGACAATTATGGAGAATTATGTTAACTTTGCAGTGGAAAAGGCGGTGGAGCTGCTGGGCATCGACAGTCCGACGGGCTACACGGGCGCGGCGGAGGAGTTTGTACTGCGCGAATTCGCGGCACTGGGTTTTTCCGCAAAACGGACGGTCAAGGGCGGCATTTTGATCGACCTCGGCGGTGCGGACGAAAACGACGCGCTTCTTTTGGAGGCGCATGCGGACACCCTCGGCGGTATGGTCGCGGAAATCAAGGGCAACGGCAGGCTGCGCATTGTCAATGTCGGCGGCATGAATGCCAACAACGCCGAGGCGGAGAACTGCCGCGTTGTGACGAAATTCAACGGCGTTTATGAGGGCACCTTGCAGCTCGTCAACGCGTCGATCCATGTCAACGGCGATTATTCGTCCACGGAGCGCAAGTGGAACACGGTGGAGGTCGTTTTGGACGAATGCGTCGAGAGCGCGGAGGATGTGAAAAAGTTAGGCATCTCGGTGGGCGATTTCGTCTGCTTCGAGCCGCGCACCCGTGTGACAAAATCGGGCTACATCAAGAGCCGCTTTTTGGACGACAAGCTCTCCGTCGGCATTTTGCTGGGCTTTGCGAAATTCCTGCACGACGAGAATTTGACGCCTGCCCGCCGCGTCTATGCCCACATCACGGTCTATGAGGAGGTCGGGCACGGCGGCGCGGCGTCCGTTCCGGCGGGTGTGACCGAGGCGATCTCCGTAGATATGGGCTGCGTCGGCGACGGGCTGCAATGCACCGAACGACAGGTCTCCATCTGCGCGAAGGACTCGGGCGGTCCCTACTCCTACGAGGTTGTGCGCAAGCTGATCGCTGCTGCGCAGAAGGAAAACGCGGACTACGCCGTGGACATCTATCCGCACTACGGCTCGGACGTCGAGGCAACCCTGAGCGCGGGACATGATCTGCGGCACGGGCTGATCGGCGCGGGTGTCTACGCCTCGCACGGCTACGAGCGCAGCCACAAGGACGGCGTATTGAATACCCTGCGCGTGCTGAAGGGCTACCTGTTCTGATGCAGGCGCGGTATTGGCTGTTTGCCGCCTTGGGGCTGTTCGCGCTGGGCGTGGTGGTATGGCTGACGATCTACGGGTATCAATTTCTCGGCTTTCTGCTGTGCGCGGCGGGTGCGGTATGCGCAGTGTTCGGCGTGCTCGACCTGCTGCAAAAGCGCTTTCCCAAGACGGCAACATGGCTGCGGCGCGTGTTTGCGGGGCTGCTGGCAGTTTTTCTGCTGCTCAGTGTTGCGACGGGCGTTTGGCTCGGCGTTTCGATGGGCGGCGCGGAGGATCCTGCGGCGGAATTCGTCGTCGTTCTCGGCGCGGGGGTAAACGGCACCGTGCCGAGTCAGGCGTTGCGGGAACGCTTGGAGGCAGCGCAGCGATATATGGAGGAATATCCCGACGCGATTCTGATTCTCTCGGGCGGACAGGGCGACAACGAGAACCTCACCGAGGCGGAATGTATGTATCTATGGCTCACGGAGCGCGGCGCCGACCCGGAACGGCTGCGCAGGGAGGAATATGCCACGAGTACGGAGGAGAATATCGCCTATTCTCTCGACCTGATCGAGGCGGAATTCGGCGTGCGTCCGGAGAAAATCGGCGTGATCTCGGCGGAGTATCATCTGCTGCGGGCAAGCCTGCTGGCAAAGGACGCGGGCGTGGAGACGGTCTGCTACCCATCGCATACGAAAAACCGCTCGTTCTTCTGCCTTATGTTCGTGCGGGAGATCTTTGGGGTTTGGTATGCGTTGGTTTTGGGATAAGGAAGGATTAAGGGTGAAT
Source organism: Bacillota bacterium (assembly GCA_029225225.1). Lineage (GTDB taxonomy): Bacteria > Bacillota > Clostridia > Oscillospirales > Oscillospiraceae > JAZOXB01. Next base: position 498 of record JAQXWB010000064.1, on the reverse strand, counting down.
GACTTGTAGGACGGTACGAGGTCCATGCTTCCTGCAAGGCGCGTCAAGGATGCCGCTTGCTGCACGCATCGCAATCCACACGCGAAAAACGCACCACGATAAACGAAACAGCCAATGTAGGTCTGGGACATGTCCCATACGACCGCGTAAGCGGCAGACAGTACGGACGAACAAATTTATACGCAGTCGGTAACTCCTGCACCGGCGGGGACATGTCCCCGACCTACAGGAGTGCGACGGTTTATGGAAATGCCTGCGTGAGATTGCCGCGTCGCTGCGCTCCTCGCAATGACATCATAGGCTGCCCTTTTTGTCATTGCGAGACCAGTGCGCACACTGGTCGTGGCAATCTCTGGTTGTAGGTTTGTACGCAGTCGGTACTTCCTGCACGAGATTGCCACGTCGCTGCGCTCCTCACAATGACATCATAGGCTGCCCTATTTGTCATTGCGAGACCACTGCGCACACTGGTCGAGGCAATCTCAGGTTGTAGGTTTG
>JAQXWB010000063.1 GCA_029225225.1 Bacillota bacterium | reverse complement strand
CTTATAGCCGTCGTAGCGGACATGGCGGAAGGTCGGGCCGTGCAGGTCAAAGGCGACGCATAGGGCGTCCGGCGCTTCGTTTTTGACCTCCCGCTGCAAAATATTCAAAAAACCGAAGATCGCATTGGTATAAAAGCCCTCACGGGTCGTCAGCGGACGCACGCCGTAAAAGGCACGGTTGATCACGCTGTTGCCGTCCAGGATCATCAGTTTCATTTCGTTCCTCCAATCAGATGCGCTTCCACTTCGCGCCCTGCGGCGTGTCGATGATCTCGATGCCGCGTGCCTTCAATTCGTCGCGGATACGGTCTGCCTCCGCCCAGTTCTTCGCCTTTTTCGCCTCCGCACGGGCAAGGAGCATCGCGTCGATCTCGGGGTCGGACTCCTCCTTCGGCTGCGCATCGCGCACCTTCTGCGCGGCGGAGAGAAGATTCAGTCCGAGCACCTGATCGAAGTCCGCAAAGGCGGCGAGCTTTGTCGCGTCGTTGGTCTTGGCTTTGAGAACGTCATAAAGCGCTGTGACCGCAAGTGAGGTGTTGAGGTCGCCGTTCAGCGCGGTGACAAATCGCTCCTTCAGCTTGGCAAGCGCCTCCGTCTCGATCTCGCCGCCGTTCGGGTCGAGCGTGGCGATCTTGGCAATCAGCTTTTCATAGGTCACAGCCGCGTTGTCCAAATTCTCCCACGAGAAGACGAGGTTGCGGCGGTAATGGCTTTGCAAGCAGAACAGACGGTAGACAATCGGGTCATAGCCCTTCTCTTCCAGCAGAGAGACGGTCAGGAATTCGCCCTTAGACTTGGACATCTTGCCGCCCTCGGTGTTCAGGTGGTGGACATGGAACCAGTAATTGCACCACTTATGCCCGAGATATGCCTCCGACTGCGCGATCTCGTTCGTATGGTGCGGGAAGGCGTTGTCGATGCCGCCGCAGTGGATATCCATATCCTCCCCCAAATGCTTCATGCTGATGCACGAGCATTCGATGTGCCACCCGGGATAGCCAACGCCCCACGGAGAATCCCACTTGAGCGCCTGATCCTCAAACTTGGATTTCGTAAACCAGAGGACAAAGTCATTCTTATTGCGCTTGTTCGTGTCCTCCTCGACGCCCTCGCGCACGCCGACGGCTAAGTCCTCCTCGTTGTGGTCGTTGAAGACATAGTATTTCTCGAGCTTCGAGGTATCGAAATAGATGTTGCCGCCCGCTAAATAGGCATAGCCCTTTTCGAGCAGGGTCGTGACCATGTGGATATATTCGTCGATGCAGTTCGTTGCAGGCTCGACCACATCCGGCGTCTTGATGTTCAGCTTCGCGCAGTCGGCAAAGAAGGCGTCGGTGTAGAATTTCGCGATTTCCATGACGCTCTTATGCTCTCGCTTTGCGCCCTTGAGCATCTTGTCCTCGCCCGTGTCCGCGTCCGAGGCAAGATGTCCAACATCGGTGATGTTCATCACGCGCTTGACGTTGTAGCCGAGGTAGCGCAGGCTCTTTTCCAGCACATCCTCCATGATATAGCTGCGCAGATTGCCGATATGGGCGTAATGATAGACCGTCGGGCCGCAGGTATACATTTTGACGATGTCAGGATGATTCGGGACAAACAGCTCTTTTTTATGGGTCAGTGAATTGTACAGATACATATTATTTCTCCTCCATTTGTTTTTCAATCAATTCCACGCGTTCATGCAGATAATCCAGCTCTGCACGGACAGGGTCGGGCGTGTGGATATGGTCTAACTTTTCGCCGTTCAAGCGGACAACGCGCCCGGGGACACCGACCACCGTGGAATTGGCGGGTACCTCCTCTAAGACGACGGAATTCGCGGCAATGCGCGCATTGTCTCCGACCTTAAAAGGCCCCAAGACCTTTGCACCGCAGCCGACCATGACATTGTTGCCGAGGGTGGGATGGCGCTTCTCCCTTGCCGCACCTGTGCCGCCGAGGGTCACGCCCTGATAGAGCAGACAGTCGTCCCCGACCTCCGCCGTCGCGCCGATGACGATGCCCGTGCCGTGGTCAATGACAAGCCGCCGCCCGATCTTTGCCGCCGGATGAATCTCCACACCCGTTCTGCGGCGCGCGATCTGTGATACCCAACGGCCGATGAACTTCATCCCGTGGGTATAGAACCAGTGTGCGACGCGGTAATACATCACGGCGTGCAGACCGTTATACAGGAAGAACACCTCAAGGTTGCTCCGTGCCGCCGGGTCATTCCGCCGATAAGCTTCTATTGTCTCTTTTAACCGCATTATTTCGCCTCCAAACCTACCAAAAAAGCCCGCCTCGGAATTGCTTCCAGAGGCGGGCATAGCTCGCGGTTCCACTCTGATTTCTCACTTCTGCCTTAACGCGGCAAACGGGGTCTCCCCTCGCTCCCGAACGCACTTCGCCTGCTTCCCGCCGCATCCGCTTTCAGCCGATGACGGATGCTCTCTGCTGCGTTTGCGTAGGCTACTCTTTTCGATCCACGCGATATTTTCATTGCCATTATATTAGCATTTCCAAGGAAATGTGTCAAGCAAAAAAGCGCATTTCAAAAAGATTCGCCCCGGTAGGGCATGTCCCCGCCCTACAGACGCCGATTGCAGCCTATCCCTTTTTCTCTTTCAGCACATCAAAATTCTTGATGAAGTACTCCACGCCGGAGTAGAGGGTGGTTACGGAGATCAGACCGACGATGACCCAGTTGAGGGTTTCAATGAAGCAGACGCCTAAGAGGTCTGCAAAAACGGTCGTGTTGAAAAACAGCATCAGGCACATACCTGCCATTGTCACGGCGGTCTTGACCTTGCCCGACCACCCTGCTGCGATCACGCGGCCCTTGCCCGCTGCGATCAGGCGCAGCCCCGTCACGGCGAATTCGCGTGTCAGGACGATCATCAGCGCCCATGCGGGGAACGCGCCCCACTCGCAGAACATCGCCATCGCCGCAATGACCAGTACCTTGTCCGCCAGCGGGTCAAGGAATTTACCGAGATCGGTCACCTGATTATAGCGGCGGGCGATCTTGCCGTCGATCAGATCGGTCAGGCTCGCAATGGCAAACACCGCCAAAGCGACATACTGCATCACCGTACCGTACGCCTCGGCAAGATACATACAAACGAGGAAAACAGGAATCAAAAGTACGCGCGCCAGCGTGAATTTGGTTGCAGTCGTCATAACTCAATCCTCCTCGGAAATTCCCACAAGGTCGCCGTCGGATACACCCGTGATCCTCACCTGCACAAAGCTGCCGGGGCGCACCGTCTTCTCACTGTCAAACACTACTCTGCCGTCGATGTCGGGCGAATCGGCATAGGTTCTGCCGTAATACTGCTCCGTCTCGGGATCATAGCCCTCGCAAAGTACCTCCATCGTCGTGCCGAGCCGCGCCTCGTTATACGCGTCCATAATGCGCGATTGCAGCTCAGAGACGATCTCCGCGCGGCGGACGGCGGTCTCCTCGTCGGGATGCTCCATTCTTGCCGCAGGCGTTCCCTCCTCGGGAGAGAAGGCGAACGCGCCAACGCGCTCAAGCTGATACTCACGCAGCCAGTCGCACAGCTCCTCGAATTCCGCCTCTCCCTCGCCGGGAAGACCCATAATGAGGCTGGTGCGAATGACGGCATCGGGAATCTTCTTGCGTATCTTGGCAAACAGTTCGTTCAGCTCCGCCTTGGTGCCGCGGCGATTCATCTTTTTGAGGATCGTATCATTGACATGCTGGATGGGGATGTCCATATACTTGACGATCTTCGGCTCGGACGCAATGACGTCGAGCAGCTCGTCGGTCAGCTCGTCGGGATAGAGATAATGCACGCGCACCCAATGCAGCTTTTCAATCTTGCAAAGCTCTCGTAAAAGCTCCGGAAGCTTCCGTTCGCCGTAGAGGTCGATACCGTAACGGCTCGTATCCTGCGCGACGACGATCAGTTCCTTCACGCCGTCCTCCGCCAGCATCCGCGCCTCGTAGAGGCAGTCGTCCAGCGTGCGGCTGCGGTATTTGCCGCGCAGGGAGGGAATAACGCAGTAGGAGCAGCGGTTGTCGCAGCCCTCCGCGATCTTTAAGTAGGCGTAATATTCCGGCGTGGTCAAAATGCGCCCGGCCTCGCTCATCGGCGCGTGGATGTCGCCGAATTCGCTGACGGTCTCGCCGCCGAGCAGCCGCTCCACAACAGAAACGATATCGTCATAGCTGCCCGTGCCAAGTACGCCGTCCACCTCGGGCATTTCGGTCAGAATCTCGTCCTGATAGCGCTGCGAGAGGCAGCCGGTAACGAGGATCTTTCCGATCACGCCCGCCGCTTTCAATTCTCCCATCGCAAGGATATTGTCAATTGCCTCGCTCTTGGCAGAGTCGATAAAGCCGCAGGTGTTGATAATGACAACATCCGCGCCGTCTACAGAAGGTAAGATCTCATAGCCTGCCTCCCGCAGGAGATACATCATCTGCTCCGCGTTGACCTGATTTTTCGCGCAGCCGAGGGAGATCATCCCGATGCTTTTGCTCATAAGCCTAATTTCCTTTCTTCATTCCTCGAAGAATTCTTCCTCCGACGCATAGCGGGAAAGCGCGCGTCGAATGTCCTCCCATGAATGTCCCCGCCGAAGGAGCGCGTCCGTTGCGCGTTTGATCTCCGCGCGGTCGGGAGTTTTGCCGCGGAAGCGACGCTGTAAAAACAAGTCGATGGCATCGTCCTGCGGTGGAAGCTGCTCCAGCGCCTCGTCCCATAATTCCTTGGGAACGCGCTTTTCATAGAGCATCTGCCGAATCCGCGCCGCGCCGTAGCCCCTCGCCGCGCCGCTTCGGACGATCTGCGCGGCAGTTTGGCGGTCATCGAGCAGGTGCAGCTCGGAAAGCCACGCAACCGCTTCTTCGGCGTGTTCCTCCGTCTCGCCCTTCTGCACGAGGCGGCGCTGCAACTCTTTTTTTGTGACCGACGCCGCCGAGACGATGCGCATGGCGCGCTCCTTTGCCGAAGCCGCGCCGCAAGTCTCTTTGATCGAGTCCATTGCCGCGTTGGGCAGCTCCATGCCGGCATACAAGCCCAACTCCGCAATGGCGGCGGGCAGGATCATGAGGCTCTCGCCGTTATCAAAGCGGACGCGCAGCTTCCCCTGCGGGGAGCGGGTCTGCTCGATTGCCTCAACCCTCATCAAAATCCTCGGCGGAGATGTCTACCGCCTTAGTCGCCGGTGCAGTCGGTTTTCTGGAACGAGCGCTTTGCAGCTCTGCAAGATGCTCGCGTACCTTCTTTTCCAATTCGTCCGCAAGCTCCGGATGCTCGGCGATATACTGCTTGGCATTGTCGCGCCCCTGTCCGATGCGCTCGTCGCCGATGGAGAACCAACTGCCGCTCTTGTTGACCAGCTCCAGCTCCACCGCCATATCCAAAAGCTCACCGAATTTGGAAATGCCCTCGCCGTACATGATATCGAAGACCGCCTCGCGGAAGGGAGGCGCAACCTTATTTTTAATCACCTTGACGCGGGTACGGTTGCCGATGATCGTGCCGCCGTCCTTGATCGCCTCGACCTTACGCACATCAAGACGGACGGAGGCATAGAACTTCAGCGCGTTGCCGCCTGTGGTCGTCTCGGGGTTGCCGTACATTACGCCGATCTTCATACGCAGCTGGTTAATAAAAATGACGATGCAGTTGGTCTTCGCAATCGTGCCTGCCAACTTTCGCAATGCCTGCGACATCAAACGCGCTTGCAAGCCGACGAACGCGTCGCCCATCTCGCCCTCAATCTCCTGCCGCGGCACAAGCGCGGCGACGGAATCCACAACGACAACGTCAATTGCGCCGGAACGAACAAGCGCGTCCGTGATTTCCAGCGCCTGCTCGCCCGTGTCGGGCTGAGAGACAAGCATGGAATCAATATCCACACCGATTGCCTCCGCATAGGTCGGGTCGAGCGCGTGCTCCGCATCCACAAAGGCGACCTCGCCGCCGCGCTTCTGTGCCTCAGCAACAACGTGCAATGCCAGCGTCGTCTTACCGGAGGATTCGGGGCCGTAAATTTCAACGATTCTGCCCCTCGGAAGGCCGCCGATGCCAAGCGCCGCGTCCAACGCCAACGAGCCGGTCGGGATCGCGTCGATATTCATCTCGGGGCGGTCGCCCAAACGCATGACCGAGCCCTTGCCGAAATTCTTCTCGATCTGATGCAGGGCGGTTTCCAGCGCTTTTTTCTTATCCTCCGCAGGTGCGGGGGCTTCATATGTCGTTTTCTTCTGTGCCATAGTCAGCCTTCCTCTCTTTTTTGGGCAAGTACCGCCCTCGTAATATCCGCAGTGTCTTTTCTAAGCTCTAATATCTCATAGCCGCCGCGTTCCAAGAGCGCGCAGACGGCGTTTTCCTGCCCCATGCCGAATTCAAAGCACAGATAGCCGCTTTCGCGCAGGGCGGGCGTAAAGTTCGGAATGATTGCGCGGTAGAAATCCAGCCCGTCCTCGCCGCCGTCGAGCGCAAGGTGCGGCTCAAAATCCCGCACGGAGGGGTCGAGCGTCTTCATCTCCTCGCTCGTCACATAGGGCGGATTGGCGACAATCAGATCAAACGTTCCCAAAAACTCCTGCGCGGGCTTTTTCGCGTCGATGGGCACACATTTGACCCGCGCGGCAAGCTTTAAGTCCTGTGCGTTGCGCCGTGCCACCCGCAGCGCTGCCTGCGAGATATCGCCCAGCGTCACACGGGCGTCCTTCACGCGCTTCGCAATCGCAAGTCCGATGCAGCCACTGCCCGTGCAGAGATCCAAAATGCGCGGATTCTGCTCCAAAAACAGTGCCTTTTTAATGGCAAGCTCGGTCACAATGGTGGTATCGTCGCGTGGGATCAGCACATCGGGCGTGACGGTCAGGGTCATGTCGTAAAAATCCCATTGCCCCAAAATATAGGGCATCGGTTCGCCCTTGACATAGCGCTGCACAAAGGACTCCGCAAGCTCGCAGACCTCCTGTGATGCGTACAGCTCACGATCCGCAATCATCTGCTCCGCCGTCTTGCCCGAGGCGGCGCAAATCAGCTCACGGGCGATATTCGAGGCAAACTGCCCTTCCTTTGGCAGCAGTGCTTTGCGCGCGTCCAAATATAGGTCCGCGTATTTTTTTACCATTTGTCACTGCCCTCCTGTTCCGGCAGCACGAGGGTCAGCGCCTCAATGCCAACCTCAAGCATCGAATCGTCCGGCTCATTCGTTGTTAAGTATTGCAGCCACATGCCCGGCGCGGACAGCGCGTGCGTCAGCCAGTTGTCATAGCGTCCGACCAAGCGGTTGAACTCGTAGCTGATGCCGACCACGATGGGCAGGAGCAGCAGCTTGAGCACCACACGCACCAGCGCGTTTAAAACAGCGGAATCAAATTCGGGCGTAATCGGTTGCAGCAGCACAGAGGCGACCGAGAACACCAGAATTGAAATCATGATGACAACAAAGAGGAAGCTCGTGCCGCATCGCGGGTGTAAACGGGTCTGTGCGCGCACATTTTCGACCGTCAGCGGCAGTTTTGCCTCATAGCAGCGGATGGTCTTATGCTCTGCGCCGTGATAGGAGAACACGCGCTTCATATCCTTCATCCTTGAAATCAGGAACATATACAAGAGCAAAATTGCGATACGGATGGCGCCCTCAATCAAATTGCGCACAATCACCTGATCGGGAAGCCAGCGGTTGATAAAAGAACCGATCAGGGACGGCAGAACAATGAACAGCCCCACGGAAAGCGCGATGCCAAGCACCACGGCAACCGTGACAAGGACGCTCTGCGCTTTTTCAGAGGAGAGCTTTTTTTCCAGCCATGCATCGAATTTTGACTGTTTTTCCGCAGACTCTTCCTCTTCATCTACAAAAAAGTCCGCAGAATACATCAGCGCGGTCACACCGGATTTCATGGATGCGCAGAAGTTGAACACGCCGCGCACAAAGGGAATCCTCTTCACGCTGCGTTTTTTTACCGGCTTGCGCGGCTCGACCTTGGTGTGGATACCATCCTTCGCGCGCACGACCGTCGAGCACTTCTCGGGGCCCATCATCATAATGCCCTCGATCAGCGCCTGACCGCCGATCATTGTTTTAAATTTCTCATTGCTTACTTTCTTTGCCATGGCTGTCCTTTCTATCGCTCTGCCACAGGCAGGGAGATGGTCACGAGCGTGCCGCCGCCCTCGGCGTTTGACAGCTCCAGCGTGCCGTTATGCATGGAGACGATCTCCTCGCAGACAGCAAGCCCGATGCCGCTGCCGCGTGCCTTGCTCGTGCCCTTATAAAATTTCTTTTTGACAAGAGGAAGCTCCTCCTCGGGAATACCGGGTCCGAAATCTCGGATACGCACAACGATGAAATCCCCTTCCCTGTGCATCTCTGCCGTAATCTTGCCGCCCTCGCCGCCGTGCTTTGCCGCGTTGTCGAGGATGTTTAAGAAAACCTGCCGCATCCGAGAGGGGTCACACGGGATCTCCGGGATATCCTCCTCGTTTTCCAGATAGACAAGCTCGATATTCTCCTGCTTCAAGCGAGAGCCATACATAAACACCGTGTCTTCAAATTCGGCGCGGATATCGCTCAGAGTCACATTCAACGTGAAACGCCCGTCCTGCATCCGCGTAAATTCCAGCAATTCCTCGACCATGCCGGTCAAGCGCCGCGATTCGCGCAGGATGATATTCAGGCCGCGCCTTGCCTCCGTGGAATCCACGCTGCCGCCTGCTGAGAGGAGGGTTTCGCTCCAGCCGCTGATCGCCGTCAGGGGTGTGCGCAGCTCATGGGACACCGAGGAGATGAACTCCGACTGCATTTTCTCCGACTGGCTGATCTTATTGGACATATCGTTGATCGTATCGGCAAGCTCACCGATCTCGTCATCGAACTGCCGCTGAATCTGCACGCCGTAGCCGCCCGAGGCGATACGCTTTGCCGTCGCGGTAATCTCCGAGACCGGTACAAGGATGGATCTGAGATAATATCTGCCACTGATATAGACAATCAGCATCAGCAGCATACCGACCAGCACAATGATCAGGCTGAACACCATGATCTGACGATCCACACGGGAAAGACTCGTCACATACCGCAGCACGCCGATAACCTCGCCGTTGGAATAGATCAGCGGACTGGATACCGCCATAATGCGTTCCCCCGTGGCGGGATTCTCCCCCGTGAAGGAGCTGATCTGCTTCGTTTCAATCGCCTCGGTGATGTCGCTCGTCACAGTCGCCTCGGTGGAAAGCGGCCCGTAGGAGGAGGCCACGATGCGGTAATTCGTGTTGATGAATTGCAGCTCCATGATGTCCTTTGCTTCAAAGGTCTGCGTAAACCTTGCGCAGGAATGATAATACTCGTTGTAGCTCTTGCCGATGTAGGTCTCAAAAAAGCTCGTACTCGCGCGCGCCTTTGCCTCCAAGCCCGCCTCCATACTGGAGTAGTAATACGCGGCGACGGTAACGGAAAGTGCAGTGACGCATAAAAGCACCAGTGCAAGCACGATGCTCAGGGTGTTGCGCAGCCAGCGCCGCTGCAAGCCCTTTCCCCTTTTCATGCCATCCGCCTCCGGCATTACAGCCCCCACTTATAACCAAAGCCCCAAACCGTCGTAATATAGGTCGGGTTCGCGGTATTGTCCTCAATCTTAATACGCAGGCGGCGGATGTTGACATCGACGATTTTCAATTCGCCGTCATAGTCTCTGCCCCAGACCGACGTCAGAATGTCCTCACGGGAGAGGGCACGTCCGGGATTCTGCATAAAGAGCTGGATAATGGCATATTCCACCTGCGTCAGCTTAATGCGTCTGCCGTCCTTTTCCAGCGTGCGGTTACGGATGTTGAGCGTGAACGGCTCATGGACAATGATCTCCGGGTCGGATTCCGCGCCGCCGCCGACTCTGCGGTAAAGCGCGTCAATGCGCGCGGTCAGCTCCGCAGGGGAAAAGGGCTTCGTCACATAGTCGTCCGCGCCCGTCATCAGTCCCGTCACCTTGTCCATCTCCTGCGTCCGCGCCGTCAGCATGATGATGCCGATGGTCTTGTTTGTCGCGCGGATATTGCGGCAGACCTCAAAGCCGTCGATATCGGGCAGCATAATGTCCAAAATCGCCACGCCGACATCCGGATTCTCCTTGAGCCGTTCCAACGCCTCCATGCCCGTACCTGCCTCAATTGGGTCATAGCCCGCCCGCTTCAGATTAATCACCACAAAGCTGCGGATGCTGACCTCGTCCTCCAATATCAGTACCTTTTTCATTCTCATATCCTCCTCGACGTTTTCCGCCGTTGCTTTTTTATTCTGTTTCGCCCGTCTTCCAGTCCACGCGGATGAAGTGGAACATGTGCTGCAGCGTCTCGAAGTCCAGCCGCGTCGTATCCGCAATCGCGCAGAGGTAGATTTGGTCGCCCTTTTCCGTCAGCCTCTGCCAACTGCCCTCCTGTAACATTTGCGCGGCATCATCTCCACTGACGGCAGTCAAGGAAAACAGCTCTGACGCGCCGTTCTCGTCCGCAAGCAAAAAGCGGTAGCCCAGCGTCGTTCCGTAAACTGCGGCGCGCGAGACGGCAAGACGCTCCTCCCACTGCTGCGGGATCTCCAGATACCAGCCGCCGGAGTAGTTGTGATAGGTCAGGCATTTGATCCGCTCCGTCCCATCGGGATAGAGATTGTACCAGCAGATCAGCGAGCGATTCTTTGAGGTCTCATCGTCCTCTATCTCCCGCATGGCGATCAGACGCGGCAGCTCGATCAAGCCGTCGGAATCAATATCATTGCTGTAAACATAGTAATCGCGGACGGTTTTTACGCCTGTAGCATTCTCCTCGGTCAGCGTCAAATTGACAAACTCTCCGCCGCGCAAACCGAAAATATCGGTGACAATCGTCCCCTCGCCGAATTCCGAGGCGACAAAGACCGCCGGTACCGACTCGCACATTTTACCGGTAATAATGCGCCGCACCGCCGTGACGGCAGCCGTCATGCTCGCTTCGCGTTCCCGCAGGAGCTGATCTTCCTTCCAGTGGTAGTATTCCGCAACGCCGAGCTGCTCGGTATCCGCACGCAGGAGCACAAGATCGCGGTTGCCGTCCTCATTGAGATCCGCCGTAATAAACTCTGAGTAATTCGCCGTCAAAAGCTCCTGCAACGCGTCGCCGCGTAAGGCATACACACCTAGGGTCTGCGCCACCTGATCACTGATCTGTCTGCCGATGACCAGTTCATTCCCCGCTGTGCCGTCGATCTGCACATATTCCACATGGTCAAAGCTACTGCCCGCAAAATCGGCCTTTGCGATCAAGGAATACTTTCCCTCACGTTTGCCGAATACGCAAACGGAGAGCGGTGTGCTGCCCGTTGTTTTGAGATAGACGACTGCCTCGTCCTTCCCGTCTCCGTCAAGATCCGCCAACTGCACCGACTGCTGGTTGTCTCCCGCTGTCGGCGGGCAGTAAGAAGCACCCTCAGGCATTGCCTTTTCAATGGCGCTTT
>JAQXWB010000062.1 GCA_029225225.1 Bacillota bacterium | reverse complement strand
TGGTGACCCGTACGGGACTCGAACCCATGTTACCGCCGTGAAAGGGCGGTGTCTTAACCACTTGACCAACGGGCCTGGTAGCGGCAATCTGACTCGAACAGATGACACTCCGGGTATGAACCGAATGCTCTACCAACTGAGCTATGCCGCCATTTTTATCTCGCTGCCGAAACAGCAAAATGATTATATATGATGAAAACGGGTTTGTCAAGTGCTTTCTCGGAAAAAAGAAACTTTTTTGTCTGTATGCTTTGTCACAGTTCGGGAAATACTGGGAAACAGCAGGATACTTTCTACGAAAGGATGGCTTACCATGAAAGCAAAGCTCTATCATCTTTGGCAGGAATCCGTCATTTTCTATCTCGGCGGGATGTTTTATTGCGGGGTCGAGCTGCTTTGGCGCGGCTGGACGCATGGGAGTATGTTTTTGCTCGGCGCGTTGTGCTTCTATCTCGTCGGCGGGCTGAACCGACGCTTTCAGATGCCCGTGCTGGCGCAGATGCTCCTCGGCGCGGTCATTGTGACCTTCTTCGAATTCTGGACGGGGATGCTCGTCAACCGCATGTGGAATATGCACGTTTGGGACTATTCCGCCGTGCCGATGAATTTAATGGGGCAGATTTGCGTGCCGTTTACGCTGCTCTGGTTCCCGTTGAGCGGCATTGCCGTTTTCTGCGAGGACGGCTTGCGGCACCTCCTCTTTCATGAGAAGATGCCGCAGTACCGTTGGGTCATTTCGTAAACAAAAGCTGTCCGCTGCTGACGCCGAGGGAGAGCAGAAGCCCGAAATTGATCAGCGCTTCATGCGCGACGCCGCCGATGAGCGTATCCGCAACGGTGAAGCTGCAAAAGACGACGGCGCTGAGCGACCAGAACAGCGTCATACGGCGCTTGCCTCGGTCAAAGCTGAAGCCTGCGAGCTGGAACGCGGCAAGCATACAGCAGATGGCGGCGAGAAGCTGGAAGGCGTAGTCATGCACCGAAGGGTCGATGTTCCACTCCTGAAAGCAGACGATCAGACGCACGACGAGATAAATGCTGGCGATCATATACAGCAGCGGCGAGGGACGCTTGCCGCGCAGGCAGAAGATGGCGTACGCCCCGATACAGACCGCGCTGAGGATACCGAGCGGCGGCAGCATAGCGGCCAGCGCCTTGGACACGGCAGGTGATTGTGTGGCAAACGCCGTCGCCGGCTGTCTGCCCTCGATCCAGAGCAGGATATTGCCCAAGACCAGCACACCCGCTGCGACGAGCTGGAGCAGATTCGGCACGACCGAGGAGCGGAAGCACTCGCTCCACTGCGTTTTTTTCACAAGAGGGAGCAAAAGCGCAATTGCACCCGCGAGCCAGACGCCGCTCAGGATGGTCAAAACGATATGCATACTGCTGCCTGCCGCGAGGCTGCCGTCCGGCCGCAGCTCGTAAAGAAGCTGCCTCCCGCGCAGTATCGCGCCCGCCACGGACACAAGCAGCGTCAGTGCGACGAGACACCACTGCGTTTGAATTGTTTTTTTCATGCGCGTTCCCTCCGCTTGATTCAATTAAAATTTATTATAGCATATCCTGCGGCGGAAAAACAGACGGTTAAAAAATTTTTTTCGGATCGATGCGAGACAGAAATCCCCCTCTGTCTTGCGGCGAAGAATTTTCGAAACGGTTATTCTTTTGCAAAAATAACGCTTGACAGGCAGAATCTGACAGGATATAATAAAAATGTCTTCGAGCCTCTGCTCCTAATGCATACGCTGCGATGGAGCCTTGTGCCGGTCGGGAAACCGACAAAGGGTTGCGTTTGGAAACGAAGCAGCCTTCCGTGTTTGAAAAGGAGACGGAATACAGTGCCGTGCGGGAGATAGGTGAAGTCTACCCGTATGGGGTGTCGTCCGTCTTGCAAGAAGACGGATTTTTTATTTTTTAAAAGAGGAATACCCCATGAAAAAATTCACCGCACTGTTACTCAGCCTTTGTATGCTGCTTTGCCTGTTTGCAGGCTGTCAAGAGGAAGCAGCCGAAAGCACCGATGCCACGACCGCAAGCACTGCCGAAAGCACGAGCGCAACCACTGCCGCGCCGGATACGACGGCGGCCGCCGAGAAGGTCGAGCTGATCGTCTTTGCCGCCGCCTCCATGACCGAGACGCTGACAACGCTGGGCGATCAGTACATGGCGGAGCATGAGAATGTGACCATCGTATTCAACTTCGACTCCTCGGGTACGCTCAAGACCCAGATCGAGGAGGGCGCGGAGTGCGACATCTTCATCTCCGCCGGACAGAAGCAGATGAATCAGCTCGACATCACTGCAGATGCCTCGGTCAATACCGACGGCTTGGACTTCATTTTGGAGGGCAGCCGCTTTGATATCCTCGAGAACAAGGTCGCCCTCGCCGTGCCGGAGGGCAACCCCGCGAACATCAACTCCTATGACGACCTGAAGGCGGGACTGGAAGCCGGAACCGTTCTGCTCGCCATGGGCAACGCCGATGTTCCCGTCGGACAGTACACGCAGAAAATTTTGACCTATTTCGGCTTGGATGAGGAAACGCTTGCCACGGCGGGCTGCATCACCTACGGCTCCAACGTCAAGGAGGTCACAACGCAGGTTTCCGAGGCGGTTGTGGACTGCGGCATCATCTACCAGACGGACGCCGCCTCTGCGGGCCTGACCGTGGTCGATACCGCCACCGCCGAGATGTGCGGTCAGGTCATCTATCCCGCCGCCGTGCTGAAGGATTCGCAGAATGCCGAAGCGGCGCAGGATTTCCTGAGCTATCTGACCGGCGACGCTGCCGACGCGGTGTTTGAAGCTGTCGGCTTTACGCCGATCGGATACAAAACGCAAAGCGTGAACGGAGACGTGGAAGGGCGCAACTGCCGTTCCCTGTCGCCGTTCACGCTTGCGCAGCATTGAACGGGGAAATCGTGAACAGTGAATAGTGAATAGTGAACAGTGAATAGTGAATGGTGAATAGTGAATGGTGAATAACGAAGGAGTGCTTTGCGCAGATCAAATTCTGCAGCATACAAGCCGGAAACAGATTGCCACGTCGCTACGCTCCTCGCAATGACGCGGGAGGGGTGCCGTATCTGTCATTGCGAGCCGAGGAACGAGGCGCGGCAATCTCGTGCAGGAAGTACCGAGTGCGTACAATCCTACAACCGGAGATTGCCACGTCGCTACGCTCCTCGCAATGACA
>JAQXWB010000061.1 GCA_029225225.1 Bacillota bacterium | reverse complement strand
GAGGTCGCCAATATGCCCACGACGAATGACGCGCTGTACTATCTGATGAGCCAGAAGAATATGATCGTCGCACCGTCGAAGGCGGTCAACGCAGGCGGTGTCGGTGTCTCCGCGTTGGAAATGGCGCAGAACTCCGAGCGTCTGGTCTGGACGGCGGAGGAGGTCGATTCCCAGCTCAAGCGAATGATGCAGAACATTCACAAGGTCTCCGCCGAAGCAGCCGAGGAATACGGCTTAGGCTATAACCTCGTCGCGGGCGCGAACATTGCAGGCTTCAAGAAGGTCGCTGAAGCCATGATGGAGCAGGGCATCTTCTAATCTCCATACATAAAATTCACAAGCCGCATTGCCTCGTGCAATGCGGCTTGTTATATAAAAGTCCCAAAATGTCATTGCGAACCCAGTGCGCACACTGGGTGTAGCAATCTCTTGCAGGAACTACCGACTGCGTACAAAGGTCAAAACAGATTGCCACGTCGCTGCGCTCCTCGCAATGACAAATGAGGGTGACTACCAGTCCCATCGCGTTGGCATCCAAGAAGGCACTCTCATCAAAACTGTAGCGCGCGGCATCCCTGACGCGCCCGTGCAGGAACTTCCGCGTGCACACAAACTTGTTCATTTGTACCGTCTGCCGCTGCGCAAATCGCCGGGGACACGTCCCCGACCTACGGTCAAAATAGGAACCCCCATTGCGCGCGGCAATGGGGGGTGCAACTTATTTATTCTACAGTGACGGATTTTGCGAGGTTGCGCGGCTTATCGACGTCGCAGCCGCGGACAAGCGCGACATAGTAGGAGAAAATTTGCAGCGGGACAACATTCAGACTCGGCTGGAGCAGCGGGTGCGTCTGCGGCACCAGCAGGCAGCGATCCACCGTCTTTTCGATTTCCTCCTTGAAATTCACCGTGGTCAGACCGAGAACCTTCGCGCCGCGCGCTTTGACCTCCTTGACGTTGGACATTGTCTTTTCAAACAGCGTAGAAACGCCGGCGACCGCAATGACAAGGGTGTTGTTCTCAATGAGCGAAATCGGGCCGTGCTTCAGCTCGCCTGCGGCATATGCCTCGGAGTGGACATAGGCGATCTCCTTCAGCTTGAGGCTGCCCTCCAAGCAGGTTGCGCTGTCTAAATTGCGTCCGATGAAGAATACGTCATGGTGATCCTTACATTCGTCCGCCATCGCCTTGATGCTCGCAAGATTCTCCTCCGTGAGGATCTCGGAAAGGCGGTCGGGCAGACGGATCAGGGCGTCAAGCATGGTGTTGTATTCCTCGTTGGAGAGCGTGCCAAGGATATCTCCCATATACAAGGCGATCAGGTACAGCACCGAAAGCTGCGTGGAATACGCCTTTGTCGTGGCGACGGCGATCTCAGGGCCTGCCCATGTGTAGATCACGTCATGCGCCGCCTTGGAGATGGCGCTGCCGACGACATTGACGATCGCGAGCGTCCGCGCGCCGAGGGTGTTCGCCTCGCGAAGTGCGGCGAGCGTATCCGCCGTCTCTCCGGACTGGCTGATGATAATCACCAATGTATCGTCGCCCAATACCGGTTCGGAATAGCGGAACTCCGAAGCGAGAATCGGTTCGACGGGAATGCGGCAGGTCTTTTCCAAAATATACTTGCCGAGGCAGCCGACATAGTATGCCGAACCACAGGCAACGATATAGATCCGGCGGACACCGCGCAGATAGTCCGGGCTTAACGTCAGCTCATTTAAGACAACTCTGCCGTCCTTGATGCGCGGACTGATGGTGTCGCGCAGCGCCTTCGGCTGCTCATGGATCTCCTTCATCATAAAGTGCGGGTAGCCGCCCTTTTCCGCTGCGGACATCTCCCATGTGATATGCTCAGGCGTCTTATGCAGAGCGTTGCCTTGCGCGTCAAAGAAGCTGACGCTGTTCGCCGTAAATTCAACCATATCGCCGTCGTTCAGATAGACGACCTCGCGGGTATAGCGCAGGATCGCGGGAACATCCGAGGCGATGAAATTCTCGCCCTTGCCGAAGCCAAAGATGAGCGGGCTGTCCTTTTTGATGGCAAGCATGGAATCCGGATAATCCGTGCAGAGAATGCCGAGGGCATAGCTGCCGGACAAGTCCTGCACCGCGCGGCAGGCAGCGGCGCGCAGATCACCTTCCTGCTCATAATAGTACTCGAGCAGATTTGCCGCAACCTCGGTGTCGGTATCCGAGAAGAAGGTCTTACCGTGCGCAAGGAGGAATTCCTTTAAGACCAGATAGTTTTCGATAATGCCGTTATGAACCACGCAGATCTTACCGTTTGTGGAAAGGTGCGGATGGGAATTCTCGTTTGAGGGCGCGCCATGGGTCGCCCAACGGGTATGGCCGATGCCGAGCGTGCCGGTGATGGTCGTGCCGTTCTCCGTCATCTCGCACAGCGCGGCAAGTCTGCCCTTCGTTTTGGCAACCTGAAAGCCGGTGTCGGAAAACACGCAGACGCCTGCCGAATCATAGCCACGGTATTCGAGCTTCGAAAGCCCATCGAGTAAAATCGGCGCCGCCTGCTGCGCGCCGATGTAGCCAACGATACCACACATATAAGAATAACCTCCGTATGTCAATCAGATACACAATTGCATACGGAGATTATAGCGAAAGTTTTTGTCAAAATCAACTGAAATTTTATATTTTTCGCGTTTTTTGGAAAATTCAGTTGAAAATGGACAACTCAGAGGGTGTCAAACCGCTGAGTTCGACCGGAAACTCGTCCAGCAAGACCGCGCCGAGCATAGCAAGCGCGGCGATGCCCTCTGAGCCGTCATGCAAGGCGTAGACCTCAGAAAGTCCGCGCCGCAGGTTCTCCCGCGTGCCTGACCATGTGCCCCCACGGCACAGCGGGCATTGCGCGACAAAGGTCTTTTCGCCGAGTGCGTGAATATAGAGATTTCTGCGCAGCGCACGAGTCGAGGAGAAATCCAGCTCATAGCCCTCATCACTGCAAAGGAGCAGGTTTTTCCGCACGGGATACCGCGTCGGCGCGTCCGGGATAAAGCAAATGACGCTGCCGCCCGCGCGCAGGCACGCCTCCTGCGCAATACGGTCCGCGCCAACCGCGCCGCCGGAGACAAGGGTCAAGCCCTCTTTCGCGGCAAGCGCACCGATATGCGCGGCAAAGGCGCTCCCCCGCTCGTAGAGCCTGCGTGAGCCGACCAGAGCAACGCACCGAGTGTTCAGCAGTGAAAGCTCTCCCTTGCAGAACAGGGCGGGAGGGCAATCCCCTCCGAGCGCCCGCAGACGCTGCGGAAAGCCCTCTCCGAGGCGGGTCAGAACGGAAATCTCCGGCGCGGAATCGAGATAGCGCTGCAGCACCTCCCTGCGATGCAGCAACGTCAGCGCGCGTTCACACAGGGAGCTTTCCACGCCATACGAGCGCAGAAGCTCCTCCGTGATCTTCCCCTGCATCCCTGCTGCCTTAGCCCACTGCAGCACGGCAACAAGCTGCCGATATTCCGTTTCGGTCAGAGGGCGCACCGCCTGTCCGAGTCTGCAACGCAGCAGCAGAAGTCCCTCCTCCACCGAGCGCATCAGAATTTTTTGCGCGGCGGATGCTTCTCCTCTGCGGGAGCGGGCATCAGACAGCCGTACTCATCAAAAATCATCGGGGCAATCTCAAAGCCGGAGAATTTTGCAATCTCGTCCAGCTTCGCTTTCTCCGGGAAGGAGCCAATGAGGGTAAAGGAGATTCCCTTCTTGCGGGCGCGCCCCGTTCTGCCGATGCGGTGGATATAGTATTCGTTCTCGTCGGGGACGTCGTAGTTAATCACACCGTCCACATCATCTACGTCAATGCCGCGTGAAGCGACGTCCGTAGCGATCAGGACGGGAAGCTTGCCCTTTCGGAAAGCGGACATCGTCTTCTCACGGGTCGCCTGCTTAATATCTCCGTGCAGGCAGTCCGCCTGAATGCCCGCGCGGCGCAGATCGTCGCTGAGACGCTGGCACATGACCTTCGTGTTGCAGAACACGATCACGCGTTCGAGCGCGCCGGAGCGAAGAATGCGCAGCATGGCCTCCTCCTTTTCCAACCGAGGAACGGTGATGGAATACTGGTCAATATCCGGCTTGCTCTCCTCCGTGGGATTGACAGTGATCTCCACCTCGTCGCGCTGGTACATCCAGCTCACGGTCATGACCTCCTGCGAGATCGTCGCAGAAAACAAGCCGAGATTGACGCGGTTTTTGATCCTGTTGAGGATCTTTGTCACATCGTCAAAGAAACCCATATCGAGCATCCGATCCGCCTCGTCGAGGATGACGGTCTTGATCTTGTCCAGACGCAGATTCTTGCGGTTATAGTGGTCGGTCAATCTGCCCGGGGTGGCAACAACGATGTGCGGATGCCGCGCCAGCGCCTTGATCTGTGGCTCCATACGCTGGCCGCCGTAAAGCACGGTCACGCGAATGGTCTGATTATAGTAGGGCAGCAAGCCGTTCAGCTCGTCGCCGATCTGAAGCGCAAGCTCTCTTGTCGGAGCAAGAATCAGCCCCTGTAAGTCCTCGCTGGCTGCGTCAATGTGTTCGATCATGGGGATGCCGAAGGCAAAGGTCTTGCCCGTACCCGTGGGCGCTTTGGCAATCACATCCTTCCACGCCAGCAGCGGAGGGATTGCCTCCTCCTGCACTTTGGTGGGCAGTCCTACGCCCTTTTTTTCAAGCGCCCGCACAATCTCCTCGCTGACTCCAAGCTCTTGAAAGGTCTTTGTTTTATCCATGCTGTATTTCCTTATCTTTCCGCGGAAAAGCCGAAACTCCGCAATATACTTTTTAATAGTATAGCAGAAGCACAGAGAGAATGCAAGAATCGACGAGAATATAAGAGAATTTTTCAAGAAAAGATTTGCATTCAAAAATAGAGAGTGCTATAATAGTGCTTAATGAAAACCTATATTCCATAGAGGTGTCTTGTATGAATAAATGTAAGCGCTTTCTTAGTTTTACATTGGCACTTTGCTTGCTCCTTGGTTGCATTCCGCTCTTTTCTGCTTCCGCAGCAGGCAGCGCTATGTCCACGGACGCGGTGCGTGCGCTTCTGAACGGCGTTGAACTGCATCCGCAGCGAACGGGTTATGCGGAGCTTGACCGAATGCTGGAGGATATTTTCGCCCCCTACTCTGGCAGTGACAATTACATCAAGCTGAAAGCGGCGTATGATTGGACGGTTCGTAACATCAACTTCAGTTGGGCGCCGTACTCGCAGAATTGGGCGCCCGCCTATGATTGCTTCGTGCCGCAGCACGAGCTTACATACGAGGTCGGGTTGCAGGAGGCAATCCCGTGGGAGATCGTCAATCGCGCCTATCACGCCATTGCTTACCGCGAGGGTGTTTGTTATGACTATGCGGCTGTGTTTGCGGTCATGTCGCGCTATATTGGCTTCGATTCTTTCGTGCATACGGGCTATTTCATTTTTGAAGAGGGTTACGGCACCGGTTCGGGGCATCACGGCTGGACAGAGCTGTATATTGACGGAGTCTACTATATCTTTGACCCGCAGCGTGATTACCGTCTGTCCGCCAACGGCACCGCAGCGATTCCCTACGCCTATTTCGGGATCACCTACGAAAACGCTTGGCGTTACAGCCCCGAGACGCAGGTAAACGCCGCGCGCGATGCCGGTTTTCTTCCCGTCGCTGCGGAGCGCGACTATTACGCTGTGATCAAGGCAAGCGCCACCGCTTCCGGTACGGCGATCGGCAGCGGTGCGTATCCGGTCGGCGCGAGCGTGACCGTGGCAGCGCAGGGCGAGGCGGAATTTGTCGGCTGGTTTGACGAAAACGGGACGCTTTGCAGCATGGAACGGGAATACACCTTCACTGCTGAGAAAGGCCGCAAGCTTCTTGCCGCGTTCTCCGGCGAGCTGTTCACGGACATTCCCCAAAACGCATGGTATCGTCAGGATGCCTCAGAAGCAGGCGAGCTTGGGATCGTCAACGGCGTTCGCCCCTTCACCTTCAGCGCAGATACGCTTCTGACCCGCGCGATGGCGGTGGCGATTCTTGCCCGCGCCGACGGCGGGCAAGCAGAGGTCGAAAAAGTACCCTTCACCGACGTTCCTGCACAGGCATGGTATGCAAACGCAGCAGCGTGGGCGAAAGCGGAAGGCATCATTGAAGGTGTCGGCAAAGGACGCTTTGCGCCGGAAAACGCCGTGACACGGGAAGAATTCGTCACAATGCTGATGCGCTGTGCCGCCGCGAAGGGCAAAACGGTCTCCCCTTCCGCGCTCCCGTATTCTGACAGCGCCTCCGTCAGCTCTTTTGCTGTGGATCCGATGCGTTGCGCGCAGGCAGCCGGACTCCTCGGCGGATACTCCGACGGCACCTTCCGCCCGCAAGGAACCTTGACCCGTGCAGAGGGCGTGACACTTCTCATGCGTCTTGTTCGTTGGTTAGAAACAGCCTAATCCCTCGGTGCCTCGAGTCCCTCGAGGCACTTTTTGACTTTTGAAAAGAAATGTGCTATACTGACCAAAGGGTACATAGTATGAAACGAAAAGAGGTTGACCAATGCAATTACTTGAATGGCTCAAAATCATTGTTCTCGGTATCGTCGAGGGCATAACGGAATGGCTCCCCATCAGCAGCACGGGGCATATGATTTTAGTGGATGCGTTTTGGAAAACGGAAAACCACCCTGTTTTGACGGCCGAATTCATGAATATGTTCACCGTCGTGATCCAATTCGGCGCAATCCTCGCGGTTATCGTGCTCTACTTTAAGAAGCTCTGGCCCTTCCACACCAAAGCAAATCGGCAGCGCCGCTCCTACTTCGCGGAGGCAAGCTCCAACCGCATGATCTGCGGCATTCAGCGTTTTTGCGATAACCATTGCTACATGGATAAGATCATTCTTTGGCTTAAGATCGCCGTGTCCTGTCTGCCCGCAATCATCGTCGGTCTGCCGCTGGATGACTGGATGGATGCGCATCTTTACACGCCCGTTGTTGTGGCGCTGATGCTGATTCTCTACGGCGTAGGCTTTATTCTCATCGAGCAATACAACAAACGCCGCACGCCGCGCATCAACAAGCTCTCTGAGCTGACATGGAAGGACGCCGCGCTCATCGGTATCTTTCAGGTGCTCGCCCTCGTCCCCGGCACCTCCCGTTCCGGCGCGACCATCCTCGGTGGCATTCTGATCGGTGCCTCACGCGGCTTGGCGGCGGAGTATACCTTCTTCCTCGCAATTCCCGTGATGTTCGGCGCGTCGCTGTTGAAGATCGTGAAATTCGGCTTTGCCTTTACGGGCACGCAGCTGGCCGTCCTCCTGCTGGGCATGGCGGTGGCATTTGCCGTCTCAGTGCTTGCCATCAAATTCCTTGTCGGTTACATTAAAAAGCACGATTTTACCGTGTTCGGCTGGTACCGCATCGCCCTCGGCGCAATCGTGCTGCTCTACGCATTTCTCTCAAAATAAAGCGCTTGCCTAAGCCATTCGCGCGGCGGGCATAAAACAGTGAATCCTCCGTATGGTTTTGATCATACGGAGGATTCTCATATTCTTCAATTGCACGTCATTCGTTTATTTCTTCTTCCTCTTTGCAGCTTTCATCCGTTTCCGGCGGGTTTTCCGCTTTGGCGATTTCCGTTTCTTTTCCGAAATTTTGGAAATAGGGCAACTGATCCAGCTTCTCAAGGAAATCCGCATCGTACGCGCCTTCCTCACCGTTCTCTTGGAACAGGTGCACCGTCATGTCGTCCTCCTCAAACAGATTCGGGAAGCCATCGCACTGCGTCTCATCCTCTTCTCCCGGCTCCTCCATATCCTCCGGCTCCTCCGTTTCACAGGGCGGCGGGCAAAGCTCCTGCTCCGGCGGCGGTAGGAGGGTGTATTTTTTTCGCCTGACAAACAGCAGCAGCGCAAAGATCAGCAGGCTCACAGCGGAGAGGATCGCGCCGACCTTCAGCCCGGGTGCTTCATAGCGCAGCTCGATGGTGTGCTCTCCTGCCGTCAGCGGGAAGGAGAGCACCGCGTCGGTCAGCTTTACGTCTTCGCTGAGCGCATCATACCCCTCCGCAAGCGCCACTTCCTCTCCGTCCACATAGGCTTTCCAGCCCGGTTCATAAGGCACGGAGGTATAGAACAGTCCGTCCTGCTCCGCCGTCACCGTACCGCAGAGGCAGGTGTCGGAGAATTCCGTCAGGATCCACGGCTCGTCTGCAAGCTTGGTGAAGCCCGCGTCAAACAGGTCGCTGTCCATCCGTGCAACGTTCAGGCGGATTGTCCCTTCCTCTCCCGCTTTTGCTGTATAGGTAAATTTCAGCTCGTCACCCGCCTGCAAATCACCGATGCTGAAAAGGGAGCGCGCTTTAATGTTCCGCGAGAAAAGGTAGGTGCCGTTGAGATAGACGGACACGCTCTCTGTCTCGCTGTTCTTCGTTGTGGCGCAGTAAATCCCGTCCTGCGAGATGGTGTAGACAATGCTGATCTGCTCATTCTCTTCCGCCTTCCTTGCGTTGAAGGCGAATTGCTTGCTCTGCGCGTCCCTTGCGTTGAGGGTGCAGTGCTCCGATTCGATCAGCGAGTCATAGTCGATTTCCGTATACAGCTCACCGTCCAAGCCCGTCGCGAGGCGGAACAGCTCAGACTGCTCCCGGATCGGATCCGTCACATTTTCCTTGCGCACAAAATCGGCAAGTGCCTCATCTGCCATAAAGCCGAGTCCGATATAGGCGTTGTTTTCGAGCAGCTTGACCTCTCCCGCAGAAGCGAGAAGCTTGTTATATGAGCGGTTGCGGTGCTGCCCGTCGCGGTCAATCAGATATCGGATGCCAAGCATCATATTGGCAAACGGCGTGCCCTCATAATAGGCGTAACGATTGCTGCCCGGCCACGAGGACAGTCCGAGGGAACGGGAAAAGCGGTTGAAATTGACATTGGCGGACGAGGTAAAAATACTCACGCCGTGGTAGCCGTTGAGCGCGCCGTCATTGAGCGACTGCGTATTTGTAACCTCGGTGCGTGAGAACAGCGTTCCGCTCTGTTTATCCCGCTCCTCGGCATATTCCAGCAGCGCCTGCACGTTCGCTGCCTCCTTTGGGTAAGCAGAGCGGGTCGTCACGCCGACCTTATTCACGCCGCAGGCAAAGGAGAGTACTGCCTCGCAGACAAACACAATGAGCAGCAGGAGCGTTGCATTGATGTGCCGTTTTCCTTTATTGGAATAGAGCAGGAAATAAAGGAGCATACAGGCAAAGACGATACCGGACAGCACCCATGTCAGAGTATTCACATTCTCCATACCGATCAGATTGACAAGGAACAGCGCTGCAACCGGCACAATCACCAAGAGATACCACTTTTTAAACCCGCGCATCTGCTGATAAGCGCGGTATGCCATGCTGAGCAGGACAAAGCTGAAAAGGAAGCTGAAGCGGTACGGCAGCATATTGGGGAAATGGAATCCGTGCCACGCGTAATCCAAAATGCGGAAGATAAAGCTGAGCAGGAAGAACACCAGCAAGAACAGATGATAGAGCTTTTCGCGCAGCTTGATCTTACGGCAGCAGAAGTAATAGATTCCGAGGAGCAGCACAGAGAAGCCGCAATACAGATTCGGCTGTCCGCTCATTTTGGTGATATCCGGCGGCGGCAGAAGCTGAACGAGCGTCTTGCGCAGCGCGCTCAGGAGTCCGGGGAACGTCTCGGTTTTCAACGTCTCCCACAGCCCGCGTGACTCCGAAATCACGCCCGACGCCCCGGTGACCATATTCAAAGAGAGTAAGCGAACCTCCTTTGCCGTGGCGGAGTAGGTCGTCTGCATTGCCAGCATGGTCGGAAGCAAGAGTACCGCAGCAATGCCGAAGGCAAGCAAGGTGCATAGCCCGATGCGCAGGAAGCGGCGGCAAAAGCCCTTGAAGCCGTTCGGGCAGCAAAGGCAGAAGCCGACGAAGCACAGCAGCACAAAGATGCAGGAGAAATAGGCGAGGTAGTAGTTGCACCACAAGCTCAGCGCAAGCGAGCATACATACAGGCGGAACTTTCCCTCCCGCAGGAGGCACACCGTTCCCGCCACCAGCAGCGGCAGCAGCGCGAAAACATCCAGCCACATCAGATTCCAATAGTAGCCGCACGTCCATGCGCAGAAGGCATACAGCGTGGCAAAGCACGGGATTGCGATATCATTTTTGCGGTAGACAATTTTCAGATAAACGCCGAAGAACAGTCCCGCAAGACCGAGCTTCAGAACCGTCAAAAAAGCAAACAGCTCGCGCATATAAGCGGCGGGAACAAGCAGGCTCAGAAAATTGAGCGGACTTGCGAGATAATAGGCAAACAGAGAAAGGTAGCCCGTACCCGCACCGATATCCCATGTATACTGCAAGGAGCCTCCCGAGAGCAGCTTTTCGCGGAAATTAAGAAAAAACGGATAATACTGATGCCATCCGTCATGCGCCATGATCTGCCCGTCGCCGAACGGGTACAGCCCCGCAATCGCCAGCGCGATACAGGCAATCAAAAAAGGCAGGCAGAAGGACAGAAACAGCGGCAGCCTCTCTCTTGGAGAGAGGCGCAGCGGCGTGGATTCATCAGTCATGGGAATTCCTCCTCTTGCGGCTGACAGCGCAGACGCATGATCGCTTCCGAGAGTGTTTTTTTTAAAATGACGCAGCAACGGGCGTCCGAATCGGCGGCAGACGCAAAAGGTGTCATAACAGAACAGTCCGCCGCAGGAAATATCTTGTATTGGGACGATTGAATTTATATTTTGTTCCTCGGAATTGTAAAATATAGTTTATTATATCTCATTCTTTTCCAAAAGGAAAGCCTTATGCCGAAAAAAGCCCAAGTGCGGAACAGCAGCTTCCGCACCGAAACAGGAAAAATCGGTTGCATTTTGTCCGTCTGTGGGGCTATAATGGGCGTGGTGATGAAAATGCTCGGAGATCTGCACATTCATATGATATTAGACGGCGTATTCTACCGTGCCGCAATTGACGCACAGCGGGAGGCCCCCTGTGATCATCTGATCCGCTCCCGTTTGGCGGACTACCGCGCACGCGGGGTCACCTTTCTGCGTGACGGCGGCGACGCTTGGGGTGTCTCCCTGCGCGCAAAGGCACTTGCCGGAGAATACGGCATCGACTACCGAAGCCCCGCCTTTCCGATCCATCTGTGCGGGCATTACGGCGCGTTCATCGGGCGCGGCTTTTCCGACCTTACAGAGTATCGCGCCCTGCTCGACGAGGTAAGCGCCGGCGGAGGCGATTTTGTCAAGCTGATGATCTCCGGACTGATCGACTTCTCCCGTCCGCACACGCTGACGGAGGAGGGAATTCCCTCAGAGCTGATCCGCGCGGCAATCTCACTTGCGCACGAGCGCGGCTTCGCGGTCATGGTACACGCCAACGGCGACCGCGCGGTCAACGCCGCCGTGGACGCAGGCGTGGAGTCTGTCGAGCATGGGGCGTTTTTACACGAGGAGACGCTTGCGCACTTGGCGGAAACGAAAACCCTTTGGGTGCCGACGCTTTCGACCATCGGCAATCTGATCGGCTGCGGGCGCTATCCTGACGCAGTGCTCTGCCCGCTGCTTGCTGAGCAGCAGGAGAAGGCCGCCTTTGTCGCAACGCATGGCGGCAGGATCGGCTTAGGCAGCGACGCAGGCGCGTTTCGTGTTCTGCACGGACAGGCGGCGCTCGACGAGCTTGCTTATCTGAAGCAGGCGCTCGGCGCAGCGGCGGATGCCGTCCTTTCGGAGGCGGAGGACTATGCCCGCGCCCGTTTCCGCAGATAGCCGCCTGCCCGCCGCCGTTTTGCCCCATCGCGTCAAAAAATTTCTGAATATTTGCCGCATTTTGCACAGAAACGGCGGTTTTTCAGAGGCATTTTTTATTCGGAACCCAAAATATCGAAAAATATGATTGTATATTCGGAAAAACTATAGTAAAATAGATTAGATATAAAAAAATAATGGAGGCATATCGGATATGAAAAAACCGATTGTTTTGGTAATTATGGACGGCGTCGGCAAGGGTGACGGCGGCAGCGGAGACGCGGTCGCGGTGGCAAAGACGCCTACGCTTGACCACCTGTTTGCAACCTGCCCTTACACTTGGCTGAAAGCCCACGGCACGGCAGTCGGTCTGCCCTCGGATGACGACATGGGCAACTCCGAGGTCGGTCACAACGCCCTCGGCTGCGGTCAGGTCTATTCGCAGGGCGCGAAGCTCGTCGGCGAATCCATCGAGAACGGCACGCTCTTTGCCTCGGCAACGTGGAAGGACTTGGTCGCCAACTGCGTAGAAAACGGCAAGGCGTTCCACTTCCTCGGTCTGCTGTCCGACGGCAACGTTCACTCCAACATCAGCCACCTGATCGCCCTGCTGCGCCATGCGCACGCCGAGGGCGTGAAGAAGGTCTACTGCCACATCCTGCTGGACGGCCGTGACGTCCCCGCAACAAGCGCTTTGGAATATGTCGCGCAGTTGGAAGCCGTCCTCGCGGAGCTGCGCACCGACGGCTGCGACTACCGTATTGCCTCCGGCGGCGGCAGAATGCAGATCACAATGGACCGCTATGAAGCCAACTGGAAGATGGTCGAGGCAGGCTGGAACACCCATGTCCGCGGCATCGGCAGGCAGTTCCCCTCTGCAAAGGAAGCCATCGAGACCTACCGCGCCGAGCTTGGCTGCATCGACCAAGACCTCCCCGCCTTCGTCATCGCGGAGAACGGCGAACCCGTCGCGAAGATCGCCAACGGCGACAGCGTGGTGCTTTATAACTTCCGCGGCGACCGCGCGCAGGAGATCTCCCTCGCCTTCGACCGCAAGGACTTTGACAAATTTGACCGCGGTGACTACACGGGCGTGAAGTTCGCCGGTATGCTCGAATACGATGGCGACCTCAAGATTCCCGAGCATTATCTTGTCCAGCCCCCCGTCATTAAAAACACGCTCACGGAGCTGCTGTGCGCCAATAACATCCGCGAATACGCCGTCTCCGAGACGCAGAAGTACGGGCATGTCACCTATTTCTGGAACGGCAACCGCTCCGGCAAGGTCTGCGAAGCGCTGGAGACCTATGAGGAGATCCCCTCGGACGTCATCCCCTTTGAGCAGGCGCCTGCCATGAAATCCAAGGAAATCACCGACCGTCTGATCGCGGCAATGGAGTCCAAGGAATATGACTTCCTGCGCTGCAACTTCCCGAACGGCGACATGGTCGGTCATACCGGCGTGATGAGCGCCGTCGTCACTGCCATGGAGTGCGTGGACGCGAGCGTACAGCGCATTTTGGATGCCGCCGACCGCCTCGGCTACACCGTCCTCATCACAGCCGACCACGGCAACGCCGATCAGATGACCGAGACGAAAAAGGGCAAGACCTCCGTCCGCACCGCGCACAGCCTCAACCCCGTCCCCTTCATCATCTATGATCCCGACAATCACTACACCATCAAGGAAGGACACTACGGACTTGCCAATGTTGCGCCGACCGTGGCGGAGCTGTTGGGACTGTCCGCACCCGCCTGCTGGGAAGCCGGCATGATTTAAGGAGGTTAACAAGCATGATCCGTCGTGAAACCGAACTCGGCAGCATTGCCGTCAGCAACTCCGTTTACACCAAGATCGCAGGCAACGCCGCAACCAACTGCTTCGGCGTAAAGGGCATGGCGATCCGTTCCGTATCGGACGGATTGGTCCATCTTCTGCGCCGCGAGTCCATGGCAAAGGGCGTCCTTGTCACCCCGAACGATGACGGCACGATCTCCATCGACCTTCATATCATGATCGACCAAGGCGTCAACATTCCCGCGCTCGGGCAGTCCATTGTCTCCGAGGTGCGCTATATGGTCTCCCAGCAGACCGATACCGAAGTGAAAGCAGTCAATGTCATCATTGACTCCATGATGCTGGACTGAGAGGCGGGTGAACACATTGCAACAAACCATCAACGGCAGTATGCTCCAAAAAATGCTGATCGGTGCGTCTGCCGCGATAGAGCTGCATAAGCAGCAGATCAATGAATTGAATGTCTTCCCCGTGCCGGACGGCGACACGGGCACCAACATGGGTATGACCCTCTCCTCCGCAGCCGACGCGCTGCGCAAGCTGAGCGCTCCGACGCTCACGAAGGTCGCCGACACCGCCGCCTCCGCTATGCTGCGCGGCGCGAGAGGCAATTCGGGCGTAATTCTGTCCCTGCTGTTCCGAGGCATTGCCAAGAGTCTGAAGGGCGCGGAGGAATGCGACGGTGCGCAGCTCGCTACGGCGCTGACGGCAGGCGTGGAAGCAGCCTATAAGGCGGTCATGAAGCCGGCGGAGGGCACGATTTTGACCGTCGCCCGCGTCTCTGCCGCCGACGCGCTTGCCCTGTCGGAGACGGAGAACCGCTTTGAGGCAGTTTTGGAAACGGCTGCGCAGAGCGCAAAGGCAGCGCTTGCGGAAACCGTGCATCAAAACCCCGTGCTGGAAAAGGCAGGCGTGGTCGATGCCGGCGGCAAGGGCTGGCTCTATGTGCTTGAGACGATGCTTGCCGTTCTGCGCGGCGCGGAGATCGAAGCGCCCGTGCCGGGAGCGCCCGTCAAGGAGCAGGCGGACTTCACGGAGTTTGATACCGAAGAAATCACCTTTGCCTTTGACACGGTTTTTATCGTCCGCAAGGCAGCCGAGGACGTCTGCTTAGACCCCCTGCGCGCCTATCTGGATACCATCGGCGACAGCATCGTCATCGGTGAGGACGACGAGGCGTTCAAGGTTCATGTCCACACGAATATCCCCGGCGAGGCGCTGACCGAGGCGCAGAAATACGGCACGCTGGAGCTTGCCAAGATCGAAAATATGCAGATGCAGCACAACGATCTTGCCGCAGGCAGAGCCGCCCGCAGCACGGACGATCTGGAAAAGATTGAGCAGGAGCTGGAGCAGCAGGAGATCATCGCCGCGCCGGAAAAGCACTACGGCATGGTCGCCGTCTGCGCGGGCACCGGACTGGCGAATGTCTTCCGCGAGTTAGGCGCAGACAATATTATTGAGGGCGGTCAGACGATGAACCCCTCAACGCAGGACATTTTGGAGAAGATCAACGCCACACCCGCCGAGGTCGTGTTCGTCTTCCCGAACAATAAGAATATCATCATGGCAGCGGAGCAGACTGTCCCCCTGACGGAGAAGAAGGTCATTGTCATTCCGTCAAAGACTGTCCCGCAGGGCATCTCCGCCATGCTGCTGTTTGACCCCGATGCGGACGAGCCGACCAATACCGAGACGATGCTCGACGCGATGGGCAATGTGGCAACCATGCAGATTACCTACGCCGCGCGCGATTCCGACTTTGACGGACACGACATCCACGCGGGCGAGTATTTGGCGCTCTACGGCAGCGCCCTGTTCGGCAACAGCCCCGATCTGGACAAGCTTCTGCGCGGACTTGCCGAAAAGATCCATGGGGAGGAGCGCGAGTTCGTCACCATCTATTACGGCGCGGACATCACCGCAGACCAAGCGCAGGCGGCAGCCGCTGTCTTTGCGGAGGTCTGCCCCGAGGTCGAGGTCAATGTCATCGACGGCGGTCAGCCCGTCTATTACTACCTCATCTCCGCCGAATAACCTACATTGGTTGTTTCGTTTATCATGGTGCGTTCTCACACGTTATTGCGAGGAACACAGCGACATACCAATCTCTTGCGGAGCAAGGATACTGCTTTCTCGACACATTGTAGCGCGCGGCATCCCTAACGCGCCTGCGCAGTCAACCGCCAAAACCACACTCTCATAAAAAACATCCCGCCGCACTTGAAAATCAGTGCAGCGGGGTGTTTTTTATTCAAATTTGGCTTTCGACAAAGGCCGTCACCTGTCCGACGGTTTCCAGCTCCGCCAGATCATCATCTGTCCACTCGATGCCGTATTCCTGCTCAAGCATCAGCATCAGGTCCGCCAGATCGGACGCCTCCGCCTCCAAATCCTGCAAAATCACGGTTGATTCCGTAATGCGCTTTTCGTCACAGCCAAGCTGCTCCGCCAAAAAGCTGCGGATCGTTTCAAAGACCACGGATACACCTCCCAATGTTTTGATGACCCTATCAGTATAGCGTCAGGGCATCGGAAATGCAATAGGAATTCGTATTTTCGCGGGAACTTTTTTCCAATGCATATTGTGCGGCGGCAGTCCGTAGGTATGCAATAGCGTATTTGCCCTCAGCCCGCTAAAATTTCCGCCTTCAGCACGCCGTCCATCCGCGAAAGCGCGCGCAAAAGCTCCTCCGCGCCGCGCTCCATGCCCGTCGTCTCTGCGGAGATCGTCACGGAAGCGCTGCCGCCCGTGGGGATCGTCTGATTGATGGTCAGTATATTTGCGCCGAATTGGGCAAAAATGGATAGTATGGAGGAAAGAAGACCCGTCACGTCCCGCAAAAGGAAGTGGAAGGTCAGAATACGCCCCGCCATCAGGTTTTGAAATGGTGCAATCGCGTCACGGTATTTGTAAAACGCGCTGCGGCTGATGCCCGTCGCGCGCGTCGCCTCATTGACCGTGCCAACCTCGCCGGTCTCAAGCAGCCACTTTGCCTCCGCAACCTTCAGAAAGACCTCCGGCAGCGCTTTTGCTTCCACGATATAGTATTTGGGCAGTTGTTTCAAATGGTTCGCCTCCTGTGCGCCGAAAAAGCGCAAATGTTTTTGTATGGAATACATTTTATCATATCGCCGCAGAAAAAGCAAGAAACTCTGCGGAGAAAGGAGCGTTTACTTGAAAAATCCGTGGAGGCTGATCGGCTATGCGATCTGCGGCGTAGTCGGCATCTGGGTGACGGTGAAGCTGCTTCTCCCCGTCGGTCTTCCCTTTCTCTTGGGCTATGGGCTGTCCGCGCTTGCCGAGCCGCCCGTCAGGGCCCTCAAGGAGCGTCTCGGCGTCCCACGTAGGCTGGCAGCGTTTTTTGTTGTTCTGCTGCTCTCCGCCGCCGTGTTTGGCATTTTGTTTTTGCTCGGGAAGCTGCTCTTTACGCAGGTGCAGGAGCTTGCCGCGCGGCTCCCCTCGCTTTTAGCGTCGTTGGAGGCACCGCTTGCCAAGTTGCACGGCGGACTGTTAAGGCTTGCCGCGAAGCTGCCGCAATCCGTCGCGCCCGCCGCTGCGGAATGGATTGACCGTCTCTTCGCCGGCGGGAGCGTGGTGGCAGGGACGGTGTCGGAATGGCTGCTCGGCTTTGCCGGAAATGTGATTTCATTCGTGCCGGATATCGTACTGTTTCTTTTGACCTTGATTCTCTCCGCCTATTTCTTCAGCGCGGAACGGGCGCAGCTTTTCCGGACCGCGCGCCGTCTGCTGCCGGAGCAGTGGCGCAAAAAGCTGCTCGCCGTCAAGGTACGCCTGCGCAGTGCCCTCGGCGGCTACTGTAAGGCGCAGGGCTATCTTCTTCTCGTCACGCTGGCAATCGTCGCCGTCGGGCTGCTGCTTCTGCGTCGGCATAACGCGCTGCTGATCGCGCTGTTAATCGCCGTCGTAGACGCGCTGCCTGTTTTCGGCGCGGGAACGATTCTGATCCCTTGGGGCATCATCTCCTTTCTGCGCGGTCAAACCGGGCAGGCCATCGGGCTGCTGCTCCTCTACGCCGTTGCTTCTCTGACGCGCACCTGCTTGGAGCCGCGCTTTTTGGGCAGACAGATCGGCTTAAATCCGCTTTTGACGCTCGTCTCACTCTATGCAGGCTTCCGTCTCTTTGGCGTTATCGGCATGATTCTCGTCCCCGTCGGCGTAATCCTCCTCAAACAGATCTATGAATTGGTCGAATCCACATAACAAAGTGCCTGCACGAGATTGCCACGGGCGCAAGCGCCCTCGCAATGACAAGGAGGCTATCCTCCCCTGTCATTGCGAGGAGCGCAGCGACGTGGCAATCTCATGCACGCACCTCGGCTTAAAAAATTCCCCCAAAAACCGCGCGGAGTTTCGTTTCAGTTTTGCAAACCGTGCTATTCTCTCGCCAGAACCCGCAAAAGGAGTGACCGCCCATGCTGCAAATCAAGCATATTTGCAAAGCCTATAAAACCGCACATTTGGTACAAAAAGCGCTGGATGACGTCAGTTTGAATCTCCGTGAGAATGAATTCGTCGCCATTTTAGGCCCGAGCGGTTCGGGCAAGACCACCTTGCTGAATATCATCGGCGGTTTGGATCGCTATGACAGCGGCGACCTTGTGATCGACGGCATCTCGACGAAAAAATACAAGGACCGCGATTGGGACTCCTACCGTAATCACACAATTGGCTTTGTGTTTCAGAGCTATAACCTCATCCCGCACCAGAGCGTGCTTTCCAACGTAGAGCTTGCGCTGACCATCTCCGGCATCTCCAAAAAGGAGCGCAGGAAGCGCGCAACACGGGCGCTCGAACAGGTCGGGCTGGGCGATCAGCTCCATAAAAAGCCCGGGCAGATGTCAGGCGGACAAATGCAGCGTGTGGCAATCGCGCGCGCATTGGTCAATGATCCGAAAATTCTGCTTGCCGACGAGCCGACCGGCGCGCTGGACAGCGACACGGGCGTGCAGGTCATGGAGCTTTTGAAGGAGGTCGCAAAGGATCGCCTCGTCGTCATGGTGACCCACAATCCCGAATTGGCAGAGGCATACGCCACGCGTATTGTCCGCCTGCGCGACGGCAAGCTCCGCGCCGATTCCGACCCCTACGAGCCGGATAAAGCGCCGCAGACAGCACCCATCCATAAAAACATGGGCAAGGCATCCATGTCCCTGTGGACCGCGCTTTCTCTCAGCTTCAACAATCTGCGGACAAAAAAGGCGCGGACGATCCTGACCGCCTTTGCCGGTTCCATCGGCATCATCGGCATCGCGCTGATTCTGTCGCTGTCCAACGGTATGAACAATTACATTCAATCCGTCGAGGAGAACACCCTCTCGGAATACCCCGTGCAAATCCAAGGCTCCGGTGTCGATGTCTCAGCGATAATGGGCGGAGACGGATCGCAGCGCATGGAGGGTGGAGAGGGCGAGGTCGGCGTCACGCAGATGATCACGAACCTGCTCTCCAAGGTGGACGCCAACGACCTCCGCTCCCTCAAGGCCTACTTAGACAGCGGCGAAAGCGGCATCGAGCAGTATACCAAGGCAATCGAGTATTCCTACAATGTCTCCCCTCAGATCTACCGCATCGAGGGCAGCGGCGTGCGGCAGGTGCATCCCGACCGCTCGTTTGAAGCGCTGGGACTGGGTGCTTCCTCTGAAACAAACAGCCTTATGTCAATGTTTATGAGCACCGATGTGTTCTACGAAATGCCCGAAAATACTTTGCTGTACGAAAACCAGTACGAAGTCAAGGCAGGCCGCTGGCCGGAGGCATATAACGAATGCGTCGTCGTCCTCACGAACGGTGGGAACATCAGCGATTTCATGCTCTATACCCTCGGGCTGCGCGATTCCGTCGAGCTGGACAAGATGATCGAGCGCTTCTTGGCGGAGGAGCCGGTCAAAACGCCGGACGATATCCGTCCCTACAAGTACGAAGAGCTGCTCGGCATCACCTTTCACCTTGTGAACGCGTCCGATTATTACGAGTATGACACGACCTACGGTGTTTGGAAGGATCGTTCCGGCGACGAAGCATATCTGCGCAGTCTGGTGGAAAACGGCGAGGAGATCACCGTCGTCGGCGTAGTACAGCCTGCGGAGAACGCGGACGCCACCATGCTGCAAGCGGGCATCGGCTATCCCTCGTCGCTGACGGCGCATGTCATGGCGCAGGCAATCGCCTCTCCCATCGCGCGGGAGCAGCTTGCGAATCCGGAGATCAACGTGCTGACCGGAACGTCCTTTGGGGAAGAGCGCAGCGAATTGGACATGACCACGCTGTTCTCCGTCGATGAGGACGCCCTTACCGAAGCCTTTCAGTTGGACGAAAACGCCCTGCAATTCGACCCATCTGCGTATCTGAATTTGGATTTCGGCACAATCGACCTTTCCTCCATGCTTGATTTGAGTAAGCTCGATCTGCCGGAGGCGGACTTGGCAGCTCTCTTGGGGCAGCTTGACCTAAGCGTCTCTCCCGAGGCCCTCTCCGCGTTGGGAACAAGCCTGCTGCAAGGCTATGCGCAATATGCCGCGCAGGACTATGCCCGTCTGCAAGGCTCATTTTCCGCGTACCTGCAAACGCCGCAGGCAAAGCAGCTCCTCGCCGCGCATTTGGAGCAGATCATGCTTACCAACGGAAATCTAACCGTCTCCGCCGCGCATTTAGAGTCTCTGATGCGTTCGCTGCTGGAGAGCTTTGCAGCCTATGCCGCCGAGAACGGCGTAACCGACCCGTCAGAATTCAATGACTGCCTGACACAGTATTTGCAGGCAGCCGAGGCACAGGCACTTTTGCAGGAGGGCGCGGTGGAAATTTTGCAATTCAGCGGTGAGCTTATCCTTTTGCCGGAGCAGCTGAACGCGCTTGCCGAGGATCTGATCGCAGGCTATCAGACCTACGCGGCAGAAAACGAGCTTCCCGACCCGACCAAGGCGGGAGAGCATTTCATGACCTACCTGCAAACGCCCGAGGCGCAAACGCTCCTCTCGGACGGCGTCGCGGCGCTGATTGACGCGGACAAGCTGCAAGCGGCGCTGACAACCGCGCTGCAAGGCTATGCCG
The DNA here is from genome assembly GCA_029225225.1 of Bacillota bacterium. GTDB lineage: Bacteria > Bacillota > Clostridia > Oscillospirales > Oscillospiraceae > JAZOXB01. Next base: position 6,452 of record JAQXWB010000061.1, on the reverse strand, counting down.
AAACAATTGCCCAGACCGTGCAGGCGCAGCTTTCCGAGGCGCTGAATCAGGCTGCCGCGCAGCTTGGGCAGCGTATGGCAGGCGCAATGCAGCAGGCGGTAGCGCAGGCAGGCGCAGGGCTGTCAGACGCCTTGCAAATCGACGCGGAGGCGTTCGCCAATGCGATCCAAGTGAATATGACGGAGGAGGATCTTGCCGCGCTGCTCCTATCCATGCTGTCCGGAGACGAAACCTCCTATGACCGCAATCTGAAGCGCTTCGGCTATGCAGACCCCGAAAAGCCCGCGCAGATCAATATTTATCCCAAGGATTTTGAGAGCAAGACCGCCGTGCTGCACATTTTGGACGAGTATAACCGCCGTATGGAGGCGGAGGGCGCGGAGGAAAAGGTCATCCGCTACTCCGATGTCGTCGGCACGCTCATGTCCTCCGTGACGGAGATCGTGGATGTGATCAGCTATGTTTTGGTGGCGTTCGTCGCGATCTCGCTCGTTGTCTCGTCCATCATGATCGGCGTCATCACCTATATCAGCGTGGTCGAGCGCAAAAAGGAGATCGGCATTCTTCGTGCCATCGGCGCGTCGAAGCGAAACATCTCGGAGGTCTTCAACGCGGAAACCTTTATCATCGGGCTCAGCGCGGGCGTCATCGGTATTGCCATGACTCTCCTGCTTCTGCTCCCGACGAATGCGCTCATCCATTCCCTCGCGGAGCGGACGGATATCAATGCCGCCCTCCCCCTCGGCGGCGCGCTGATCCTCGTAGCGCTAAGCATTATTCTGACCCTCATCAGTGGTCTGCTTCCGTCCCGCAAGGCAGCCAAGAGCGACCCTGTCACCGCCCTCCGCGCCGAATAACCGCCCTATAACGCCGTAGGGGCGGCTATTAGCCGCCCGCGTGCAGGCACCTTTTTTGAATCTGTAGCGCGCGGCATCCCTGACGCGCCTGTGCAGGGGCAGCAGGGAATAAAGAATAGAGAATAGATAAAAGAGAATAGTGAAAAACGTCGGAGCGCTCCGCGCGGATTCCAATGTAGGAGGGGGACATGTCCCCGCCGGCGCAGGAACCACCGGCTGCGTACAAACCTATATTCAAAGATTGCCACGGCGCAAGCGCCTCGCAATGACACAGAAAGCCACCCTCCTTGTCATTGCGAGGAGCGCAGCGACGTGGCAATCCCGTGCAGGAACTGCCGCTTGCATACAATCCCGTCCATCCGTCCCCCTCTCCATCACATTCCCCCTGTCAAGCTTTTTTCCGATTCTCCCGAAAAAAGCTTGACTTTTTTCTCTCTATTCGTATAATATGTTATACAAATTATACTTCAAAGGAGAATTCCTATGGCAAGCACTTCATTCCCCGAAGGAAAATACATGGCGCCGGTCAAGGTCGGGCCGAAGGGGCAAATCGTCATACCCGCAGAGGTGCGGGAGATGTTCGGCATACGTCCGGGCGATACGCTGCTGCTTTTGGCAGACCTCGCAAGAGGCATCGCCCTCCCCGCCCCCGCGCAGGCGCAGGAGATCGTCGAGGAGATCACAAGACAAACCATGCAGGGAGGGATGCCCTTATGAACGCAATCCAAACCCACGCCCTGACACGGCGCTTCAAGGAGAAAACTGCCGTAGACGCACTGGAGCTGACCGTCCCCGAGGGCGAATTATTTGCGCTTTTGGGCGTCAACGGCGCGGGCAAGACGACCACGATCAAGCTGCTCTCCGGTCTTCTCGCGCCGACGGCGGGCGATGCGGAGATTTTCGGCGTCTCCATCCGCTCCCAAAAGGTCAAGCATCTGCTTGCAGTTTCCCCGCAGGAGACGGCAGTCGCGCCGAATCTGACGGTACGCGAAAACTTGGAGCTGATGGCAGGCATCGCGGACGCCTCGCGCAAGGAGGCAAGGGCACGGGCGGAGCGGATGCTGGACGAAGCCCATCTACGCGAGGTTGCGGAGAAGCGCGCCAAGGCCCTCTCCGGCGGCTGGCAGCGGCGGCTGTCCATTGCCATGGCACTGATTTCCGAGCCAAAGCTGCTGTTTTTGGACGAACCGACCCTCGGGCTGGATGTCCTCGCACGTCGCGAGCTGTGGCAGGAGATCGAGGCGCTCAAGGGCAGGATCACCATCGTCCTGACAACGCATTATATGGAGGAGGCGGAGCAGCTTGCCGACCGTGTAGGTATCATGGCAAACGGCAAGCTCCGCGTCTGCGGCACACCTGCGGAGCTGCTTGCGCTTTCGGGCAAGACCCGCTTTGAGGATGCCTTTGTGGCGCTGGCAGGAGGTGCGGAAGCATGAGAAGAACGCTCTGTTTCGCGCGCCGCAACCAAAAAGAAATGCTGCGCGATCCAATCAGTCTGTTTTTCGGCATTTTGTTCCCCATCATTTTACTGTTTCTGCTAACGGTGATCGACCGCAGCCTGCCCGCCGAGGCGCAGATGGATCTGTTCCACGCAGAAAAACTCGCGCCGGGCATCGCGGTGTTCAGTCTGAGCTTTATCGCGCTGTTTGCCGCGATGCTGATCGCAAAGGATCGGGGCAGTTCCTTCCTCTTGCGCCTGTATACCTCGCCGCTCACGGGCAGGGATTTCATTCTCGGCTATCTTCTCCCCCTGCTGCCGATGGCGCTGGTGCAAATGCTTGCCTGTTTTTCGGCGGCAATGGTGCTCGGTCTGCATTTTACGTTCTATATTTTCTTGGCAATCGCGGTCTGCCTGCCGATTGCGGCGGTGAATATCGCCATCGGAATGCTCTGCGGCACGCTTCTGAGCGAAAAGGCAGTCGGCGGCGTCTGCGGCGCTCTGCTGACAAACCTCTCGGCGTGGCTGTCGGGCATCTGGTTCTCGCTCGACCTGATCGGCGGTGCGTTCAAAACGGTCGCCTATCTCCTGCCCTTCGCCAATGCGGTAGACGCCGCTCGCGCAGCCCTCGCTGGCAATTACGGCGCGATTTGGACAAATCTCCGCGTCGTCCTTCTCTGGGCACTCGTCCTCCTCCTGACCGCCATCGCCGTCTTCGCCAAAAAAATGAAGCTCAAATAAACGCGCCACCCCCCTGTAGGGCGGGGACCGCCCTTGCAGCTCTTGCAGGGGCGGTCGGTTTGTTATTTCTCTGTCAGCGCGGCAAGTATTCGCAGCGCCTCCGGAACGCGGGCGGTATCCAGACAGGCGTAGTTGAAGATCATGCTTCCCGTATCCTCCCGCCGCGTTTGATAGTCGCTCAGGAAACGGACAGAAAGACCACGCTCCGCTGCGGCACGCTTCAGTGCGGCGTCGGACTTGCTCGTTTGCAAATGCAGCAAAAAATGTGTTCCAGCGTTCTCCTCAACCACGCCGCAGCGCCCGTGTAAGGGACTCTCCTCAATCTGCGAGAGGATCAACGCGCGCTTGTCACGGTAGCGCTTGCGCAGGCGGTTGAGATGCCGCTCGTAGTCGCCCGAATCAATGAACCGCGCGAGGGTATACTGTTCAAAGGTCGGCACGGCGCAGGTATAAAAGCTCAGCCGCTCCCGCAGGCACATAAGTAGCTTCGGCGGCAGACACACATAGGCAATTCGCAGCGACGGCGCAATGGTCTGCGAAAAGGTGCTCAAATACAGCACACGTTCTTGCGTGTCCAGTGAGAAAAGCGGCGGCACGGGTTTTCCCGTATGGCGCAGCTCACTGTCATAATCGTCCTCAATAATATACCGCCCGGGCTGCGCATAGGCCCACGCGAGCAGCTCGCTCCGACGTCGAATCGGCATGACAATTCCGGTCGGGAAATGGTGCGCAGGCGAGATATGCGCAATCTCCGCGCCGCTGTTTTGCAAAGCTTGCACGCTCATGCCCTCTCCATCAAGCGGAATATGCTTGACCGCAACATCATTCGCTTTGTAAATGCCCGTGATCTTCGGATAGCCGGGATCCTCCACGGCATAGCGGCGTTCGCGTCCCAAAAGCTGAACCAGCAAGCCGTAAAGATACTCATTCCCCGCGCCGACAACGATCTGCTCCGGCGAGACACGCAAGCCGCGCACGCGGTACAAATGCCCCGCAATCGCCTCCCGCAGCTCTGCCGCGCCGCGAAAGTCCACAGGCTTTAAAATGTCCTTGCCCTGCTCGGAAATGACCGCGCGCATCGTCTTTGCCCAGACCGAAAACGGAAACGGCACATCCTCACCGCCGCCGCCGCTCAGATCGAGCAAAGGCTTATCCCGCCGCAATTCACTGTATACGGGTGCGGACGCCTCCACTGGAGGCAGCGCAGCACCGATGGCGCAGACAAAAACGCCGCTGCGCTCCTTCGACTCGGCATAGCCCTCGGCAATGAGCTGGGCATAGGCGTTTTCCACCGTCACGGTACTTACGCCCAAATTTGCCGCCAGCGTCCGTTTCGACGGCAGCCGCGTCCCCGCCGCCAGCCGCCCCGCGCGGATATCCTCCCGTATATGCTCGTACAGCTCGGCATACAGGCTCTTGCCGTGTCCTTTTTCCAAGGTGTAGGTCAGCATGACTCCCTCCGTCTGGCATGGTCAAATAATATCGTTTTGGTGCTTTTTATCATGCCAATATGCAGTATAATCAATACATTCCAAAAAAGCAAGGAGAAAGATAATGAAAGAACAATTTAACCTGAAAAAAATGGTTCTGACCGCCCTTTTCACGGCGCTGACCTGCATCGCAACGATGCTCATTCAGATCCAGATGCCCGCCACACAGGGCTATGTCAACCTCGGCGACTGTTTCGTCCTGCTCGGTGCTTGGGTCTTGGGCCCGATCTACGGCGCGTTTGCCGGCGGCGTCGGCTCTGCGCTCGCCGACGCATTGGCGGGATATATGCACTATGTTCCCGGCACGCTCGTCATTAAGGCACTCATGGCAGTCATCGCTGCTCTCCTTTTCCGCGCTTTCGGCAAGAAAAACGCGTATCTCGGTCAGCTCGTCGGCGGCGTCGCAGCGGAGCTTTGGATGGTCTTGGGCTACTTTATTTATGCTTGGCTGATTCTCGGTAAGGGACTTGCCGCCGCAGCGAGCATTCCCGGCAACCTCCTGCAAGGCGCTGTCGGCATCGTCGCCGCAATCGCATTGGTCGTCGCCCTGCGCGAGAGCAAGACGCTTGATAAGGTGAACAGCAATGGATGAACTGAGAATGCAAGCGGCGCAGGCAGCCCGCGAGTTGATCGAAAAGGCGAAGCTTCGCAAGGGGCAGCTCGTCGTCGTCGGCTGCTCGACCAGTGAAATCTGCGGTAGCCGCATCGGTTCGGACTCCCGTCCGGAGGTTGCCGAGACCGTTTTTGACGCAATCTACACCACGCTCCGTGAGGAGGGCATCTACCTCGCAGCGCAGTGCTGCGAGCATCTCAACCGTGCGATCATCGTCGAGCGCGCGGCAGTCCCCTTTGCGGAGCCGGTCAATGTCGTCCCGCAGCCGAAGGCGGGCGGCTCGTTTGCCACGGCTGCCTACCATGCCTTCTCCGATCCGATTGCCGTAGAGTCCATCCGCGCGGACGCGGGTCTTGACATCGGCGGCACGCTGATCGGGATGCACCTGAAGCAGGTCGCCGTCCCGCTGCGTCTGAGCTTGGATCATATCGGCAGCGCTATCCTCCTCGCTGCACGCACCCGCCCGAAGTTCATCGGCGGCGTTCGCGCAAAGTACGACGAGACACTGCTGTAATGAAGGACCTGCCGATCTTCCCCTGCGCGGACGGACTTGCCTCGCTGATCTTATGCGAGATTCCCTACCGAGGCGAGGCATATATCCTCGTGCGCACAGTCTTTGGCTCGCTGGCCGGTTTGGTGCGGCAGTGCGCAAATTTCTGTAAGGACGCAGGCGCAAAGCACATCTATGTCAGCGGCGAGGGCGACTTTTCCGCTTTCCCCGTCTATACGCGTTTGCTCGACCGCAGCATTGAAACCGTCCTTCTGCCGCCTACCGAGGCCCGCGCGGAACCAACAGGCAGCGATGAATGGGTAGCGCTCTACAATGAGCGCTTCCGCAGCGTTCCCTGCGCAAAAACCTATCGGGAGGCACCGGAAAATGCCTGCTTCGTCTATGACGGTGAAACGCGCATCGGCTTGGGACTGTGCATCGAAGACGAGCTTGCCGCCGTAGCAAGCTTAGAACACGGCAGAGGCAAAGACTGCGTCCTCGGCTTGGCAAAGCAGATCAAATCGCCGCGAATCAGGCTGCTCTGCGCCGAGGAAAACACCGCCGCCATGCGCCTCTACGACCGCCTCGGCTTCTCCGTAGACGGCGTCCGCCGCATTTGGTACCACGCAGCGACGAAGGGTGAACGGTGAATGACTTAGGAACACTCAGCACAGAGGTCGATTCTGTACATTGGGAACAGGCACTACCAACCGCGTACAAGGAAGGAAAACAGATTGCCACGTCGCTTCGCTCCTCGCAATGACATAGAATATCGAATCATTCCGCACATAAATCGGCGCTCATTTTTCCAATAACGATGTCA
>JAQXWB010000060.1 GCA_029225225.1 Bacillota bacterium | reverse complement strand
ATTTGTCATTGCGAGGAGCGCAGCGACGTGGCAATCCATTGCAGGCAACATCAACACACGCTTGCACCCCATATAAACAAAACAACCTCTGTAGTGCGGGCACATGTCCCTATCCAACAGTTTTTTCTCCGTGTGAAAAGCGATTTCTGTCCCGCTTATACTCTCTGTTTTACTCTTTCAGTGTCCTTCGTTCCGTCCTTTTCAAACGACGTAAATATTCCTTTTGTCTATTGTCAATGCGGAAGCTCTCGAGCGCCTTTTGGATGGTCTTGTTGTGCACCCACAACGGCAGGCGGTTTTCTACCAGATAGATCACCGCGCTGTCCCACTGCTTTGCCAAGGCGGTGGCAAAATACCACGCGCACATCATGTTGACATAATATTCCTCGCGCCGTACCCCTGCCACAAGCTCCAAATAGCGCGGATCAAACGCCTCGTCTAAATAAAAGGTCATCAGCATTTCGATCCCGAACCGAACAGTGAAGGGATGTGGAGAGGCAAGCCACACTTCCATTTGCTTCAGCAGCTCATCTAAATGCCGCTTGAAGCATTTCGGGCGCAGCATATCGCAGGTCGCCCAGTTGTCCACATACGGGAGGAACCGCTCCAGTGCGCGGATGCACGCGTCATAGTCCGCAATCTGTTCGATCAGGAACGCGTGCAGATTATTCTCCTCGTAGTATCGGTGCGGCAATTCGGAGAGAAACGCCTCCGCGCGCGGATCGCCTTTGAGCTTTTTCGCAAGCGCACGAAGCTCCGGTGTCCGCACACCGATGACCGTATCAGGCGCAACCGTCGGCATCAGCTTGCATTGAAACTGCCTGTATTCCGGATCCTGCATTGAGAATAAAGCCTCGGTGATCGTCTCTACCATGACACCTTTTTTCTCCTTCACAGCATGTTTTGAGTCATTGTCTCTTCAAGTTTTCTCAACTGAATCATTATCGAAGTTTGTCATTGTTTCCTTTTGCGGTATTGAGGGATGAGGTAAGCATCAAGCGAAGACTTGTACATTTTCTTTCCAACCCATGATAGGTATCTGCGTCAATATATTCCGTCTCTAACAGCAGTTCGAGCCAGTAACCCGTCTCGTTTGCCTCTTTCAGTGCAATTTGAAGCTTCGCAATAAAATCGGATTACCCATGCGCATATTGTGCCTCATGGATATTTGCACCGATAGAGGTGCCGCTTCTGCCGATCTGATTTGAAATAATGGTCTCACGCTGTTCTTTAAGACGCTTAACCAGTCGGATAATGGAAACAGCAAACTCCATAGATTGTATAGACAATGCATCATTGCGCACGAAACCGCCACCTTCTACTTTGTTTTCTCTCGATGCTTCACAGTATCGCCGTTGAAAATGAAGAAATGAAGGAATGAAGCGAAGCCGCACCGTACTTTTCGGTCTCTCGCATTCAATTCCTTCATTCGCGTCAGCGGCTTCATTGAAAAAAGCACGCCGAAGCGTGCTTTTTTCATGGCGGAGAGGGCGGGATTCGAACCCGCGAGACGCTTTTAACGCCTACACGATTTCCAGTCGTGCGCCTTCGGCCAGCTCAGCCACCTCTCCATTCAGCCGACTCCGTTTTCACAAAATCAGCTTGAATATCATACTCGAAAAAGCGGTTTTTGTCAAGCCTTTTCTTTCCTGTTTTGAAAAAAATCTTCTTCCGTTTATTGCATGGCGGCAATACAGGCGTTGAGCACCTGCTGCACAATTGGAGTACACGCCGCGCTGCCGGAGCCGCCGCCTTCCACGACCACGAAGAACGCCAGCGGATAGTCGGGATCCTGCACAAAGCCCGCAAACAAGGCATCTGCCGCCTGTCCCTCGCCGCGCTCCGCCGTGCCGGATTTCGCGCCTGCATAGAGTCCGCCGAAATTCCACTCGCCGTAGTTCGTGACCACCGCGTAGTGCATCGCCTCGGCAAGCGCGTCCGCCGTCTGACGACTCAGGATGCGGTCTGTCATTTCCGTCTCCGCGCTGTATTTCTCCTTGCCGCCGAAGGTGACGCTTTCGACCAGATGCGGCAGCGCCGCTTCGCCGCCGTTGGCGATTGCTCCCATATAGACCATGAACTGACAGGGATTGATCTGGTCGGTGTACTGTCCGACGCCTGCCCACGCCGCTTCATAGGTCGTTGCGTCCGAGAGATCAAAATGCCCGCGTTTTGTGGTCAATCCGTCAAAAGCAATGCTGTCCGTAATGCCGATCCGCGCAACATAGCGGGTCAGCACCTCCGGCCCCAGCTCCTGCGCGAGTTGGGCGAAGGCGACATTGCACGACTGCGCAAGCGCCTGTTCAAAGGTAACATCCCCGTGCACGCCGTTGCAGATGACCGTCTCGCTGCCAATCTGCGCGCTGCCCTCGCAGTGAAAGGTGCGCGTTTGCAGATCGTCCATCTCCGAAAGCGCCGCCGCAGACGTGACAAGCTTGAAGGTCGAGCCGGGCGCGTAGGTCGCATGCAGGAAGCGGTTGACATACACGCCGTCATAACGTTCCGGATCGGCGTTGACGTCCGGCACATTCAGCGGGTCAAAGGTCGGAGAGGACACCATGCACAGCACCTCGCCCGTCTTGTAGTTATACACGCCGACCGCGCCCTTTTGCCCGTTCAGCGCGTTCAGGGCGGTGCGCTGCACATCCGCGCTGAGCGTCATGCGCAGCTCTCCGCTGCCGGAGCCGGTGTGATGCGTACCGTTGATGCGGTCAAAGCCGATCAGCTCGTCGCCGTATTCGTTGAGCAGATAGGGGGTAATGTTGCCCTCCGTGTCACCGAGCAGGTGCAGCATCGCCTTGCGGAGCGTTTCGCTGTCGGCATAGCTTCTGCCGTCCGTCGCGTCGAGGAGGACGGTGCCGTCTCGATCAACGACGGTGCCGCTGTCCATCACGCCGTTATTATAGACATGCGGATTGTTTTGGAAGGTGACCCAGTCGGGCGAGTCCTTAAAATACCGCACAACGATCACAAGCAGACCGACCAGCAGCACGCCTGCCAGCGCAAGGGCGAACCATGCGCGCTTTGCCAGCTTATTCATAAGTCTCTACCTCCTCCGCACGCGCCGTCTTGACCGCGAAGCTCGCGTTCTGACGAGTGTCCGCCGCCTTGATAAACGCCAGCAGGCCCCACGCGGAGAGCATACTCGAGCCGCCGTTGGAGACGAACGGGAAGGTCACGCCCGTCAGGGGCAGCAGGTCCATCGTGCCGAACACATTCAGGATCGTCTGCGTCAGCAAAATGGCAATGGCGGCACACGCGCCGATGGTATAGAAGCTGCTGCGTCCGACGATGCACGAGCGCACGACAAACACGCCGAGAATGATGATTGCCGCAACCGCGATTACGCCGAGAATCAAGCCCCATTCCTCACAAACGAAGGCAAAGACAAGATCGGTGTCCGAGGCGGCGACATATTTGAGCCAGCCGTTGCCCGCGCCGAGGCCGAACAGGCCGCCAGAGGCAATGCACATCATCGCGCGCGTCTGCTGATAGCCGCCGCTCTGGGCGTATTCCCACGCGTGTCCCCATGTGGCAAAACGGCTCATAATGTGCGGTCGGAAGCGCACCGCCATCACGCCCGCGAAGCCCGTCGCAGCGCAGGCAAGCGTGATTGTCGCAAAGCTGCCCGAACGCAAAAACGCGATCACGAGGAAGGCGACAAAGAAGATCAGCGCCGTGCCGAAGTCATTCATCAGGGCAAGACAGCCGCAGATGCCCGCGGAATAGATGATAAAGGAAATCAGGTTGCGCTTTGTGACAATACGGTCCATCGTAGACGCACCGACATAGAGGAAGCACAGCTTGACCAGCTCCGAGGGCTGGAAGGACATGGGTCCGATTTGGATCCAGTTGCGCGCACCGTTGATCTCCTTGCCGAGTACTAAGTTGAGCGCAAGCAGAAGCACGCCGCCAACCGCTGCCACATAGCGGAACTTTTTCGCGCGGCTCAGATCGCGCAGTGACCAGCCGATGATCAGATAGATCAAAATGCCTCCCGCCACGCAAATGAGCTGCTTTGTGATCTCGGAGGCATCGGAGGAAGCAATCACAGCGATGCCGATCGTTGTCAGGAAGAACGCAATGTTCTCCACCTCAAAGCTGCTGCGGTGCATGAGCTTAAAGATGACAAAGAGCAGCCATTGCATCCCCGCCAGCGCTGCAAACCCGATCACCGCGTGGGTAACATCCTCCGCGTCGCTCGTCATGCAGAATTGCAGGGCAGCAAAAAACTGGAAGATCGTCAAAAACAGGAGCGTCAATCCGGGAAGCGCGATGTTCGCGGGCTTTGTGCGGTAATAATTCTGCTCCTCGACCTCCTCCGCCGTGGTCGGTGCCAGCACCATTTCCACGCCGCCGAGAGAGATCTTGTCGCCGTATTCCAACGCGCAAACGGTGACCGTCTCTCCGTTGACCGTAACCTCGCCGCGCGAGCCGATGTCCGTGATCGACCAGCTCCCGTCGTCATAGCGCGTCAGGACGGCGTGATTGCGCGAAACGGTTGGGAAATCGACAACGATATCGCTGCCCTTTCCGCGTCCGAGGATATTCTCCCAGTGGGTCACGGGGAGCTGCTGTCCGTCCGGCATGACCAGCCACGCCCACGTCTCCGGCTCCCGCCGGAAGCGAAGCAGCGGCTTTGCACACCGCCACAGGATCAGAAGCGCCAGCGCTGGTGCGATAAAGCGCCAAACCGTGCAAAAGAGCTTTGCCACGGCAGCGCCGTCGGTTTGAAAAAATTCGTTCAGTGCTTGCAGCAAACTGTGTGCACCTCCTTCTCTACTTACGCAAAAAGGGGCTGAACGTCAGCCCCCCTTTTATGAAATTACTCATCAAAATCCTCATCGTCTTCGTCCGCCGCATGCATATCGTAGGCAGGCTCGACGGAGACAAAGGAAGCGCTCGGCTGCGGCGCGACAGGAAGATCCTCCACGCATTGCAGGCTGTAATAAAGATCCGTTTCGGTGGGGTAGCGTTTCCGCCGCAAGCGCCCGTTCACACCGTCAACGATCAGCGTATAGAGCACCGCAAAAACCGGCACGCCGAGCAGCATCCCACCAAAGCCGAAGATCCCGCCGAAAACAAGGATGGCGACGAGCACCCAAAGATCGGATATGCCGAGCTTTTCGCCCAAAATACGGTTTTCAATGATATTGCCGTCGATCATTTGCAGCACAAGGATAAAGAGGATAAAATACAGCGCGTCAATCGGCTGCTCGATCAGCAGCAGGAGCGCAGAGGGAATTGCGCCGAGGAAGGGACCAAAAAACGGGATGATATTTGTCACGCCGACAAGCACGGAGATCAGCGGCGCAAAAGGCATTCCCATGATCAGCAGGGCAAAATAAGTCACAATACCGACAAAAATCGCGTCGATAATTTTACCGATGACATAGCCGCTGAAAATGCGGTTGGTGCGGCGCGCAATCTCAAACAAGCGGTCGGCGTGCTTTGTGTTGAAAACGGCAACCGTAATCTTCTTCGCCTGCGCGCACAGCTTTTTCTGATACAGCAGAATATATACTGCGGCCACGACACCGACCAGCATATTAAAGACAAACATCACGACATTGTAGACCGAGCTGGTCACGCCGGAGAGGAGCTTGGAGAGGTCAATCTTCTTCAGCCAATCCGTAAGAACCTGCAGCACACTGTCGAGTGCTTTGTGGAACCACGCTTCAAAGCGTGAGCCTGCAAAAACCTCATTCACCCATGTGTTGACACGGTTATAATAGCCCTCTAACTTGCTGGCTTGCAGCAGTTCTTCCAAGCTGCTCACGATATTCGGCACGATCAAAGCGACCAACGCATAAAACGCAAACAGGAGCACAATTACCGAGGCGATCACGCCGCCGGTTTTCGCCAAGACCAACTGTTTGCCATCGGAGAGTTTTGTTTTTTTGAGAAGCTTCTCCAAAAGGCGCTGCGTCCGCTTCATCACCGGATTCATCAAATAAGCGAACAGGCAGCCGAAGAGGATGGGAGAGATGATATCAAAAAAGTCAAGAATCAGCTCATAAAACCCCTTCAGATTGGAAAACACAATCCAAAAGAGGGCGCAGGCGACAAAGACGAGGAACGCCGTTAAACCCCATTTGAAATAATTCTCATTGCGATGCAGCTTCATGCGGAGTACCCTTCTCCTTTCCGCAGTTTGTTATAGCATACCACGAATCCGCAAAATCGTCAAGAGCGGAAAAAAGCGTCTCCCTCTTGCTTTTTTATGCCGCTTTATGGTATGTTAAAGAAAAAGGAAAGAAGAGATTTTATGGCAAAGAGTGAAAGGCAAAAGCTGAAGCTGCTGTATCTGCGCGATTATCTGCGGCAGAACACCGACGAAGCGCATCCTGCCGGCGTGCAGGAACTGATCGACTATCTTGCGAGCAAGGATATTCATGCCGAGCGCAAGAGCATCTATGATGACATCCGCACCCTCAACGACTATGGCACGGACATTCTTTATCGGCGCGGCAAGCCCTCGGGCTATTATGTCGCGCAGCGGGATTTTGCGCCGGCGGAGCTGAAGCTGTTGGTTGATGCGGTGCTGTCGTCGAAATTTCTGACACAGAAGCAGTCCGCGACGCTGATCCGCAAGCTGGCTGCCCTGTCCACCACACAAGGCTCAGAGCTTTTACGCCGTCAGATTGTTTTATCCGGGCGGCTAAAGAGCAGCAACGAGAAAAGCTATGCCAACATCGACCTTTTGCACGAGGCGATCGGTGCAGACAGTCAGATCACCTTCCGCTACTTTGATCGCGGCGTGGATAAACAAAAGCATTTCCGCGCGGGCATTTACACCGCAAGTCCCTGCGCTCTCGTGTGGGACGACGAGAATTACTATCTTGTTGCCCACGGGAGCAGGCACGGTCTGACGCATTATCGCGTGGATAAGATGGAGAATATTCAATTGACCGGTCAAAAGCGTGTGATGACCGAGGAAATGCGCAATTTCAATCCCGCAAGCTATGCCAAGGAGGTATTCGGCATGTATCGCGGCAGCAGCAAGCGGGTCAAGCTGCGCTTTGAAAACGCTTTGGCGGGCGTCGTCCTCGACCGTTTTGGGGAGGATACGATGCTGATTCCCGACGGAGAGGGACATTTTACCATAACGGCAAGCATCTCCGTCTCTCCGAATTTTTTGGCATGGGTCGCAAGCTTCGGCGGCAGAGCAACCATAGTATTCCCCAAAAGTGCGGTAGAAGAATACCGTACCCTGCTAAAAAAATCCCTCGCAGCCTTGCCGGAGGAGGCTGAAAGAATGCGGTAATCCGCGCTTCTGCTGATCATTGCAGACCGCAACACGCTGCGTCAATGACATGGGAAGGTTTCCTTTTTGTCATTGCGAGGAGCGAAGCGACGTGGCAATCTTTTTTCATTCTTCCGCCCTTGTACGCAATCGGTATGACTGCACGAGATTGCCACGGCGCAGGCGTCTCGCAATGACATGAGAGGATACCTTATTTGTCATTGCGA
>JAQXWB010000059.1 GCA_029225225.1 Bacillota bacterium | reverse complement strand
CCGGCTCTCTGGGACGGAAAGGATCTATGCCGTCTTCGTCATAGCCTTTGGTGTATGGAATTGTCCATATGATAACACCGCCGGCGGAATTTGTCAAGTATTTCTTTTTACGCCGTTTCGATGGCATTGGCCTTTTGCAGGCCGAGCTTCTCGATGGCGTCCTCGCGCATCTTGTATTTGAGAATCTTGCCCGCGACATTCATCGGGAAGGAGTCGACAAAATCGACATAGCGCGGCACCTTGTGCTTGGCCATGTGATCGCGGATGTAGGTCTTCATCTCATCGGCGCTCATCGTCTCGCCCTCCTTGAGGATGATGCAGGCCATGATCTCCTCGCCGTACTGCTCGTCGGGCACGCCGATGACCTGCACGTCGGAAACCTTGGGATGGGTGTAGATGAATTCCTCGATCTCCTTGGGATAGATGTTCTCGCCGCCGCGGATGATCATGTCCTTGAGGCGGCCGGTGATGCGGTAGTTGCCCTCCGGCGTGCGGCAGGCGAGGTCGCCCGTGTGCAGCCAGCCGTCTTTGTCAATGGCGGCGGCGGTGGCGCGCGGCATCTTGTAGTAGCCCTTCATGATGTTATAGCCGCGTGCGACGAATTCGCCCGTCACGTTGTCCGGGCAATCCTCACCCGTCTCGGGGTCGACGATCTTGCATTCGATCTCCGGCAGGGCGCGGCCAACGGTGGACACGCGCACCTCGATGGGGTCGTCCGTGCTGCTCATCGTGCAGCCGGGCGAGGCCTCGGTCTGGCCGTAGACGATGGTGATCTCGCGCATACGCATTTTCTCGACCACGTCCTGCATGACGGAGATCGGGCAGGGCGAACCGGCCATGATGCCCGTGCGCATATAGGAAAAGTCGGTCTTTTCAAAATCGGGATGCTCCAGCATGGCGATGAACATCGTCGGAACGCCGTGGAAAGCCGTGATATGCTCCTGGTGGATGCACGCGAGGGCGGGCTTCGGGGAGAAATAGGGCAGCGGCAGGATCGTTGCGCCGTGGGTCATGGACGCGGTCATGGCAAGCACCATGCCGAAGCAGTGGAACATCGGCACTTGGATCATCATGCGGTCAGCGGTGGAGAGATCCATGCGGTCGCCGATGCACTTGCCGTTGTTGACGATATTATAATGGGTCAGCATGACGCCCTTCGGGAAGCCCGTCGTGCCGGAGGTGTACTGCATATTGCACACGTCGTGGACATTGACGGCGGCTGCCATGCGCTGCACCTCTTCGATCGGCACCTTCGCGCTGCGGCTGATCGCCTGCTCCCATGTCATTGCGCCCTGCATGGAGAAGCCGACGGTGATGACATTGCGCAGGAAGGGCAGACGCTTGCTCCGCAGAGGCTCACCCGGACGTGTATCGGCAAGCTCCGGGCAAAGCTCCGAGATAATCGAGGCATAGTCGGAGTCGCGGTAGCCGTTGACCATGACGAGGGTGTGGGTGTCGGATTGGCGGAGCAGGTATTCCGCTTCGTGAATTTTATAGGCGGTGTTCATCGTGACCAAGACGCCGCCGAGCTTGGTCACTGCCCAAAAGGCGATATACCACTGCGGGATATTCGTCGCCCAGACCGCCACATGGCTGCCCGCGTGGACGCCCATGTCGATCAGGGCACGGGCAAAGGTGTCCACATCGTCGCGGAACTGCGCATAGGTGCGGGTGTAATCGAGGGTCGTGTATTTGATGGCGTTCTGATCGGGGAACTCCTCTACCATTGTGTCAAGCACCTGCGAGAAGGTCTTTTCGATCAGTGCGTCCTTTTTCCAGACGAATCTGCCTGCGCCGTTGCGGCTGTGATAGAGGCTCTTGCGGGCGCGGGAGAGGTTGGAATAGCGTGACATGAAGCTGACAAAGTGCGTGAAGATCAGATCCATATCGGCATACTCCTCCGCCCATGCGGGATCCCATTCCAGCGAGATGAACTCGTCGTAGTTGACCGAGCGCAGCGCGTCGATGAACTCATCCAGCGGAAGTGCGCCCTCGCCGACGAGACAGTAGGTGCCTGCGTCGGTGGAGTCCTTGATATGGACATGGCGCACATAGGCACCGAGGTTGCGGATGGTGTCCTCCGGGCTTTCGCCGCAGACATGGTAGGGATAGTGGAGATCCCACAAAGCGCCGAGGGCGTCGGAGGCAAAGCTGCCGAGTACGCCGCGCAGCGTCTCGGTATTGGCGAACGCGCCAGCCGTTTCAATCAGCAAGACGATGCCGCCGTGCTCCGCGACCGGGACTGCCTCACGCAGGAAGTCCTTTGTTGCATCGACGGCGGTTTCTCCCTCCGAGGCGCGCAGGCGCAGATAGGTCACGCGCAGCGCCTGCATGGCGGGAAGAACCGCTTTCAGTTCGGCAAGGGCGGCGTCCTTCTGCGCGGCATTGCCGATATCGGCGCAAAGATCGACGCAAGGGATCTTCAATCCGAGCGCGATCAGACGGTGGTAGACCGCAGCGGGTGTTTCGCCGCCGAGATCGTCGAGGCTGTGCAGCTCCACGCCCGAAAAGCCGTATTCCGCGGCGATGTCGAGACAGCGGCTGATGTTATTTTCGCCCCAGTGATTGGTGGAAAAGGAGAGCTTCATTCCTGCGCCTCCTCATAGCAGATTTTATTGAGCGCGCTGATGTATGCGTGGATGCTCGCGCCGATGATGTCTGTCGAAATGCCGCGTCCGGCGTAGAGCTTGCCGTTCGAGCGGAGCTTGACCAGTGCCTCGCCCATGGCCTCGCGGCCCTCGGTGACGGCTTGAATTTGGAAGTCGTCGAGATCGAAATGATGCCCGACAATGCCTTCAATGGCGAGGAAGGCGGCGTCGATGGGGCCGTCGCCGAGGCTGATGCCCTGCAAAAGCTTGCCGTTTTTCTCTAACTCGATTTGCGCGGTCGCGCTCATGACATTGCTGCTGTTGGCAACAAAGGTCTTCAAACGATAGGTCGGGGCGACCTGCATCGCGGAGCTTGCGACGATGGCGTCCAGCTCGCGGCTGCCGATGTCCTTCTTTTCGGAAAGACGGCGGAAGCTCTCATAAACCCGCGCCAGATCCTCCTCGCTCAGCTCATAGCCAAGCTTGGAAACACAGGCGGCGACGGTCGCGCGGTCGTCTCCTGCGTGCAGAAGAATGGCTTCGTCGAGCGTCTGCACGCCTGCGGTGAAGGGGGAACGCGCGCTCTGCTTTGCAGAGAGCATATCCCGAATCCTGCCGCAAGCCTGCTCCAGTACGGGCAGATTCAGCGCACAGCTTAGTGCAAGCGAATCGCCGCGCAGCTTTAAAATATCGGTAAACGCGGAGACGGGAAGCAGCTCCGCAGAGCCGATGGCGGTCTTGAGCAGCGTCACGCCTGCCTGCACCGCCGCGACCATACAGGCGGCGCCCATATGCATCTTGTCCGAGCACTCCGCGCCGAGACAGACCTTTTGCAGTGCGGGAACGGCTTCCTGCAGCTTCTTGAGGAAGTTACCAAACTCATCCGGAAGCAGGACACCAGCCGTATCGCAGACGGTCACGGTGGTTGCACCCGCGTCAATCGCCGCTTGGATTGCCTGACGCAGGAATTCCGGCTCACTGCGCGTTGCGTCCACGGCGGCAAACTCCACCTCGGGGCAAAGCGCGGCGGCATGGGCGACGAGTGCGGGGATCTTTTCCAAAAGCACCTTCGGCTTGCAGCCGCAGAGGTATTCCATCTGCACACTGGAGGTCGGGACGGAAAGCAGCAGACGCGGCTTCGCGGCGGCTTTGATGGCGTCCCACGCGGCGTCGATCCCCTCTGTGGACAATTCACAAGCGCAGCTCAGGGCGCTGTGACGCAGCAGGGGAGCGGCGGTATGCAGGAGCAGAGCGTCCGCCTTCTGCTCCCTGCGGCAGGTCGTCTCAATCACATCCACGCAAAGTCGATCCATCTCTTTCATAATTTCCACCTTCTCGCGGAAGCTGGAAACAGGGCTTTTCTGCGTCTCGTTTAAACGCAGCGTCAAATCGGAAATTTGGATGGTTTTCATGGCGATTCTCTCCTTTTCGTGAATGATTGGTTGGTTTATCATAGATTAGCGTATATTTTACCACAAACTTCTCCCGATCGCAACCAAAAACACAAAAAATTCGGGCAGCTAAAAAGCCTCCGATGTGCTATTCCCAGGCAATCTTCTGTAGGGCGGGGACATGTCCCCGCCGACCGCGAAGCGGAAGACAGTACAAACGAACAAATCCGTAGGTAGTCGATAGTTTCTACACGCGGCGGGGACATGTCCCCGCCCTACAAGGGGTTTAATGGCAATCACAAACTGTTTTTAACAGCCTCAAAAATCAATTCCGCTCCAATCCAAGAAATAGATCGGGGCGGAGGAAGGACATCAGTACTGATAGCGCTTTGTGTTGACGCTCCGTCCCGGCGGTCAGTCATCCTCCAGTACCTTTGCGGGCGGAATATTCAAAACCGAGGCGATCTTAAATAAGGTCTCCAGTGAAACGCCGCGCACGGTGCCGGTACCCTCCACCTGTGCAATGAAGTTGACACTCTTGCCGACCAGCTCCGCAAATACCTCCTGCGTGTAACCCGCCTTTTTGCGGTAGTAGGCAATTTTTAACCCAAGGGTCAGATAGCGTTCCGGGAATTCTGTTTCCATACCTACACCTCCCGGAAATATGCTATCAATTATTTCGGTAAATTATAATTTAACTAAAGAAAATAATTATTTACTTAAAGTAAATGATATGGTATTATTTTAGCGGATGAACACGATTTTTGCCTACACAACCATAATAAGCGTTCTTCTGAAGGAGTTGAGAAGCAAGCATGAAACTGACAAAACCGCAACGGTTGATCTATGATATGGAAAAGTTTGCCGGTGGGACGATCGCTGTCATCTGCGGCAGCATTCTGTTTGAGGGAAAACGGGAGGTTTCAACCTTGCAAGCCGCCGTGAATTGCCTTTACCGTCTAAATGACGCGCTCCGCATTCGGATCGTGGAAGCACCGGACGGGGTGCGACAGGAAATCATAACATATTCTGAGCAGACAATTCCCGTACGCTCTTTTCACAGCAAAACGGAGATGACTGCCTATGCGGAAAGCTATGCGAAGGAGCCGCTGCATTTTCCTAATATGTTGTGTGAGATTACTGTCGTGCTCCTGCCGAAACAGTATGGGATCATTGCCAAGCTTCACCATATCATCAGCGATGCATGGACGCTTGCGTTAATCGGCACGCAGCTTCACGCGATTCTAAATGGAGAGACTCCGACGGCATACTCTTATACGAACTATCTCGAAAAGGAAGCAGCTTATTTACAAAGCGCGCGCTATGAAAAGGATCAGGCGTTCTTCCTGGAACAATTCAGGCAGTGCGACGAAATGGTATACCTTTCAGAAAAACAAGGCACTGCGCTGTCCGCTTGCCGCAAAACCTTTGTCATTGATGCCGGTAGGGCAAAAGAAATCACAGATTATGTTACTCGCCGCAAAACCTCGTCGTTTACGCTGTTTATGGCAGTGCTGGCTGTCTATCTCAGCCGCACAAAAATGAACGCAGAGCGATTTTATATCGGTACGGCGATTTTGAATCGTTCCGGTGTGAAAGAGAAAAACACGATGGGAATGTATGTCAATACGGTTCCCATGCTGGCAGAGTTGGATTATGGAAAAAGCTTTGCGGAGAACTTGACCGCGATAGAAAAGTCTGTTTTATCCGTACTGCGCCACCAAAAATATAACTACGGCGATATCCTTTCCGGCATTCGCAAGGCGTATGGCTTTGGAGAAAAGCTTTATGATGTCCTGCTCAGCTATCAGAATGCGGCAGTCATCGGAACGGACTTTGAAACGGCTTGGTATCATAGCGGTATGCAAAATGAAAGCCTGCAGATTCATATAGACGACAGAGACGGCGAGGGTATTTTTTGCATTCATTATGACTATCTCACCGACAGATTTACGGAGCAGGAGATTGATATGCTGCATCAGCATATAGAAGTCTTGCTCTTTGATGCAATAACAGACGACAGCAAAAAGCTTTATGACCTTGCGTTATTGAGACCGGTAGAGCAGCGAAGGCTGCTTTATGACTTCAACGATACCGCCGCAGACTATCCACGGGAAAAGTGCGTCCATACGCTGTTTGAAGAACAGGCGGCGCGGACGCCGGATAAAACGGCGGTGATCGCCTGTGACAGAACGCTGACCTATCGGGAGCTGAACGAGCAGGCAAACCGCATTGCCCACGGGCTTATCGAAAAAGGGGTAAAGCCGGGAGATATTGTTGCCTTTGCTTTGCCGAGAAGAAGCTATCTCATTGCCGCAATGTTCGGAATTCTGAAAGCGGGAGCAGCCTATTTGCCTATCGACCCTGATTATCCGCAAGAAAGAATTGACTATATGTTAAAGGATAGCAGGACGGCATATTGCATTGAGAAAGAAAACATCGGGAATCTGCTTTCAAACATCAACAATTGCAATCCTGCGTGTATACGCAATAGCAACGATATCTTTTGTGCATTACACACCTCCGGATCAACAGGAAAACCCAAAATGGCTGCGCTGAAGCATTCCTGTATGCTGAACTTTCTTACAGCAAATAAGCGCTTTTGGAAAGGAATTGATACGGTAGTATCTGCAACGATTGTCACTTTTGATGCATTTACCATGGAATCTGTATTGTCAGTGCTACAAGGTTATCGGTTGGTTTTGGGGAGCGAAGAAGACATATATAATCAGGCAAAAATTGAAAATCTGTTTGCTTACTCTGCACGGAATATGTTTTTCTCTACACCGACTAAAATTGAGAATTATATCGAGAACAGTAGCACAAAGCAATTCCTTTTCCGAATCGGTAGTCTTGTGATTGGCGGTGAAGTTTTCAGCAATCATTTACTTGGACAGATCAATACATATTCCGGAGAAACCAGAGTCTATAACATTTATGGCCCGACAGAAACGACGATTTGCGCATTGGTCGATGAAGTCGATGCGGGTAGAGATATCACAATAGGCAAACCTATTGCCAACACGCAAATATACATTGTAGACAAGTATTTACGCCCTGTCCCGATTGGGGTAACGGGGGAACTGTGTATCGCAGGAGACGGGGTCGGTGCGGGGTATCTTAACCGCCCGGAGCTGACGGCGGAGAAGTTTATTGATAATCCTTTTGGAAAAGGGAAGCTATACAAAACCGGCGATCTTGCCTATTGGCGGGAGGACGGGAATATTGTCTATGTGGGTAGAAACGACTTTCAGGTGAAGATTCGCGGTCTGCGGATTGAGCTGGGAGAGATCGAAAACGCCATCTGTGGCGTGGAGGGTATTTCGCAGGCGGTGGTCGTCGTGCGCAAAAACAGCGAGGGCAGGCAGCTCATTTGCGCATTTTATACCGGAACGGAAATGGACGCAAAAGAGATTCGCGCACAGCTCGGGAAAACCCTGCCGAAGTATATGCTGCCGCACTGTTTTACCCATTTGGACACCATGCCTCTGACCACCAGCGGAAAGGTCAATCGGAATGCCTTGCCGGAGATAGACCTGTATGCCATCGACACCACGGCAGCATATGCTGCACCGTCAACGGAACAGGAGAAGGTGCTTGTCTCTGCTATAGAAGCGATTCTCGGGGTTGAAAAAGTCGGCGTGCTGGACAATTTCTTTGACCTCGGCGGGGACAGCCTTAAGGCGATTGAGCTGATCTCCAAGTTGGAAAGTCTTAGTTGGCATACCAATACGAAAACCATTTTTGAATGCTCTAATATAAAGGAGCTTGCCGAAAAGCTGACCGCCGCAGAAGCGGAGGAAGAATTCACCTTCACCGGAGATATCCCCGCCACGCCAGCGCAACTGCGTGTCTATACCGCACAAGGGATGTGCGGCGGCAGCACCACTTATAATGTGCCTTACATATTCAAGGTGAAGGAACTTGATGCAAAAAGACTGCAAGCAGCCGTAGATGCGCTCGTTGCCCGCCATGAGATCCTGCGCACCCATTTTGAAAACAAGGATGGCAGCATTATTCAGATTATTCATGACACGGCGATGTGCCGAGTGGAGAAATTGGACACAGGGGATATCTCTGCGTTTATCCGCCCCTTTGACCTCTCCAAAGCGCCGCTCCTGCGTGTGGGATACTACGGCAATACCGTGATGATCGACATGCACCATATCATCACGGACGGCAGCTCCATGCCTGTTTTTCTGCATGAGCTGAACGAGCTGTATATGGGAAGAACCCTTACCGATACGCCCGTACAGTACAAGCAGTTTGCTGTGCAGCAAAAGGATTACACGGAAAGCGAAACCTACTGGCTGTCCGTATACCATGATGAAATTCCTGTGCTTGAGATCAACACTGACTTAAAGCGCGGACAGAAACAGAGCTTTCAAGGAAGCGCAATATATGACAGTGTCAGCCGCGAACTGCACGACAAAATACTGGAAAAGTGTAAAGCATGGAATATTACTCCCTATGTGTTCTACATGGGCGCGTTTTATGTGCTGCTGTCCAAGTACTCCGGAGCGGAGGATATTGTTGTCGGGATGCCCACAAGCGGCAGAACGGGAAAATATCTGAATACGCTTGGCATGTTTGTCAATACGATCGCTCTGCGGAATCAACCGATCGGGAGCAAAAGCGTCGGAGCGTTCCTTGCGGAGGTTAAAGAGAATTCCGTAAACACCCTTGCTTATCAGGACTATCCTTTCGGAGAACTGGTGAAAAAGCTGAATGCCAACAGAACCAGCCGCAATCCGCTGTTTGATGTGATGTTCGCCTATCAAAGCGAGGCAATGACAGAAATCGTATTCGGAGATCAGAAGGCGGAATTGCTGCCGATCCCGATCACGACCTCAAAGTACGATTTTACCTTTAATGTGCTGCCGCGAGAGAACGATGTGATCCTCATGGCAGAATACTGCACCGATCTCTACCGAGAGCATACCATGCAGCGTTTCGTTGACGGATATAAGCAGCTATTGGAGCAAATGCTGAATTCCCGTAGAACCATAAAAGAGCTTTCTGCGATTGTGCCGGTAGAGCAGCGAAGGCTGCTTTATGAATTCAACGATACCGCCGCAGACTATCCACGGGAAAAGTGCGTCCATACGCTGTTTGAAGAACAGGTAGCGCGGACGCCGGATAAGACGGCGGTGATCTTTAGAGACAAGGTTTTTACATATTCTGAATTAAGCTTGTTAGTTCAGAATTATGCTGACAAACTGGCATACCTTGGAATAAAAGAAAAAGATATCGTTGCAATTCACTTAGAGAGAAGCCATAAGTTAATTGCTTTTCAGCTTGCTGTTCTAAAAATCGGTGCAGTATTTTTGCCGGTAGATAAACGCTACCCGCTTGAACGAATCCAATACATGTGTGATGACTGCAATGTTAAATTGTTGATTTCGGATGACAGTATAGATAAACAGATTGATGCAAATATTGTTATACTGCCGCAATTTGAGGAAAACATTGCAAAAGTGTCATCGTACTCCGCAAACAATTTGGGAGCATGTTATATCATCTACACCTCAGGCAGTACTGGGCAACCCAAAGGATGTGTTTTGACCGGACGCGGGCTTGCAAACTTTTGCATGAATAATAACACACTGGAAACCTTGCGAAAAACTCAGGATAATGTTTTTGCCTGCGTAAACAGCGTTTCATTTGATTATTTCATTGCTGAATCCTTGCTGCCACTTTTGAACGGATATACGACAGTCGTTCTTGACGAAACGGAAAGCACGATTCAAGAATACTTCCTAAATTGCATTGAACGAAATGGCATAAATGTCATTATGACGACGCCAACCAGATTGAAGCTCTATTTTAGTAATCCAAGCAGTTGTACTGCATTGCAGAGTCTAACCTGCATTTGTACTTCTGGTGAGCCTTTACCATCAGAATTGCTGTCCTGCATGTACCACGAAGCCCCAAAAGCGCAAATATATAATCCGCTTGGTCCCAGCGAATGTAGTGTATGGAATGCCGGCGGAGAATTACACAAATGTGATGGCATTGATATTCATATAGGCAAACCTATCGCCAACACGCAAATTTACATTGTGGACAAGTATTTGCGCCCTGTCCCGATTGGGGTAACGGGGGAACTGTGCATTGCCGGAGACGGCGTTGGTGCGGGCTATCTCAACCGCCCGGAGCTGACGGCAGAGAAGTTTATTGATAACCCGTTTGGTAAGGGAAAGCTATACAAAACCGGCGACCTTGCCTATTGGCGGGAGGACGGGAATATTGTCTATGTGGGTAGAAACGACTTTCAGGTGAAGATTCGCGGTCTGCGGATTGAGCTGGGAGAGATCGAAAACGCCATCTGTGGCGTG
>JAQXWB010000058.1 GCA_029225225.1 Bacillota bacterium | reverse complement strand
GGCTACCGTGTCTGTCATTGCGAGGAGCGCAGCGACGTGGCAATCTATTTAGGTTCTTGGTACACACTCGGTGGTACCCACACCGGCAGGGAGGTGTATCTGCTACAGTAGCTATTTCATTCATCATTGCGTGCAATCAGCATTTTGATGTGACGCAACAAATTCCGCCTCTGTGTCTTCTGCGCACAAAAAGCACGGAGAAAGCACTTGCAAATCCGCTCTCCCCGTGATATACTGCATATAGAGAGGTGCTGCTGACGAACGGTTGCCCCCCAATTGATCAGATTACTCCGTCAGGCTTGGGGAAGCGTGGGACGGAGTAATCTTTTTTGCAAAGAATTACTTTTTGTTTCTACGGTCAAAAATTGAAATGACAATAGAAATGATGGCACAGATCGCCATAATCAGAGCAAAAAGCCCTTCGTATGTAACCATGCGCACCACCCCCTCAACGGGAGGCAAGCCGTCCGCCGTAGGTGGCAGCATCCCGCCGCGTAAAATGCAACAGTATTTATCCAAGTATATCCTATCAATCAGCGTCCGTATCAGACGCTCTCATGCAAGAATCTCCTTACATATCGAAACATTACACAACTCGCAATCTATTCACCATTTACTAGCCAACAGCCTCCGCTTTTTGGCGGAGGCTGCTTTCATTCACCGTAAGAAAATATACTTCCCGCCTCTGTAAGGTCGCACCGTGCCGATCCGCTGGGCAGAGGGGACGGCGGTCTTGAGGTCGGCATAGAGGGCGTCCGCGTCGTCGGGATGCACCGCGATCAAAAGCCCGCCTGAGGTCTGCGGGTCATAGAGCATATCCTGCACCGCAAGCGGCACCTCCCCCGCATCGACCGCCGCCTCGGCAAAGGCGCGGTTGCGGTACATCCCCGCAGGCAGGATGCCCATCTCGGCAAAGCCACGCGCCTCCTCGATCAGGTCGATCTGCGCGGTGTCGATCTCCAGCTCCATGCCGCTGCCCTGCGCCATCTCCAGCGCGTGTCCGAGCAGGGCAAAGCCGGTCACGTCGGTGCAGGCATGGACGCGGTAGTGCACCATCGCGTCGCGCGCACCCTTGTTGAGCGTCGTCATCAGTTTTTTTGCAAGCGCCTTTGTCTCCTCGGAAACCAGATCCACGCGCGCAGCCGTCGTCAGAATGCCGATGCCGAGGGGCTTTGTCAGGAACAGGACGTCTCCCGCCTCCGCGCCGCAGTTCTTGAGCAGCTTCTTCGGATGGACAAAGCCCGTCACGGCAAGCCCATACTTCGGCTCGTCGTCCAAAATACTGTGACCGCCCGTGATGATCGCGCCCGCCTCATAGACCTTGTCATAGCCGCCGCGCAGGAGGGCATGCACCGCCTCCTTGGGCAGGCTGTCCGGCACCGCCATGATGTTGAGCGCCAGCTTCGGTTCGCCGCCCATCGCATAGACATCCGATAGCGCGTTTGTCGCCGCAATCTGCCCGAAGGTGTAGGGGTCGTCGTCAATCGGCGGGAAGAAATCAACCGTCTGCACCAGCGCAAGCTCCTCCGTCACCTGATAGACCGACGCATCGTCCGACTTGTCAAATCCAACCAGCAGCTTCGGGTCATGATGCACGCGGATGCCGTCCAACAGCTTCGCCAGCACCCCCGCGCCGACCTTTGCCCCGCAGCCCGCGCATTTTGCAAGCTTGGTTAGTTTAATATCTTCCATCTTAAAGCACCTCCGTATATCGCAAGATTGCCTCCAGCACGCCGCCGCCGATGGCGAGTGCTTTGTCGGAGACTAAATCGCAGTAAGAACGCTCCCCGCGCGGGTCCACGTCGCCCGCCTTCATACCCTTGTGCACAGGCGTGCCGTCCGCGAGCAGTCCGCGCAGGACGCCGCCGATCTGACAACGCATCGGTTCATCTCCCACATAGCCCGCGATCTCGTTCTGCTCTACCATCGCGCCGATCTCGAGCGTCTGGCGGAAGATGCCGTCTGCCGGCGCGCGGAGGACGCGTTCTCCCGCAAAGCCGCCGATCAAACCGGGGATGTTGGTGTTCGGCAGCGGCGAGCCGTCCGTAATGACGCGCCCGAGCGTGTGCCCACGCATCGTCTCGATCGCCGCGTGGCAGTCCACGCCCGCCGTAAAGCCCGGCCCGACGCCGACCACGCAGGGTGCGTCTGTGATCTTTGTCCCCAAATTCCGCTTGGCGAGGATCGCGTCCACCACCGCGTCCGGGTGCAAAGCCGCAATACAGCGCGCCTCCGGATCCGCTAAAACAGGGATTCTTCCCGCCTTCAGAATGGCAAGCGCCTGTTCCGGCGTCTCGGCAAATTGCGCGGTCACGTCCTCGACCGCCATCGTGCCGAACAGGATTGCCTGCGAAAAACAAACCGTGCGGCGGATGGCGGTGGGACGCGGCAGGTCGGTCATCACGACCTGCATTCGCGCATGGTGCAGCCGCAGGGCGATGCCGGACGCCAAATCGCCCGCGCCACGAATCAAAACGAGCATATGATCTCTCCTTTTTCTAAAGCCGCGAGGACGCACGGACCGTCGAGCAAGCCCGCAAGCTCCCGCGCCGCCTGCTCCCGCGCAGGGGTATCGACCTGATTGATCAGCAGGCGCGTATGCAGCCGCTCTCGTTGCAGCAGTCTCGCCACAGCTTCCGGGGTCGCGCAAGCGGCTTCTCCGGTCAGCGCAGCAAAGACCTCCGGTCGGTGAACCTTCTCCATGACGCCTCCGTTCAAACCGGACGCGCCGACCACACAGATCACCTGCTCCGCCTCGGCGGGAATCACCGGCTCATAAGCGGCGTGCGCCTTGATGGGCAGACGCTTTGCCCCGTCCGCCTCCACCAAAACATAATCCGCATACCGCGCAAGCACCCCAATCGGTTCGCGCGGTGCGGTCAGCTTCCCGTGTTCACAGGGCGTGCCGACGCATAACACCGGCTTGGGCTGCGCGGCAGTCTCGGAAAAGGGCATATTCTGCGGCGGGAAAATATGTGTCGTAGTTGTGACAATCACCGTGCCGCAGCGGGAAAGCTCCTCGGCAAGCCGGAGCAGCAGCGTCGTCTTGCCGCCCGCGCCGATGATCGCCGTAACGCCGCGCTGCACGGCAAGCCGCTCGGAAAACAGCATCATTGCATTCCTCGCATTTCGTTATTCTTCTCATAGGATAACACATTCGGCAAGCTTCGTCAACCGCGCGCGAAAAATATTGACGCGGCGCGTGAAGCTGTGGTATACTGACCATATGGAACAAAGCTTCAGACCTGTCTTGACCGTGCGGATCTTCGGAGAGAGCAAATGCTTCGGGCCCGGCGTTGCAGAGCTGCTGCGGCGCGTGCGCTCGGAAAAGTCGCTCCGCGCCGCGAGCGCGTCGATGGAGATGGCATACTCGAAGGCATGGACGGTCATCAAAAACTCGGAAGCCGCGCTCGGCTTCAAATTGCTGGTTTCCACCACGGGCGGCAGACACGGAGGAGGTGCGACACTCTCGCCGGAAGCAGAAAAATTACTCGCCGCTTACGATGGATACTGCGCCGCCCTCCGCCGCTGCGCAGAAGCAGAATTCCCCCGCGCCTTTGACGCCATCCTCCCGCAGGAATAGTGATTCACGATTCACTAAACCACAGTATTCCCATGAGGCTACCCCTCTTGTCATTACGAGACCGGTGCGCACACCGGTCGTGGCAATCTCCGGCTGTAGATTTGTACGCTCTTGAGAGTTCCTACACGAGATTGCCACGTCGCTGCGCTCCTCGCAATGACACAAAAAGGCTACCCCTCTTGTCATTACGAGGCCGGTGCGCACACCGGTCGTGGCAATCTATGCAATTCGGTTGATAAGCGAATATCAAAAAAAGCTTAGACATGACGGTTCTCGTCTTGCCTAAGCTTTTTTTATCTCAGCGTTCGCTGCCGAGGCGATATTTGAAATCACGGTAGCCAAAATCGGTGAGCTTCGTCAGCCCGCCCTGTTCGTCCCGTCTCCAAAGGTCGGGCAGCGGCATCCCGTTGAAGGTATTGTTCTTGCAGGTCGAATAGATTGCCAGATCGCCGAAAATCACAAGGTCGCCCTCTTGCAGCACATGGTCAAAGGAATATACGCCGATCACATCCCCCGCAAGGCAGGTCGGTCCCGCCAAACGGTAAACGAAGCTTCCCTCCGCGCCCTCCTGCGCCCGATAGACGGGCGGGAGATAGGGCATTTCCAAGACGTCCGGCATATGGCAGGCGGCGCTGGCGTCCAAAACGGCAATGGGAAGCGTCTCATCCTCAATGACATCCAGCACGCGCGAAACAAGATAGCCCGCGTTCAAGGCGCACGCCTCGCCCGGCTCCAAGTAGACCTCCACACCCCAAGTATTTTTGGCATGAAGAATGCAGCGTTTCAACGTAGAGAGCTGATAGCCCGGGCGGGTAATGTGGTGTCCGCCGCCCATGTTCAGCCATTGCATTCGGGGCAGGATGTCGCCGTAGTTCTCCTCCACCGCGCGCAGCGTCAATTCTAATGCGTCCGCGTCCTGCTCGCAGAGGGTGTGAAAATGCAGACCGTCCAAAAGCGTAACCAGCTCCGGCGTCATTTCACGATCCCAGCGCGCCCGCGTGACACCGAGACGGCTGCCGGGGGCGCAGGGGTCATAGATCGCGTGCCCCTCTTGGGTGGAGCATTCGGGATTGATGCGCAGACCGATGCTTTTCCCCGCCTGCTTTGCCCGCGCGCCGAAGCGCTTGAGCTGGGCGGGAGAGTTGAACACGATATGATCCGCATAGCGCAGCAGCTCCGCAAAATCCTTCTCGCGGTACGCGGCGCAGAACACATGCACCTCTTTGTCGGGCATCTCCTCCGCGCCGAGGCGTGCTTCAAACAAGCCGCTTGCCTCCGTGCCTGCGAGATACTCGGACAGGAGCGGGTAAAAGTCATAGTTGGAAAACGCCTTTTGCGCAAGCAAAATCTTGCAGCCGGTCTCCCGCATCACCGAGGCGAGCAGTGCGGCATTTTCCCGCAGCTGCGCTTCCTCAATGACATAGGCAGGGGTAGGCAACGCAGAAAACGGCTTTTCCCCCTCCAAACGGCAAAATGCGGGACGGGCGTCGAGCTTGTCCGTCATCACTCCACCAAAGCGGGGGCGTGGTTTTCGCTGCGCGGCAGACCGTATTTGTCCAGCGCGTCCAAGAAGGGATCGGGATCGAACTCCTCGACGGTATGCACGCCCTTTTCCGTCCACTTGCCGGTCAGCAGCATCAGCGCGCCGCACATTGCGGGAACGCCGGTGGTGTAGCTGATCGCCTGACTCTCGACCTCGCGGTAGCACTCCTGATGGTCGCAGACGTTATAGATATAGTAGGTCTTCTCCTTGCCGTCCTTCTTGCCCGTGAAGATGCAGCCGATGTTGGTCTTGCCGTGGGTGCGCGGGCCGAGGCTTGCGGGATCGGGCAGCAGCGCCTTGAGGAACTTAATCGGGACGATCTCCTTGCCCTCAAATTCGACGGGTGTGGTCGAGAGCATACCGACGTTTTCCAGACACTTCATGTGGGTGAGGTAGCTCTGCCCGAAGGTCATGAAGAAGCGGATGCGCTTGACCTCGGGGATGTTCTGCGCAAGGGACTCGATCTCCTCATGGTGCAGCAGATACATATCCTTCTGCCCCACGCGGTCAAAGTCATATTCGCGCTTGATGCCCATCGCGGGAATCTCAACCCAGTGCCCATTCTCCCAATAGCTGCCGGGCGCGGAGACCTCGCGGAGGTTGACCTCGGGGTTAAAGTTGGTGGCGAAGGGATAACCGTGGTCGCCGCCGTTGCAGTCGAGAATGTCGATGGTGTCGATGGTGTCGAATTCATGCTTCTTGGCATAGGCGCAGTACGCCTGCGTCACGCCGGGATCAAAGCCGCAGCCGAGCAGCGCGGTCAAGCCGGCTTTTTCGAACTTCTCACGGTAGGCCCACTGCCAGCTATAGTCAAAATAGGCGGAGAAGCCCTGCTCCTTGCAGCGCTTTTCATAGATTTCGCGCCACGCAGGATCGTCCGTGTCCTCCGGCTCATAGTTGGCGGTGTCCATATAGTTCACGCCGCAGGCAAGGCAGGCGTCCATGATCGTCAGATCCTGATACGGCAGCGCGATATTCATGACGAGGTCGGGCTTGTAGGCGTTGATAAGGTCAATCACCTGCTGCACGTCGTCCGCATCCACCTGCGCGGTGGTGAGCTTCGTCGCAGTCTTGCCCTCCAATTTGGAGACAAGCTCATCGCACTTTGCCTTGGTGCGGCTGGCAATGCACAGCTCCGTAAAGACCTCGCTGACCTGACAGCACTTCCGAATGGCGACGGACGCAACACCGCCGCAGCCGATCACTAAAACTCTACTCATGGTTGTTTCTCCTTTTATCTCAATGATTCTTTTGTGTTTCGGTTTAACAAGCTGTAGGGCACACCACCCATAGACGAAAAGGTTCCTATGCAATTCCGTAGTTCCTGCCCGAGATTGCCGTGTCGCTGCGCTCCTCGCAATGACTGGGAAAGCTGCCCTTTTTGTCATTGCGAGGCGCCTGCGCCGTGGCAATCTCGTGCAGGCAGAAGAATAAGCGAAAAGGCGCACCCTACGGACGCACTTACAATCAGGGGGCGAGAGTTAAGAGCAGCTCCCGCAGCACCTTGCACGCCATTGCCGTGGAGCAGCCGCTTGCATCAAGCATGGGGGCAAGCTCGTTGACATCCGCCGCGACGATATTCGCCTTGCAGACCGTTTGGATCGCCCGCAAAAGCTGCATAAAGCTCACGCCGCCTGCCTCCGGAGTCCCCGTGCCGGGAAAAGCGGAGGGATCGAGGCAGTCTAAGTCAATCGTGAAGTAGACAGGCGTCCGGCGTTCGCAAAGGGACGCGACAACCGCCTCCAAGCCGTCAAAGTCGAAGGGGTGCAGCTCCGTGTGCTGTTCCGCAAAGCGGAATTCCTCACGGTCGCCGCTGCGGATGCAGAATTGGTGGATACGTCCGTCGCCGAGCAGATCGTAGCAGCGGCGCATCACGCAGGCATGGCTCAGCTCCGCGCCCAAGTAGTCGTTCCGCAGGTCGGCGTGGGCATCAAAGTGGATGATGTGCAGGTCGGGATAGCGCCGGAAGACCGCCCGCACCGCGCCGAGGGTGACAAGATGCTCGCCGCCGAGTAAGAGAGGCAGCTTGCCGTCGTTCAAAATTGTGTCCGCTCTGCCCTCGATGTCCGCAAGCGCAAGCTCCGCTCTGCCGAAGCAAAGCTCCAAGTCGCCGCTGTCAAAGATCGCGCAGTCGGTCAGATCGCGCTTCTGATAGGGGCTGTAAGTTTCGATGCCGAAGCTCTCGTGCCGCATCGCAGAGGGACCGAAGCGCGCACCCGGGCGGAAGCTCGTCGTCGAGTCGAAGGGCGCGCCGAAAAGCACAAGCTTTGCCTTGTCATAGTCGCTGTCGCAGCCGATAAAGGTCTCTACATTTCGCTCCAGCATCGTCACTCCACCTCCTCGAGCATCCGCTCCAAAAAGGCGGGCAGATAGAATGCGCCGATATGGAGCTTCGTCGTGTAATACTTGGTTCGCAGATTCAGCGCCAGCCACTTCTGCGCGTCAAGGTCGTTGATGGGGTGGTATTTTTTGCTTGCGAAGCCAAACAGCCAGTAGCCCGCCGCGTAGGTCGGAATATGCGCCTGATAGACGCGGCTGATGGGGAAGGTGCTTGCAATGCGCTGATGGCTCCGCTGCATCGCCTCCGCGTCATGCTGATAGAAGGGACTGCCCTGCTGATTGACCATGATCCCGTCCTCGCGCAGTGCGTTATAGCAGGTGCCGTAAAACTCGCGGGTGAAATAGCCCTCGGAGGGACCGAAGGGGTCGGTCGAGTCCACAATGATGAGGTCATATTCGCCCTTGCACCGGCGGATGAAGCGCAGGGCGTTGTCAAAGTAGATATTCACGCGGCTGTCATCCAGTCGGCAGGCGTTTTCGGGCAGATAGGTGCGGCACGCCTCCAGGACCTGCGGGTCCATCTCCACAAGGTCAATCCGCTTGATCCGCTCATAGCGGGCAAGCTCGCGCACGACGCCGCCGTCGCCCGCGCCGATCACAAGGACGTCCTCAATGCCCGGATGCACGCTCATGGGGACATGGGTGATCATCTCGTCATAGATAAACTCGTCGCGCTCCGTCAACATCACGTTGCCGTCGAGCGCCAGCACTCTACCGAATTCGGGTGTTTCAAATATATCAATTTGCTGATACTCGCTCTTTTGGGAGTAAAGGTGGCGGTTGACGCGGATGCTGTGCTTGACATCCGGCGTGTGGAATTCGCTGAACCAAAGCTCCATCGGCAAAACCTCCTATACCAAGACGTTGAGATGCAGAATGTCGGGATCCTCGGGGCCCGTCATGGAGCAGCCCTTTGCTTTCGCGTATTCGATATAATCCAAAATTTCCTTCGTAATCCGCTCGCCGGGCGCCAAAATGGGGATGCCGGGTGGGTAGCACATGACGAACTCGCTGCAAACATGACCCGCGCTTTCGTGCAAGGGGAGGCTCTTCTTGTCCGCGTAGAACGCCTCCTGCGGGCTGGTGACGACCTCGGGGTCGATATATTCCTGACTGAGCAGACCGGTGCTGTCGGTCTGATATCTGCGGCGAATCTCTGCAAGGGCGCTCACCAAACGTTCCAGCTCCTGCGGACGGTCGCCGATAGAGAGATAGGCGAGGATGTTGCCGATGTCGCCGAACTCAATCTGAATGTCATATTCGTCCCGCAGGATATCATAGACCTCAATGCCCGCAAGCCCGATGTCGCGGGTGTGGACGCTGAGCTTGGTCGGGTCAAAGTCAAAGATCGAGTTGCCGTTGATCAGCTCTCTGCCGAAGGCGTAGTAGCCGCCGATGGCGTTGATCTCCTCTCTGGCGTAGTCCGCCATCGTGACGACCTTGGCAAAGACCTCTCTGCCCCGCAGGGCGAGGTTCCGGCGGCTGATATCCAGACTCGACATTAACAGGTAGCTGCCCGAGGTGGTCTGCGTCAGGTTGATGATCTGGCGCACATGCCCCGCGTTCATGTTGGGGCCGATCAGCAAAAGGCTCGACTGCGTCAGGCTGCCGCCGCTCTTGTGCATCGACACGGCGGACATATCCGCGCCTGCCTCCATCGCGGAAACGGGCATCCCCGCGCCGAAGTAGAAATGGGTGCCGTGCGCCTCGTCCACGAGGCAGTACATTCCCGCGTCGTGCGCCATTGAGACGACGCTGCGCAGGTCGCTGCAAATGCCGTAATAGGTGGGGTTGTTGACCAGCACCGCCACCGCGTCCGGATGCTCGCGGATCGCCTTCGCCACCTGCTCCCGCTGCATTCCCAGTGAAATGCCCAAACGGCGGTCTACCTCGGGGTTCACATACACGGGCACCGCGCCGCAGAGCACAAGGGCGTTAATGACGCTGCGGTGAACGTTGCGCGGCAGGATGATCTTGTCCCCGCGCTTGCACACGGACAGCACCATGCTCTGCACCGAGCTGGTTGTCCCGCCGACCATCAAAAATGCATACGCCGCGCCGAAGGCGTCGGCAGCCAGCTGCTCTGCCTCCTGAATGACCGAGACGGGATGGCAGAGGTTGTCCAACGGCTTCATGCTGTTGACGTCAATGCTCACGCATTGTTCTCCTAAAAACGCCTTTAATTCAGGGTTGCCCCTGCCGTGCTTATGCCCCGGCACATCAAAGGGGACGACACGCATTTGGCGAAAGGTTTGCAGCGCCTCATAAATCGGGGCTCTGTTTTGATCGAGCTTTCTCTCTTCTTTTTCCATAGCACACCTCGAAATAAGAAAAAACGCAAGCCGCCCTTGAGCAGCTTGCGATTCTATCATAATCATCCGTTTCTTGCATTCCAAAAAATAGGATACAAATACACCTTCCAAAGGGAAGATAACATCGGATATTCAGAGTCTATATAGCAACAATACTTTTACTACTCTTTATTGACCGTTTCACAAGCATGCGCAGCTACGCATTTCGGTTATGAAGTAACCAACTTATAAAATTTGAGCTTTTAACTCAATCAATAAGGCGGCAAGCCGCCAATCGGCAGTGGACCCGGCTGTCCGTATGGCCTTAACTCCTGTGGGAGTGGTCCGTAATATCGCTTTGGAAAGACTCTGTGTTGAGACATGATCCGAGAGAATTATAGCCTTTTTTGTCG
The DNA here is from genome assembly GCA_029225225.1 of Bacillota bacterium. Classification (GTDB taxonomy): domain Bacteria; phylum Bacillota; class Clostridia; order Oscillospirales; family Oscillospiraceae; genus JAZOXB01. Next base: position 5,005 of record JAQXWB010000058.1, on the reverse strand, counting down.
GAATTGTCAATAGCCGCAACACGGCACGGAGACAAAGATTTCGGATTTTTCACAATATTCCGCGCATTCCCCTTTGGGGCTAAGGGCTAAGAGTGAATGGTGAATGACTAAGGAGCGCTCCGCGCGGATGAAAAAGAAAGGCAAGCTCCTTCTCTGTCATTGCGAGACCAGTGCGCACACTGGTCTCGGCAATCTCCGGCTGTAGGTTTGTACGCACTTGGTGCTTCCTGCACGAGATTGCCACGTCGCTGCGCTCCTCGCAATGACATAATAAGAAACCCGATACACAATTAAAATCCGTGCGGAGCACACCACAGTCATTTACCCTCAGTCCTTAGCTCTTAGCCAAATAGCACTTAGTCAAAACAGCGCAAACGCATTTCTCCTACGCCTCCGTAAGCAGCCTTGTCACCGCTGCGCCGTCGTAGTAGTGCGTGAGGATCTCGTCAAAGCTCGCGCCTGCCTCCGCCATCGCTTTTGCCCCATACTGACTCAGACCGACGCGGTGCCCGAAGCCGTAGGTCGTGATCTCAATCTCGCCCGCCTCCGTGACGGCAAAAGCGATGATCGTAGAGCGCAGAGAGAACAGCGAACGCAGCTTTGTGCCGCTGACTCCCGTCCCGCCGATAAAAATCGTGTCGATTCCGCCGCCGTCCGTATAGCTGCAAGCGCCGAACCAGCCGTTCGGGCTGCCGGAGAGATTTGCCTCGGGATACGCCCCGCGGAGTGTTTCGGAAAAGGTCTCCGCGCTTACCGTAACCGTCTCGGTATAACGCGGTGCCTCCTCCTCGCCGGGGCTCTCCACTGAATGCAAATAGGGAATGTCCCCGCCCCAGACGGCAGCCGCGTCCTCCGTCCGTCCGCCGGAGCAGGAAAAAAAGGTCGCGTCGATCAGCCCCTTCTCGTAGGTCATGACCAGACCGTCCGTCGCCTCAACCGCCTCCGTCAGACGCGCAAGCTCTTCCTCCGATGCGTCCGTCAGATAGCCTTGACAGCAAGCGGGGTCGGTGCAGATGTCCGCGTCTTCATGCTTTTTTGCCTCTGCCTGCCGCAGGGCGAAGGTTCTTGAGGCGATTGCCTGCGCCTTGAGTGCCTCCTCCGGAAAGCTTGCAGGCATCTCCGCCAGCAGCACGCCGACCAAATACTCGCGCAGCGTCAGTTCCTTCACGCCATCCTGTGTCAGAACGCGCAGCGTCACCGCCGCATCAAACGGCGGAAGCTGCTCCTCCGCAGCGTCGACCGTAGGCATCTGCGTCGGTGCTTTCTCCGGCGCGCCGCCACAGGTCAGATACAGCCAAGCACCTCCCGCGCACAGCAAGGCGGCACACAATACGATAATGCACAAGCGTTTCATAACTTCCTCCCGATATTTTTGCCGAATTTCTTGACGCAATGCGGCAACTCTGATAAAATAGGTAAAATTGATAATGAGGTGATTGTATGTCGGCGAACGGCTCGTCCTCCACAATGATGTCGGAGTTCCTTCACAATCTATGTTCGGATTACAAAATTCATAACAGCCTGACCGAAGAAGCCCGCGCAAACAGCAACATTAAACGCGGACTGCGCAACGACGACGGCACGGGCGTGATGGTCGGCTGCACAAAGGTCGGCAACGTTTTGGGCTACCGCATCGTCGACGGCGAACGCGAGCCAATGGAGGGTAAGCTGTTTTACCGCGGCTATGAGCTGAGCGATTTGGTCGATGCCTATGTGCGCGAGGGGCGCTTCGGTTTTTCCGAGGTTGCCTATCTCCTGCTGTTCGGGCGCCTGCCGACGCGGGAGCATTATGAGATGTTTACCGCTCTGCTGCACGATATGACCGCTCTGCCCGAGAACTTCACCGAGGATATGATCCTCAAGAATCCGAGTCACGACATTATGAACAAGCTGGGCAGGTCGGTGCTTGCGCTTTACTCCTGCGACCCCAACCCTGACGATCTGAGCTTGGAAAACATGATGCGCCAGTCGATTGAATTGGTCGCGCGCTTTCCGGTGATCGCGGCGTATGCCTATGTCGTCAAGCGTCATTACTTTGAAAACGACAGCCTCTATCTGCACCGTCCGATGCCTGAATTGTCCATTGCGGAAAACTTCCTGCACATGATCCGTCCGGATAAGCACTTCACGCACGAGGAGGCGCGCCTGCTCGATCTTTGCCTGGTCTGCCACGCGGAACATGGCGGCGGCAATAACTCCACCTTCTCCTGCCGCAGTGTTGCTTCCACCGGAACGGACACCTATTCCGCCATCGCCGCAGCGGTCGGCTCCTTAAAGGGTCCGAAGCACGGCGGCGCGAATCAGCGCGTTCTGCGTCAATTTGAGGAGGTCAAGCAGAACGTCCGCGATTGGAAGGACGACGAGGAAGTCGCCGCCTTCGTCCGCCGCATTCTGCAAGGCGAGGTCAGCGATCACAGCGGCTTGGTCTACGGCATGGGTCACGCGGTCTATACCCTCTCCGATCCGCGCACGGTCATTTTGAAAAAGAGCGCCCGCAGGCTGGCGGAACAGAAGCATATGCTCGACGAGCTGGAGCTGATGGAGGCGATTGAGCGCGTCACGCCGAGTGTGTTTGCCGAGGTCACGGGCAAGGAAAAGGTCATGTGCGCCAATGTCGATATGTATTCCGGCTTGATCTACCGCATGCTCGACATCCCAACCGACCTCTTTACCCCGCTGTTCGCCGTTGCCCGTATCACCGGCTGGTGCGCGCACCGCATGGAAGAGGTACTAACCGGCGGCAGAATCTACCGTCCGGCATACAAATCGCTCATCCGTCATAAGGAGTATGTCCCATTCGACGCGCGTTAATACCCCATCCGCGCAACGCCTCTGTAGACTGGGGATATGTCCAAGCTGACCGCGAAGCGGCAGACGGTAAAAACAAATAATCTGTACGCAGTTGGTAGTTCCTGCAAGCGGGCGGCTGATAGCCGCCCGCCGGTATGTAGAAACAAGCTTGTACGCACTCCGTAGTTTCTGCACCGGCGTGGACATGTCCCTGCCCTACAGCGTAGGTGCAATTGCAGTTTTTTCAAAAGACTGCAAAAAAATGATTGACAACCGCGTTAAGATGTGGTATATTATCGGGGCAACAGAAAATTGACATGCGCGAGTGGTGGAATTGGCAGACTCGCTAGATTCAGGTTCTAGTGTCCACTCCGGACGTGCGGGTTCAACTCCCGCCTCGCGCACCAAAAGAAAAGCCCTTGAAGCTACAGTGTTTCAAGGGTTTTTCTTTTATTTTCAACGGTTTTGCGAATCAAGAAGGTGCAGAATATTGCAGTATGCGCGCGGAATCTTTCAATATTACTGCATAATCCTGCGATTAAATTGGCAACGGAATTGACAACGTAATTATATTCGGCAATAGCTGCCAATGCACACTACGATTCGCTGTTAAATCCCCCATCAACATCTCCGTTTCCGCTGAAATGGGCATAGTCGATGAAACCATATTCGTTTCGCGGGGAATCATCATCAATATACGCGACGAAGATATGCGTGCGATTCTTTTCTTTGGCGCTGAGATGATACCACGGCTAAAGCATTCCAAGCAGCCGCGCCATCATCAGCACGACATACGGCGGGCACGGGTTCTGACCACCGCACCAGTTCTGCACGGTGCGCAGTGGAATGCAGAATCTGCGTGACAATTCGCTTTGGCCGATGCCGACACGACTGCACAGATTGCGGACAGACATGTGGGCGACATCCCATATGTTGCCGATCTCCGCCGCGGTCTTCGCGATTCCATCATCGTCCTGATCGCCCCACATGGAAGACAGCGACCATTCGGAAATAAACGCATCGCGGTCGGCAGATTTTAGTGCATCGTTCCAAATCAAACAAAATTTTTTATCGTTCATCTTCGTTTGCCTCCTCGTAATTTCTTATGGCTTCAGCCGCTTCATAGACGGTAGAAAACATACCAATGTATTTCCGTTTAAATTTCGCCTGCCACTTTCCACGGCACCATGTAACGCCAGTAACACCGGACTGCGGGCGCGTCGATGATACCGGGTAATCGGCTGGTAGACGCTTCCTGCGACCGGCACGGTAATCCGATTCCCGTTGCCGCAGCTTCCGCAACTCTGTGGCGCATGAATCGGAACATGTAACCGTCGCTGTAGACGCGTGAAATACGGCGCCGCAGACAACACAAACATTACGATCCGTTCGCCGTTCTTTCTGCTGATCCTTCAGACGCGCCTTGTTTTCTTTGGCATATACTGCCTTTTTGGGATTCACCGTCTGACGGACAGCCTCTGCGGCACAATTTTTGCAATAGCGCTGCCGTGCACTGTTGACTATGTACTCGCCGCCGCAGATTTCGCAGACATCGATGCTGCCAATCGGACGGATCGTTCCAGTCTTCGCACGCCGCGCTGCGGATTCCCTTCTGCGAATATCACGGCACTCAGGGCAGTACCATGCTCTCGGGCCGCCGGGAAATGCTTTCCCGCACTGGCGGCAGTTGCGGGCGCGAACAACGCTGTCTTGCTTTGCCTTTTTTCGGCAAACCGGACACAGGCAGGTGTCCGGTTTATCTGATTGAAACTGCGTGCCGCAGCGTTTGCAGTATCTGACCCGCATTGTTAGTTTCGTACAATTTCTACAACGATGGATTCGTAATCATATTCCTTGCTGTTGAATCTGGCAAATGCTCCATCTCGGTCGCAGCAGATTTCAATTCCTGCAATCCTCATAGCATCTTCGCGTGAAATGAAATCAGGTGTTACGAACTGTGAAATTACATCGCCGTTTACGAATGAAACACGATATTCAACATGATTGCCAGCGGTGATATTGTTCTTTAACTCTTTCATTTTTATTTTCTCCTTTCGTTCGGTAGGTGTTCCGTTCCTTACCTTGTATCTGTATTATACACCGTCTAGGTGTAAATGTCAAGTGTTTTTTTGAAAAAAGTGCAGATTTTTTCAAAAAAAATACCCCGCAGCAGGAAATTACCTGCTGCGGGGTGATGTACCGTTGTACGTTTGCT
>JAQXWB010000057.1 GCA_029225225.1 Bacillota bacterium | reverse complement strand
GAGAAGGCGGGATTCCGGTTTTTCAGTTCTTATTACAAATCTGTTTGTGCGTAAACAGGGGAGGAGCCGTGTACCAGACCGGTACGCACGGTTCTGTGGGAGGTCGGCTGACTAACCAATAGTCAGCCTCCTACCCGATTTAGGCGGCAGACGGTATAGACAAACAGGCTTGTACGCACTCGGTAGTTCCTGCACCGGCGGGGACATGTCCCCCACCTCCAGGGCGGGCGGCGGTTGAAATTTGCGCGGAGCGCTCCGACGCTTTTCACTATGCTCTATTCACTGAAACCCTGCGTAAGGCGCGTCAGGGATGCCGCGCGCTACGTTCTTTTCGGGAGTGCTGCCTACGGCGTTTGATTGGCGGCGGGCTTACGATTCAGGAAGCCTGCGAAGATCAGCATGGCGGCGACGGAGAAGAAGAGCGCCATCATATACGGTTCTTCCCACAGGCTTTCGAAGAGACTGTGGATCAGAATGCCCACCAAGCCTGCCAGCATACCGGCGCAGAGTGGCTTTCGTTCCTTCGAGCCGGCAAGTCCGCAGGCGCGCAGGCCGCCCCAGAGCAGTCCTGCTATCGCGCTCAGAAACGCGGTGAGTCCCGCGATGCCGTTTTCCGCGAGAATTTTGACATAGTAGTTGTCCACATACATATAGTCGAACATCGGATTGACCTTGTTCTGCACGGCGACCGCGCCGCCGTACATGCCGTAGCCGAGGCCGCAGGTCCACGCGTGGTATTCATCGACATAGCCGAGGGCAGTCTGCCAGCGCTTGGCTCTGCCGCCGCGCTCATTGGACTCGGCAAACTGCGGCGTGAACAGGTAACCGATGCGGCTGCGCACAAAGGGCAGGAAGCAGGCGGCAATGCCGGCGACCAGCATCAGACCGAACAGACGGCGGTCAACGATCAGCGCAAACAGCACCGCCGCGACTGCCAGCGCCAGCCATGCGCCGCGTGACATCGTAAACAGGCAGGCAAGGCACATACACAGTCCGCAGATCCAATAAAAGACCTTCTCTGCGGGACGCTCCGAGGCGTAAGCCATGCCGATGGCCATCGGGGCGAACAGCACCATATAGCCGCCCATGATATTCGGGTTTTTGAAGATGGAGAACACGCGGGTGCGCACCGCCGTCTCTGCCTGATCCGTCCATGTGTCGGGGATCTCCACGCCGACGACAAACTGCCAGATTCCGTGCAGCGCGAAGACAAAGGCGATCAGAATCATAGCGCGGTAGAGCAGCAGCATATCGCCGTCGTCCCGCAGCAGGCGCGTGACGAGGAAGAACATGAGAATGTATTCCATGCTCGCGCGGTAGCCCGTGATATTGACGGAGAGATAATTGGTGACCGTAAAGAGCAGCAGGATCACGCCCGCAAGCAGATAGCCCGACAGCCAGACGTCTACGGCGTTGGCGCGGCTGCGCAGCGGCTCCTTGCTCGTCATGCGCTGGTAGACGATCCAGAGCAGGCACAGCACCATCAGCGCTTCGTCCCAAAGGGAGGCAAGCGAGGCGATGTGCAGCGCGCGCAGGAGATAGTCAATGGGCGCGTATGCGGCGATTATGAGCAGCAAAAAGCTCGTCATGCCGCCGGAGAAGAGCCTGCCGATCAGAAAGCTCTCCCGCAGGGCATGCAGGAAGCGACCGTAGACGCGGCGCACCGCGCTGTCCTGCAAAAGGGGGAGCAGCGGTCTGCCGAGGCGATACAGCGCGGCATTGCAGCGGTCGAGCAGCCTCCGGTAAGCGGAGCGATCCGCGACCGGTTCGGCGCAAAAGAGATGCGCGAAGAACCGATAGGTTGCGCTGCCCCGCCAAAGCGCGCCGAGGTAGCGGAAGAACCTCCCAATCGGCGAACGCGACAGCAGCGCCGCAAACGCCGCAAAAAAGCGCCAGAGGAGGCTTGAGGTCAGAAGCTCGTTCATGAGAGAATCTCCATGGACAGCACCTGTCCCATCAGCTCAACGCGAGTGGTCTTGACGGAATACTCCACGCCGACGCGAATCTCCTGCTTTCCGACGGTGTAGGTTCCTTCGCCGACAAGGGACGCCGCCTCGACGGTCAGGTGCAGATCGACAAGACCGTCCTCCCTCTCGACGATCTCCCAAGAGACAATTTCGGCGTCGAGGAGCGAGTTGCTGTTAAAGATGCGGCGCGGGGTGACGATGCTTTCCCCGACGACGACATCTTCGCCTTGCAGCGCGGAGACGGCCTCCTCAGCAAGCTCACGCGGAAGCTGCGGGCACAGCACCGTGAAGCGGAGATTCGGCTCACTCGTCGGCAGCTCCGTGGCCGGTCCGCCGCCGTCTCTGCCGAACAGACGCACGCCGACGAAAACGAGCGCGGCGATTAAAATCAGCAGGATGAGAATGTCGATGATATTCAGCTTTCCAAAGAGTTTTTTGTTTTTCATTGGTACCTCCCAAGGCGGAAAGCGCATTTGAGGATTGCTTCTTTCCGAAATGTGTATTATAATCATTATATTCGATTGTATTCCGAAATTCAAGACTATTCTTAGGACTGAGGCTGGAGCATGAAAATTATCCATATGATCTCCGGCGGCGATGTCGGCGGGGCGAAAACGCATGTCCTGTCGCTGCTGGCCGGACTGAACAAGACCGAGACGGTTCATCTGATTTGCTTTATGGAGGGGGACTTTGCCGCCGAGGCGCGGCAGCTCGGCATTCCGACGACTGTGATCGAGGATCGTAACCTTTTGCGCACGCGCAAGCGCATTCTCGCGATGATTCGCCACGACGGCTATCAGGTCATCCACTGCCACGGCGCACGGGCGAATATGATGGGCATTCTGCTGCGCAAGCGGGCGGGTGTGCCCGTTATTTCGACGATCCACAGCGACTACCGCCTCGACTATTTGGGCAGGCGGCTTGCAGCGCTGACCTATGGCAACATCAACAAGCTCGTTTTGCCCCACCTTGACGCGTGGATCGGCGTGTCCGCGGGGATGACGGAGCTTTTGATCAAGCGCGGCTTTGACCCGCAGCGGATTTATACGCTCTATAACGGCGTGGACTTCTCCGCCGAGCGCACGCCGCTGCCTCGGAAGGAGTATCTGCAAAGCATCGGCTTGAAGACGGCGGAGGATACCGTGGTCTTCGGCATTGCCGCCCGCATTTCGCCCGTGAAGGACATGACGACGCTGCTCCGCGCCTTTGCCGAGGCGGTCAAAACTTGCCCGAACATCCGCCTTGCCATTGCGGGTGAGGGGGAGCAGGAGGCGGAGATCCGTTCCCTTGCCGCGACGCTCTGCCCAAAGGGGACAGTCTGCTTTGCCGGCTGGGTGCGCGACATTGACAGCTTTTATAACGCGCTGGACGTGAACGTGCTGACCTCGCTTTCCGAGACCTTCCCCTACGCGCTGACCGAGGGCGCGCGGATGCACTGCGCGACGATTGCCTCGGAGGTCGGCGGCGTGCCGTACCTGATTGACGACGGGGTGAACGGTCTGCTCTTTCCGGCGCAGGACGTGCAGAAGCTCACGCAGCACATGGTCTTTCTCGCGCAGAACGCCGAGACGCGGCGCGACATGGGCGAGAAGTTGTATGAAAAGGTGAAGCGGGACTTCTCGCTTGAGACGATGCTGCGGCATCAGAAGGAGATCTATGAGACGATTATCCGCCGCGCCGCCCGTCCGAAGCAGCTCCGCGACGGTGCGCTGATCTGCGGCGCTTACGGCAAGGGCAACAGCGGCGACAACGCCATTTTGAACGCCATTGTCGAGCAGCTTCACCACATTGACCCCGATCTGCCCATCTGCGCCCTGAGCCGTGACACGGCGGAGACGCGCCGCTGCGCGAGAATCGACGCGGTCTATACCTTCAACGTTTGGAAAATCGGCAGGCTGATGCGCCGCACGAGGCTCTATATCAGCGGTGGCGGCACGCTCATGCAGGACGCGACGAGCACGCGCTCTCTGCTTTACTATCTGTTCAGCATCCGGCAGGCAAAGCGCAACGGCTGCCGTGTGATGCTCTACGGCTGCGGCATCGGCCCCATCAGCCGTCCGCGCAACCGCAAGCGCGCGGCAAAGACGCTCAACCGCTGCGCGGACATCATCTCCGCACGCGACCGCTATTCCATCGAGACGCTGCATGAGCTTGGCGTTACGAAGCCGGAAATTCATCTGAACGCCGACCCCGCCCTGCTGATCGACCCGCCCGCGACCGACGCTCTGCGCAACTATCTGCGGCGCAGCGGCATCAAAGAGGGCAGGCAGTATGTTATGGTTGCGCTGCGTCCGTGGCAGGGCTTTGACGAAAAGGTGGGCGCGTTTGCCGCCGCGTGCGAATACGCGCACCGGGAATATGGCTTGATTCCGCTGCTTTATGCGATGGAGCCTGCCCGCGACGAGGCGGCGCTGCAAGCCGTGGCGGAGAAGCTGCACTGCCCGCATCTGCTGCTCAGCGCGGGGACGGACGGCGCGGAGGTTCTGACGCTCGTGCGCCGCATGTCACTCGTTATCTCCATGCGTCTGCACGCGCTGATCTTTGCCTCCGGGCAGGGCGTGCCGATGGTCGGCGTGGTCTATGACCCGAAGGTGAGCGGTTTCTTGGACTATTTGGGGCAGGAGCTGTATCTACCGCTGTCCGAGGTCACCGCAGCCGCCTTGGACGATCTGATCGACACCGCCATGGCGGAGGAGCCGTTTGAGGCGGAGAACATCGAGCGCCTGCGCAGGCTGTCCGCCGAAAACGAGACGCTTGCGCGCAGACTGTTGGAGGAATAAAGGAATATACACCTATGAAAATCTATCTCCGCTTTTTGAGAGAATACCCGCGCGAGAGTGTGCTTGCGCCGCTGTTTAAGCTGCTGGAGGCGTGCTTCGATCTGTGCGTGCCGCTGGTTGTGGCGGCGATGATCGACCGAGGCATCGGGACGGGTGACACGGGCTTTCTCTGGAAAATGACGCTCCTGCTCGTGCTTTTGGCGTTCGTCGGGCTTGCCTGCTCCGTCACGGCGCAGTATTTTGCGTCCAAGGCGGCGGTGGGTACGGCAACGCGGCTGCGCAGAGAGCTGTTTGCCCATATGCAGGCGTTCACCTACGCCCAGACCGACCGCGTGGGAACCGCCTCCATGATCACGCGCATGACGAGTGACATTAATCAGCTCCAGACGGGCATCAACATCACCCTGCGGCTGCTGCTGCGTTCACCGATCATCGTTTTCGGCGCGGTGGCGATGGCGTTCACCGTCAGCGTGCGTTTGGCGTGGATTTTTGTCGGGGTCGTGCCGCTGCTGGCCTTGGTCGTCTTTGGCGTGATGCTCGGCACGATTCCGCTCTACCGCAAGGTGCAGTCGCGGCTCGACCGCGTGACGGCTGCCACAAGAGAGAATCTCAACGGCGCCCGCGTCGTCCGTGCGTTTTGTAAGGAGGACGAGGAGATTCGCCGCTTTGACGGGATCAACCGCGCCCAGACCGCCCTGCAGGAGCGGACGGGCAGACTCTCCGCACTGATGAATCCGCTGACCTATGTGCTCGTCAATCTTGCCGTGCTGCTCATCATACGGCAGGGCGGCTTCTCCGTCGCGGCGGGAACGCTCACACAGGGGCAGGTTGTGGCGCTGGTGAACTATATGGCACAGATTTTGGTCGAGTTGGTCAAGCTGGCAAACTCCATCTTCACCGTGACCAAGGCGGTCGCCTGCGGCAAGCGCATCGGCGCGGTATTGGACATGCCTGCCGGACAGGAGAGAATTGCGGACGAGAAGCCGCAGAGGACCGGCGAGGCAGTCTCCTTCGAAAAGGTATCGCTGACCTATGACGGAGACAGCGCGCCTTCGCTGCAAGACATTACCTTTACCGCTTTGCGCGGGCAGACCGTCGGCGTGATCGGCGGCACCGGCGCGGGCAAGTCCTCGCTGGTGCAGCTCATTCCGCGCTTTTATGAGGCGACGGAGGGAAGCGTGCGCGTGCTCGGCGCGGAGGTGCGCAGCTACGAACCTGCAACGCTGCGCGGACGTATCGGGATTGTGCCGCAGAAGGCGGAGCTGTTCCGCGGGACGATCCGCTCCAATCTGCAATGGGGCAGGAAGGACGCGGACGACGCGGCGTTATGGCAGGCGCTCGAGGACGCGCAGGCTGCCGACTTCGTGCGGGAAAAGGAGGGGCAGCTCGATGCGCCCGTGGAGCAGAAGGGCAGAAACTTCTCCGGCGGCCAGCGCCAGCGCCTGACGATTGCCCGCGCCTTGGTCGGGCAGCCGGAAATTTTGATCCTCGACGACAGCGCCTCCGCCTTGGACTATGCGACGGATGCCCGCCTGCGGGAGGCGCTGCGGAAGCTGCCCTATCATCCGACGATCTTTTTGATCTCGCAGCGCACCGCCTCTCTGCGCGCCTGCGACCAAATTCTTGTTTTGGAGGACGGACGGCTCGTCGGCATGGGGACGCATGAGACGCTGCTCCGTGACTGCGCGGTCTACCGCGAGATTCACGAATCGCAATACAAGGGAGGTGAGGAGGCATGAAACGTACCGACAGCCTCGCGACCTTGCGCAAGGTGCTCAGATACCTCAAGCGCTACCGCCTCCTCTTTGTCCTTTCGCTGCTGCTTGCCGCCGCCATCGTCGTGCTGACGCTCTATCTCCCCGTGATCACGGGCGACGCCATTGACCTGCTGCTCGGCAAGGACGCGGTGGATTTCGGAGCGCTTGCCGGACTCCTGCTGCGCGGCGCGATTGTGATCGGGCTGACCGCCTTGGCGCAGTGGATCATGAATATCCTTAACAACCGCATTACCTTCGGCGTGGTGCGGCAGCTTCGGCAGGACGCGTTTACCCATTTGCAAAGTCTGCCGCTTTCCTACCTTGACCGTCATCCCGTCGGCGACATCGTCAGCCGCGTCATTGCGGACGCGGAGCAGGTCACGGACGGGCTGCTGATGGGCTTTTCCCAGCTCTTTACCGGAATTCTGACCATTCTCGGCACGCTGGGCTTTATGCTTTCGATGCATCCTCTGATCACGCTTTGGGTCGTTTTGATCACGCCGCTTTCTCTGTTTGTGGCATCCTTCATCGCAAAGCGGACACACACGCTGTTTCAGAAGCAGTCCGAAATTCGCGCGGAGCAGACGGCGCTGGTCGATGAAATGATCGGTAGCCACAAGGCGGTTGTCGCGTTCTCCCACGAGGACGAGGCGATGGCGTCCTTCGACGAGGTCAACGAACGCTTGGAGGGTGTGGCGCGCAAGGCAACCTTCTTCTCCTCTCTGACGAATCCCTGCACGCGCTTTGTCAACAATTTGGTCTATGCCGGCGTTGCGCTGAGCGGCGCGCTGCTCTGCCTCGGCGGCGGGACGGCGGCGCTTACCATCGGGCAGCTTTCCTGCTTCCTCTCCTACGCCAATCAGTACACGAAGCCCTTTAACGAGATCTCCGGTGTGATTACCGAGCTGCAAAATGCCATGACCTGCGCGGGGCGCATTTTCGAGCTGATGGAGGAAGCGCCGGAAACACCGGACGCGGCGGACGCTGTTACCCTGTCCCGCGACGATCTGAACGGCGAGGTGGCGTTTGACCATGTGGACTTCTCCTATACGCCGGAGCGGGAGCTGATCCGCGACCTCAACCTGCATCTGCGGCAGGGGCAGCGGGTTGCCATCGTCGGCCCGACGGGATGTGGCAAGACCACGCTCATCAATCTGCTGATGCGCTTTTATGAGGTCAACGGCGGGTCGGTGCAGGTCAGCGGAAGAGATATCCGCACGCTCACAAGGCACTCCCTGCGCGGTTGCTACGGCATGGTCTTGCAGGAGACATGGCTCTCTACAGGGACGGTGCGCGAGAACATCGCCTTCGGACGCCCGGACGCGAGCGAAGCGGAGATCGTCGCGGCAGCCAAGGCGGCGCACGCGGACAGCTTTATTCGCCGCCTGCCGCAGGGCTATGACACGGTGCTCGAGGAGGATGGCGGCGCGCTCTCACAGGGACAGAAGCAGCTCCTTTGCATCGCGCGGGTGTTTTTGTGCCTGCCGCCGATGCTGATTCTTGACGAGGCGACCTCGTCGATTGATACGAGGACGGAGTTAAAGATTCAAAACGCCTTTGCCAAGCTGATGCAGGGCAGGACGTCCTTTGTTGTTGCGCATCGGCTGTCTACCATTCGCGAGGCGGACTTGATCCTCGTGATGAAGGACGGCAGCATCATAGAGCAGGGCAATCACAAAGCGCTGCTGGCGCAAAACGGCTTCTACGCGGAGCTGTACCGCAAGCAGTTTGAGGGATGAATGAGAAATTGAAAGTTGAAAGTTGGAAGCGACAGACGGAGCAGACGAACAAGTATGTGCGCAGTCGGTAGTTCCTACACGAGATTGCCACAGCCAGTGTGCGCACTGGCTTCGCAATGACAAAAAGGGGCAGCTTTTCCGTGTCATTGCGAGGAGCGCAGCGACGCGGCAATCTCTTGCAGGCAGTCGGTAGTTCCTGCACGAGATTGCCACAGCCAGTGTGCGCACTGGCTTCGCAATGACAAAAAGGGGCAGCTTTTCCGTGTCATTGCGAGGAGCGCAGTGACGTGGCAATCTCTTGCAGGCAGTCGGTAGTTCCTGCACCGGAGGACAGAGTCGTCCGCCACTACGGTGAGTTCGTAACATAAGGAGATGGAGATGGGTTTTATATCGTTACGCGAACACTGCGATTCGATTCTCGTCTTGGACACCGAGACGAGCGGGTTGTCCTTTTCGGGGGACGAAATTATCGAATTTTCCGCCGTCAAGCTCGGCTGGGACGGCGAGGAGACAGTCGTGCTTGCGGAGACGGATGAATTCATTCGCCGCACGAATGACCGTAAGCTGGATCCGCGCATTGTCGGCTTGACCGGCATTACCGACGAGCTGCTGCGCACCGAGGGAATCTCAAAGCAGGCAATCTGCGCGCTGCTTGCCGAGCTGCTCACACCGCGCACGCTGATTGCCGCCTATAACGCGCAGTTTGATCTGCTGTTTCTCTACCATCTGCTTGACCGCTACGGTGACGCCCGTCTGCTGCAAAATCAGCCGAAGCTCGATATTTTAACGGTCTACCGCGACCGCCGCGCCTATCCGCACCGCCTGAGCAGCGCGATTGAGGCTTACGGCTTGCAGGACAAGGTATGCAACTCGCACCGCGCGATTGACGATGTCCGCGCGACGGTGGAGGTGCTGCGCGCGATGGAGGCGGAGCGGGACGATCTCGCCTCGTACATAGACCTGTTCGGCTATTCGCGCAAATACGGCGTCTCCGGCACGCGTATTTCGTCGGTACGCTACCGCCCACAGGGGTATGAGCCGAGGGAGCCGCTGTATTTAAGTGAATAGTGAAGAGTGAAGAGCTGAGGTGTGCTTCGCACGGAGTTTAAATTTGGGCGGACAGAGGTCACCGTTTCAACGAGAGTACCCTACGACTGTTGATTGTACCCTCGCCGCAGGGCTTGCCGACTTGGCGCGGCGGTGCAGAAACCACCGAGTGGGTACGGATTTGTTCGCCTGTACCGTCTGCCGCTTCGCAGTCTTAGGGGACATGTCCCCGCACTACATTAGCTGTTTCGATAATTCATTTAGGAGCCTTGTGCTTTCTGTAAGCTGTGAAAAGAAAGAGGTAATTTTGATGGCGATTCGTTTGAATGAGGATCAGGAGCTTGTGGCGAGAATTCGCGAGGGCTTGAAGGCGCGCGGCGGCTATTGCCCCTGCCGAATTCCCAAGACGGAGGAATATAAGTGTATCTGTCAGGAATTTAAACAACAAATGGCAGACCCCAATTTTGAGGGGTACTGCCATTGTATGCTCTATTATAAGACGAAGGACTGATTGCTTGCAGGAGTGCGGACAGCCGTAAGCCGATTTCCCAAAATGTAGGACGGGGACATGTCCCCGCCGGTGGAGGAACGAACAACTTTGTACAAGCTTGTTCATGCTTACCGTCTGCCGCTTACGCGGCCTTAGGGGACATGTCCCCGCCCTACAATCGCTTTTCACGATTCACTGAGCCTCTTCGTAAGGCGCGTCAGGGACGGGGTCGAATGGTGATGTCTGCACGCGGGCGGCTGATAGCCGGCGTACGATATATTAGGAGTTGCGGGATATGAACAAACAAATGCGCAGTTTGTCCCTTTTATATCGCCTGTTGCGCGGGGAGGCGCTGTCCGTGCGGGCGCTGGCGGAGGAATTCGGGGTGTCCGAAAAAACCGTCTCGCGGGATCTTTTCGAATGCAAGGCGTTCTTCTGCGAGTGCCGCGGCATTGCGGGGAACGCCGAGCTGGAATATGACCAGCGCACCAAGACCTATCGGCTGTCTCCCGACGATTTTCTGACCAATCAGGAGATGTTTTTGCTGCTGAAGCTGCTTTTGGGCACACGGGCGCTGAGCCGTGAGGAGCTGTCGCAGCTCATCGAGAAGCTCAAACGCTTCACCACTCAGGCAGACCGCGTCTGCTTGGAGGAGATGATCGACGCGGAGCAGCGCTACTATGAGCCGGTGCATCATGACTGCAAATCGCTCAAGCAGACCCTATGGCAGGTAATGCGCTGCATTGACCGGCGCTGCGAGATTACCATCCGCTATTACAAAATGGATCGCTCCGAGGTTACGCGGCGCATTTGTCCGCTGTCTATTTTGTTTTCGGAATACTACTTTTATCTCATCGCGGTGCGTGCGGACGACGCGGGGCAGAAGCCGATCTATTTCCGTATTGACCGCATTCACGGCATTGTCGAGCATCGGGAGTGCTTTGCGCGCACACCGCAGCTCCGCTTCAACGAGGGGGCGTTCCGCCGCCGCAATCAGTATATGCTCCCGGGCAAGGAGCGCTGCATCCGTTTCGCGTTTTCGGGGCCCTCCGTGCAGGCGGTTTTGGATCGTCTGCCCACCGCGCGCATTGTCGGGCAGGAGGGAAAGCGCTTTATTTTAGAGGCGGAGGTCTGCGGAGACGGCATTAAAATGTTCCTGCTGAGTCAGGGGAGTTGGGTCAAGGTGCTTGCGCCTGCCGAATTCGTCGAGGAAATGCGCAAGGAGATCGACAAAATGCGGGCGGGCTATGCGGAGACGGCGGAATAACACGAATCACCACAAAAAATGGAATGCCCATTTTGCGTGGTGATTCGTATGCTATGGCGATTCTCATAAATGGTCGGTAGTTTCTGCATGAGATTGTACCCGCAAGGGGTATGCCGCATCCGTAACGCTCCTTCGTCGCGAACGGCTGCGCAACCGCGTCGCTTCGCTCCTCGCAATGACATGGGGGGAGGCGGTTTCCACGAGGACGGTCAATCGACGTCGTTGGCGCGGGGGAGGTTCCAGCGGAAGTACGCCGAGAGCAGGCGGATCACCAGCACCAGCACGATTGCAATCAGCATGGCGGCATACTGCGGCAGGCAGCGCCAGAGCAGCGCGCAGGCGACCGCGCCGAGCAGCGAGGCACAGGCATAGATGTGCTTGACGAGAATGTACGGCATATCGCCCGCGAGGACATCGCGGATCACGCCGCCGCCGACGCCGGTCAGCACGCCGACAAAGACCAGCAGAAAGGTGCTGCGGTCGGGCGAGAAGCTGAGGGCGTTCCAAATGCCCATAGCGGTGAACACGCCTAAGCCGACCGAATCCATTACGAGCAGCACCGCGTCGAACAGCCGCCCGTTATGCATCAGACCGTGCCGTACCCACGGGATAAACATCACGATCGCCGTGCCGATGGCGACAATCGCGCAGGTCGGGTCACGGAAGGCGAGGGGCGGCGTGATGCCGAGAATCAGGTCGCGCAGGATCCCGCCGCCGATGGCGGTGACGACGCCGAGGACGATCACACCGAGCAGATCCATGTGCTTCTTCATTGCGATCAGCGCCCCGGAGGCGGCAAAGGCAACCGTACCGATCAGCTCTAATACGTTGACGAAAATTTCCATAGTGTTTTCCTCCAAAAAATGCACACCCGAAAGGATGTGCATTTTGAATTTTGCTTCATCTTTGTCATTGCGAGCCTGTGGGGCGTGGCAATCTCGTGCAGGAATTACTGATGCCGCACAAAGGAGGAAAAAGATTGCCACGTCGCTGCGCTCCTCGCAATGACGGGGAGGGGAGAAATTTCGAATGCGTCGAAATGCACATCCGAAAGGATGTGCATTTGGTTTTTATACTGCGGTCAAGAAGACTCAGCCGGCGACGGAGGCGGTTCTTGGGGCGGGGGTTTCGATGCGCTTGATGGTTGCGCCGAGACCTTGCAGCTTGCCGATCAGGTTCTCATAGCCGCGCTCGATATATTCGACCTCTTCAATGACCGTCCGACCCTCCGCGGCGAGACCCGCAATGACCATTGCCGCGCCCGCGCGCAGATCACAGGCGCGGACGGCGCAGCCGTGGAGACGGTCAACGCCCGTAATGATGGCGACCTTGGTATCCACCTTGATGGCGGCACCCATGCGGTTCAGCTCCGCGCAGTAGCCGAAACGGGTGTCGTAAATGCTCTCGGTGATCACACTGACGCCAGAGGCCAGCGACATACACACCGCGATCTGCGGCTGCATATCCGTCGGAAAGCCGGGATAGGGCAGCGTTTTGACATTCGCCCGTCGCAGGCGGCCGCTGCGCTGGACGCGGATGGCGTCGTCATATTCGGTAATCTTTGCGCCCATCTCGCGCAGCTTTGCGCTGATGGTGTCCATGTGCTTGGGAATCACATTCTGCACGAGCACATCTCCGCCGACCGCCGCGACGGCTGCCATATAGGTGCCTGCCTCGATTTGGTCGGGGATGATGGAATAGAACCCGCCCCGCAGCGACTTGACGCCGCGAACCTTAATGACATCCGTGCCCGCGCCGGAGACCTTCGCGCCCATTGCGTTTAGGAAGTTCGCCAAATCGACGATGTGCGGCTCCTTGGCGGCGTTTTCGATGATGGTTGTGCCGCCTGCGAGGACGGCGCCGATCATGATATTCATCGTCGCGCCGACGGAGACGACATCGAGGTTGACTCTGCCGCCTGTTAAGCCCTCCTCCGGCGCGCTGGCGCAGACAAAGCCGTTTTGCAGCTCCACCGTTGCGCCCATGGCCTCAAAGCCCTTGATGTGCTGGTCGATGGGGCGCGGCCCGAAATTGCAGCCGCCGGGCAGGGCGACTCTTGCATGGTTGAAGCGGCCTAACTGCGCGCCGATGAAATAATACGACGCGCGGATGCGGCGCACGAGTGCGTCGGACGCCTCGCTGTCGCGCACATGGGTGCAGGTGATTTCCAGCGTATTGGGACTTAAGCGGCGAATTTCCGCGCCCATGCTGTCCAAAATTTCAAGCAGAAGCCGCACATCCGAAATGTCCGGGACATTCTCAATGCGGCAGGTGCCGTTTACCAAAAGCGTTGCGGGGAGGATCGCCACGGCTGCGTTCTTCGCGCCGCTGATGGTGACCGTCCCTTGCAGCGGTCTCCCGCCTTCGATCATATATTGAATCATTTCATACCCTCTCATATCAGGAGTATATGCGAATTTTCATTCTTCACTAAGCCAATTTTAGGCTTAAACAGTATATCATACCTGAGGGGGCTTGTAAAGAGGAAATAACAAAACGGTTGCAGAAAATGTCAAGGGTATCAGAAACGGCGCAGACCCTTAGGATAATGATTTTTGAGAATGCCGTCCGCGCCGCGCGTCCAGCCGATGGGGTGACCGTCTGCCGTGATGAGCGTCCAGCCGCGGTTATCTCCGTGCAGCGTCTCGCCACGCAGGTAGGCGGCAAGCTCCCGGCTGTCTGCGGGGAGGTCAAAGGTATTCGGAAACGTCTCCAGCCAAAGTGCCAAGGCGTGCGCGGGGACGAAACGACCCTTGCGCGTCTGACCAAGCTCCAAGCCCGCGCGCAGGACGCGAAGTCCACGCAATTCGGGCAGCTCGTGCGGCGCGAGAAACCATGTGTCTCCGAAGGCGACCGGTATGCCGTCAATGGAAATTTCGTTTTCTTTGAGAAATGCGCCGATCTCCTCCGGCAGACGTGCGGCGGCTTGCAGGGAAACATCGTTTTGCGCACCCTCGCCGCTGCGTTGCAGCACTGCTGCGAAGTGTCCCTCACCGCGCAGCTTGTGCGGGAAGAGACGCAGGGTATGTTCGATGCCGTCTGCCGGGTTTTCGATCCAGTCGGGTCTGCCGCGGTCAAAATAGGGCGCGTCGCAAGGGAGGACGGAGAAATCCGGATGCCGATGCAAAAACGTGCTGATGACGCCCTCGTTCTCCTCGGGGGAGAAGGTGCAGGTGGAGTAGACCAGTCTGCCGTTCGGTCTCAGCATGGCGGCGGCGGATTCTAAAATTTCGCTCTGCCTTGCCGCGCACATCCGCACGGTCTCCTCGCTCCAATCGGTGACGGCGGCGTCCTCCTTGCGAAACATCCCCTCGCCGGAGCAGGGTGCGTCAACGAGAATGCGGTCAAAATAGTTCGGGAAGCGCTCGGCTAATTTCGCGGGATGCTCATTCAGCACAAGGGCGTTTTCGACCCCCATGCGCTCAATATTGGAGGACAGAATGCGCGCCCGCTTCGGGTGGATTTCGTTGCAGACGAGCAAGCCCTGTCCGTGCATTGCGGCGGCAAGCTGGGTGGTCTTTCCGCCGGGCGCGGCGCACAGGTCGAGCACGCGTTCTTTTGGTTTTGCGTCCAGCAGCACAGCGGGTGCCATTGCGCTCGGCTCTTGCAGATAGTAAAGCCCTGCCTCATGAAACGGGTGCAGTCCCGGGCGTTGGGCAGGGTCGTAATAATAGCCGTTCGGCGCCCAAGGCACCGGTTCGCCGCAGAAGGGCAGAGGCGCGGTCTGCTTGCGCGGATTCAGACGGATGCCCACATTGCGCGGAAGCTCGTAGGAGGCGAGAAACGCGTCAAACTCGCCGCCGAGCATACGGCGCATCCGGGATAAAAAAGCGTCAGGAAGCATAGGAACCTCCGATAGGTTGGATTTTGTATTTGCATATATCATACCACGGCGCGGGAGAATTGTGAATGATGAATAGTGAATAGATCACTGTGGGTTTTTCTGTTGCTTGCAGTTTGCAATGCGCTCAGAAGCTCCTGCATGAGATTGCCACGACCGCTGCGCAGCCGTTCGCGAGGAACGAGCGTTACGGATGCGGCGTACCCCTTGCGGGTAGTGTGCGCACCGGTCTCGCAATGACAAATTAGGGTAGCCTTTCCATGTCATTGCGAGGAGCGCAGCGACGTGGCAATCTGTTTTCGACTTGTACGCATTTGGTAGTTCCTGCATTCGGGCGGATAATATCCGCTACTACGGCGTAGGATGCGATGCTTCTCGTGGGGGTGGTGGGTTATTTTGTGTAGTCGAGCTGCTCGATGGTATAGGTGCCGGTCGGGGTGAGGGTGATGAGGGTCGCGCCGCGTTGGGCGGTCATTTTGGAGATTTTCGGATAGGCGATATAGTCGATGGATTTGGAATAGACCAGATCGACACCGCGGTATTTCACGCCTAAATAGTTCACATGGTCATGCCCCACAAAGACCGCCCCGGTGCTGCCCTTTGCTACGATACTGTCGAAAAAGCCTGTGTCATGGTCGGGACAGCTTACCGATTCTTCATTTTTTCCGAAAAGGTATTCCGCCTCCTTGCTGCCGCTTTGCAGGGCTTCATAGGCATCACGATAGGCGCGGAAGGGGATGTGCATGAACACAAAGGATGGCACAAGTCTGCCCTCCTGCGCGGTGACGGCGTCAATGGTCTGCTCGTACCACGCGATTTGGTCCTCATGGACGGAGTCGTATTTTTTCGCGTCGATGCCCTGCACATAGTCGTTTGAGTCGATCAGGAACAAAAGACGGTTCAGGCTGCCGTCAGGGTTTTCGATGCGGAGATACTGGTTATATCTGCCGTAGATCTCCGGCTGGACGTCGGCATAGAGCATCGGACAGTCCGGCTGCCGCTGGAAATACTCCCGATACAGGCGGGAAAGCTCCTCCGCAGTGCAGCCTGCGGCGGCTTCCGTGTCGTGGTTGCCGTAGACCATCGCCCACGGGATACCTGTATTGTTCATAAAGGTGCAGAATTGGTAGATGGGCAGCAGATTGTCGCGGCTGAAGGTCTGAATCGGAATCGTATAGGCGATGTCGCCGGTGACAATAATGAGGTCGGGCTGCGCCTCGCGGATCATGGCATAACAGGCGTCAAAGGCGGCGCGGTCGGTTAAAACAGTGCTGAGGCTGCCGCAGATATGAATGTCTGTGAGCTGGAGGATACGGAATTCCTCGTTCTCGCTTCGGAGGGTATACACGCCGCTTTCTTCATCATAAGTAAAGCTGCTGTGGTGAGAAAAGACGCTGTAATCCAAGGAGGCAATATACGCCTCGTTCACATTTGTGCCGTTTGCCATGATGGAAAAGCAGAGGCAGATCGTGAGGGCAAGAGAGCAGAGATTCAGAATATGCACGCTCAACCGCTTCGAGCGCACGCTTGCGAAACGGTGGAAGGGGTTATTGACGAGCAGGCGGAGCAGAAAGTTGACCGCTGCGAGGATCGGGATCAGGGCGTACATATGGAAATTGCGGAAGTACAGGCTTGCCGCGAGGTAAACGCCGAAGACCAAAGCCCAGTAGATTGACCATTTGCGGGCAATGCGCTTTTGCGCCGTATGATGGTCGAAGGTATCCTCGTTTTTTTCGTCTTCGACTTGGCAAAGGGTGATCTTGCGATAGAGCATTTGCTTGGTCAGGCGGAAGACCGTGAAGAGCGCACCGGCGACCGTCAGGCTGATACTGACCGTGTAAAGTGTGGTGGCTTCGCCGTACTCCGTAAAGAAAATGCTGTAGACGCTCAGCGTCAGACCGACGGCGAGCAGAAATACGGGGACGACGGGGAAGCCCCGACTTGCCGCAACCGTTTGCGTAAAATACTCTGCCGCTTTCGGATAGGCGCGTACCGGCTCCTTCCAATAACGGCGCAGACGCAGGGTCAGCAGGGCATAGAGCGGCAGCAGGACAAGCTGCGCGGCAAACAGGGCTTCATTCCACGGATAGAGCGCGACCGGCAGCAAAAGGGACAGTACGACAAAAAGAAATGCCGCAGCCGCAAAACCGAGCACTGCGGCGGCGGAGGAAATGCGGGACAAAATACGGTCAATCCGTCCCGTGGTCAGCACCTGCGCCGCACGGGGCTGTTTCTCTTTTCCACGCAAGGCTTGTCACTCCTTCGGGTAGGGCGTTTTGTTTTTCGTTCTGCCGAGCAGATAATCTACGCTCACGCCGTAAAAGTCGGCGAGCTTTATTAAAACATCGACGGGGTAATTCAGCACGCCGATCTCATACTGTGAATAGGTATTTTGCTTGATGTGCAGCATTTCGGCAATCTGCTTCTGCGTGTAACCGCCGTCAATGCGCAGATTGCGAATCGCTTCAAATTTTAATATCTCATATCGCATAGTAATCACCGCTCAACAAGATAAAATATCTGAAAATAAGATGTTGCGTTTTATCTTAAAATCAGATGAAATAACAAAGGGGGTGATAGTATGCCAAACTTTGAGACAGTTTATTTCGGCTTATTCAATGCGATCACCGATGCGCTGGCGGCGATGGAGGCGCAGAATTACGGCGCGGCGCGGGAGATTTTGATTGCGGCGCAGCAAAAGGCGGAGGACGCCTATATGGACGAGGATACGGAATAACAGAAACACACAGCCCGAAATGTGCGCAAACGCATTTGGGGCTGTGTGTTGTTTTTGAAAGTGCCGAGATTGCCACGTCGCTTCGCTCCTCGCAATGACACGGAAAGGCAATCCCCACTTGTCATTGCGAGACCAGTGCGCACACTGGTCGTGGCAATCTCCGGCTGTAGGTTTGTGCGCACTTGGTAGTTCCTGCACGAGATTGCCACGTCGCTTCGCTCCTCGCAATGACAGGGGAGCTTGTACGCAATCGGTAGTTCCTGCACCGGCGGCGACATGTCCCCGACCTACAGAGGGAATTGCCGGGAATCAGACCAGTCTGGCGCCGGCGGGGACGGCGTCGTCGAGCATGATCAGGTGCAGCTTGTCGCCGCGCTCCGCGGAGAGCAGCATACCGCAGGACTCCTGCCCCATCATCTTGCGCGGGGGCAGATTCGTCACGGCGACGAGGGTCTTGCCGAGAAGCTGCTCCGGCTCGTAGTATTTCGCGATGCCGGAGAGGATCTGACGCGGTTGCTCCGTGCCGTCATTGAGGGTGAATTTTAAGAGCTTTTCCGACTTCTTGACCTTCTCGCAGGCGACGACCTTGACGACCGTCATTTCCACCTTCGAAAATTCGTCAAAGCTGACGGGAGGCAGAGGCTCGGGCAGCGGGTCCTCCTTCGGTTCTTCGGGCTTGGTGTTCAATGCCTCGAGGGCTTCCAGCTCCTTTGCCGCGTCGATGCGCGGGAAGAGGACGGCGCCTGCCGTGACCTGCGCGTCCGACGCGAGCACGCCGAATTTGCACAGGCTCTCCCAATCGCTGCGCTCTGCGCCGATGCGGCGGAGAATTTCCGCGCTTGTGTCGGGCATGAACGGCTGCAACAGTCCCGCGCAGATACGCACCGTCTCAAGCAGGTGGTACATCACGCAGGCAAGACGGGCGCGCTTTGCCTCGTCCTTTGCCAAGACCCACGGCGCCGTCTCGTCGATATACTTATTCGCGCGGGAGATCACCGCGAAGATTTCGCTCAGCGCGTTTTGGAAGGCATAACGCTCCATTTGCGCGGCATAGCGCTCGTGCAGGCTGCCTGCCATTGTGACCAGCTCGTTATCCTGCGCGGCGTTATAGAACTGATCCGGGTCTAATTTGCCGCCGAAATACTTCTGCACCATTGCGACGGTGCGCGAGACAAGGTTGCCGAGGTCGTTGGCAAGGTCGGTATTGATGCAGGAGATCAACAGCTCATTGGAGAAATTGCCGTCCGTGCCGAAGGGGAAGGAGCGCAGCAGGAAGAACCGCAGCGCATCCGTGCCGTAGCGCTCGGCAAGCAGGTAGGGATCGACGACATTGCCCTTGGATTTGGACATCTTGCCGCCGTCAAGCAGCAGCCAGCCGTGCCCAAAGACTTTTTTGGGCAGCGGCATCCCCATGCTCATCAGCATGGCGGGCCAGATGATCGAGTGGAAACGGACGATCTCCTTGCCCACAAAATGCACGTCGGCGGGCCAATATTTCTCATAATCGTCGTATTTGTCGTTCATAAAGCCGAGGGCGGTGGTGTAGTTGAACAGCGCGTCCACCCAGACATAGACGACATGGCCCGGGTCAAAATCGACGGGAATGCCCCATGTGAAGCTTGTGCGCGAGACGCAGAGATCCTCCAAGCCGGCGTCAATGAAGTTATTGACCATCTCGTTGACGCGGCTGCGCGGCTCCAAAAAGTCGGTGTTCGTCAGCAGGTCGCGCACGGGCTGGGCGTATTTGGACAGGCGGAAGAAGTAGGCCTCCTCCTCGGCGGGCTGGCAGTCTCTGCCGCAGTCCGGGCATTTGCCGTCCTTAAGCTGGCTCTCCGTCCAGAAGGATTCGCAGGGCGTGCAGTACATTCCCTTATAGGTGCCCTTATAGATGTCGCCGTTCTCGTACATCTTCTTGAAGATTTTTTGGATCGCTTCGACATGGTAATCGTCCGTCGTGCGGATGAAGCGGTCGTAGGAGATATTCATCAGCTTCCACAGGTCGAGCACGCCCTTTTCACCCGTGACGATATTGTCCACGAACTGCTGCGGGGTGATACCGGCAGTCTTGGCGCGCGTCTCGATCTTCTGCCCGTGCTCGTCCGTGCCGGTCAGGAACATGACATCATAGCCGCGCAGCCGCTTATAGCGCGCCATCGCGTCCGTTGCCACGGTGCAGTAGGTATGCCCGATGTGCAGCTTATCCGAGGGGTAGTAGATCGGAGTGGTGATATAGAATTTGGGTTTACAGGAATCGCACATGAAAAATCCCTCTTTTCGCGTATTTGCCGTTATTATATCACGCAAACGGAAAAAGTGCAACGATTCGCGGGATATTTTGGGGCTGCGGACGGGAAAAAGCGTACAATGGCAGGGGGGTGCCGGTAAAACGGATTTTTGTCTTGATGTTGCTGCGCCTGCGGTTTGCGATGACATGATGGGAAGATATGCATGCACTCGATAGTGCCTGCATGAGATTGCCACGTCGCTGCGCTCCTCGCAATGACAAGCGTGGTAGCTTGTTGTGTCATTGCGAGGAGCGCAGC
>JAQXWB010000056.1 GCA_029225225.1 Bacillota bacterium | reverse complement strand
AAGGAGAGAAAGAATATTATGAGCAAAGCAGTAGAACTTGCGAGACATCTTGAGACGCTCCGCATCAACAATATGTACAAGACCGACTTCTATTGGACCTGGGACAAGACCGACGACGAAATCGACGCGGTCTTCACCGTGGCCGACGCCCTGCGCGACCTGCGCGAGCGCAACAAGTCCACCAAGGTCTTCAACTCCGGCCTCGGCATCTCCATCTTCCGCGACAACTCCACCCGTACCCGCTTCTCCTTCGCGTCCGCGTGCAACTTCCTCGGCCTGACCACGCAGGATCTCGACGAGAAGAAGTCCCAGATCGCCCACGGCGAGACCGTCCGCGAGACCGCGAACCTGGTCTCCTTCATGGCGGATGTCATCGGCATCCGTGACGATATGTACATCCATCAGGGTCACGAGTATCAGAAGGCCTTCATGGACGCCCTCGAAGAAGGCTACCGCGACGGTATCCTTGAGCAGCGCCCGACCCTCGTCAACCTCCAGTGCGATGTTGACCATCCGACGCAGTGCATGGCGGATATGCTCCATGTCATCCACTATTTCGGCGGCGTGGAAAACCTGAAGGGCAAGAAGGTCGCCATGACTTGGGCATACTCCCCGTCCTACGGCAAGCCGCTGTCCGTCCCGCAGGGTGTCATTGGTCTGTTCACCCGTTTCGGTATGGACGTCACGCTGGCGCATCCGGAAGGCTACGACGTCTTCCCCGAGGTTGAGGAAGTTGCCCGCAAGAACTGCGAGAAGTACGGCTCCACGTTCCGCAAGACAAATGATATGAAGGAAGCCTTCAAGGACGCCGACATTGTTTATCCGAAGTCTTGGGCACCGTTCAAGGCAATGGAAGAGCGCTCCGAGTTGTATGTCAAGGGCGATCAGAAGGGCATCGACGAGCTGGAACAGCGCCTGCTTGCGCAGAATGCCGAGCATAAGGACTGGACCTGCTCCGAAGAGATGATGAAGCTGACGAAGGACGGCAAGGCGCTGTATCTGCACTGCCTGCCCGCCGACATCTCCGGTCTGAGCTGCCCCGAGGGCGAGGTTGACAACTCCGTCTTCGACCGTTATCTCGTTCCGCTGTATAAGCAGGCTTCCTACAAGCCCTACATCATCGCCGCAATGATCTTCATGTCGCAGGTTAAGGATCCCGTCGGCACCCTGATGGCACTCGACGCTTCCGACAACAAGAGAAAGATGTTCTAAAAACAAGTTGGGCACTGCAACTGCCCACTGCTAAAAATGCACAGCGGAAGTATCCTCGGATGCTTCCGCTGTAATAAAGTGAGGAAAAGAAAACATGGCTAAAAGAATCGTCATCGCCCTCGGCGGCAACGCTTTGGGCAACACCCCCTATGAACAGCTCGCCCTCGTCACCGAGACGGCGAAGCCCATCGTCGATCTGATCGAGCAGGGCAACGAGGTCGTCATTGCCCACGGCAACGGCCCGCAGGTCGGTATGATCAACCTCGGCATGGCAACCGCCGCTGAGGCAAAGGCAATCAAGTCGGATATGCCCTTCCCCGAGTGCGGCGCGATGAGTCAGGGCTACATCGGCTACCATCTGCAAAACGCCATCGGCAACGAGCTTGCCGCGCGCGGGATCGTCAAGGATGTCGCCACGGTCGTCACGCAGGTGCTCGTCGATGAGAACGACCCCGCCTTCCAAAATCCCACCAAGCCCGTCGGCGCGTTCTACGACAAGGAGACCGCAGACCGCATCGCTGCGGAAAAGGGCTATACCATGGTTGAGGACGCAGGTAGAGGCTACCGTCAGGTTGTCCCCTCCCCGAAGCCCATTGACGTCATTGAGAAGAACACCGTGAACGCGCTCATCAAGGACGGCTGCGTCGTCATCACGGTCGGCGGCGGCGGCATTCCCGTCGTGCGCAAAGACGGCAAGCTCTACGGCACACCCGCCGTCATTGACAAGGACTTCGCCTCCGCGAAACTCGCCGAGCTGGTGCATGCCGATGCGCTCGTCATTCTGACCGCCGTTGAGCGCGTCTGCATCAACTGGGGCAAGCCTGATCAGCAGAGCCTCAGCGAAATGAGCGTCGAGGAAGCCGAGAAGTACTGCGGCGAGGGACACTTTGCCCCCGGCTCCATGCTGCCGAAGGTTAAGGCTGCCATCTCCTTTGCAAAGACCGGCGGTCAGGCAATCATTGCCTCGCTGGAAAACGCAGGCAAAGCCGTCAAGGGCGAATCCGGCACCATCGTGCATCTTTAATTTCAATCAAAACCGCCTCTCCGCAAAAGCGGAGAGGCGGTTTGTTTGTCAAAGGACTTCCAATAAATCTTCTGTAGGGTTGGGACATGTCCCCGCCGGTGCAGGAACTACCGACTGCGTGCAAGCTCGTTCATGCCTTCTGCCTGACGCTTACGCGGACAGCTGCCCTACAATGGCTGATTCGTTTATTGGAGATTTCCTCATCAATCAATATCGCGAAGAATTTCCTCGGGCGGGTTGTCGAGCTGGGAGGGCGCGCGCATGACCTTGTGGAAATATTTCAAGACCGAAGCATAGTAGAAGCCGTCTACCGTGCGCTCATCACAGTTCATCACAAAATCAACATATCGCCGCGTGACAGGATTTCCCTCAGGGTCAAGCTCCGTCTTGCGATACTTTCTGCCGAATGCGACAAACACAGGCAGGTTGCCGAAATTGTAAAGATGATGTACGACCGGCGGAATTCCCAGCGATCCCATTGAGGTAAAGATCACGGAGCCATGGAACGGGCTGAGCTCAGTCAGGAATTTCGGCAGCTTTCCGAAATAATCCGCAACCTTTAAGCACCAAACAACGAATTTCAAGATAAGTCCGGGGAAACTTGCAAGCAGCGACGCAAGGTTGTCAAAGCTGCTGTCAAGCGGCGTGTTTTTAACATCCTCAATTACCGCATTGAGCTTGTTGTAAACATCCTCGGCGGTATCGGTCGTCGTAAGATGGAGCTTAATGGTCGTGTCGGGTGCATCAACGCGCATATCCTTTTTGACCGTCATAGTGAATGCTATATCGTCATCGCGCTGATGCACTCTCTGCCCCGAGAAGAAACGGTTCAGTCCCGGATACTTTGCCACACAGCGCACATAGGCGGCAAGGAAGACATGCATCAGTCCAAAATTCTTCAGTCCCTCGGCACGCTTCTTATGGATATAGCGCTCAATGGCAGAGATTTCGATTGTGTCTTTGATATTGTTGCAGGCGTCGTTGCGATCCGGCATGATATAGCCAGCGACGACTGACATTCCGTTAATCGTGCGAAGACGCCTTCCGTCTGCGCGGTCACCCCAAGTACGGTGATATTTTCCGTCGCAGAACACACGCATTGCAAGCGTCGCGGCAGTCAGCGCACCGGCAAGAAGCACATTTGAAAGCTTGTCAAACAGCTCATAGGTAGAGATTCTGCCGCACTCCGCCACAAAGTCGTAGAGCAGCACCCCAAAAGGAAGCAAGGAGATCAACTGCAAAACGAACACCTGACGGAATTTTCCCGTAACAAACAGACGATAGACCGCATAGAACGCAAGATACAGGATCCAGCATACGGCAACATAGCGCTTGTATTGAAACAGAGCATACGCGCCTCCGACCGATGCAATCAAGCTCGGATCGGCTGCAAAGCGCAGGTGCCAGTCAAGGGCAATCTGTGCAAAATAGACGCAGCCCCAAAAAATCGGCTTTGTAATGCGGTAATACTCCTTCGGCCCGCGCAAAAGGACGATTTCTGCCATACCTAATGCAATCGCCATCGGCAAGACCTTCTGGAACCATACATTGACCGTGGAGATCACCTCTGCCTCGCCGAAGCAAAGCGAAAGGATTTGCAGAACGAACGCGCCAACCGCCATCAGTACCGAGAGCCATGTGAACGGATTCTTGCGGCTGACATAGTATCTGATTTGCGTGTTATTCTGTGTATTCACAATGATTTCCTCTCTTTCTCAAAATCTGCCTTGAAATAACCCCGAATACATTATGCACGATCAACACGAATGCGTCAAGACATTTTTGCGAAATCTTGAGACTCCCCCGATGCTTTACTCGCAGGCTCTTGTGCACATTTTACACCGTTATGATAGCGCAGACCGACATAGTCCAGTGATCGGCGGTATTGTTCAATGTCTTCCGGCTTCATTTCCTTTGCATAATCCATCTGTTTTCGGATATTCTTCGGTCGAAGCAGGAGCGTCTCACCCCAACGCACCACCCAAAAGAACGGCAAAAGAACAGGCAGCTTCTTCAGAATGGGATATTTCAGGCACATTTTCCAATATGGCAGGAAAATAACTTCCAGCTTCCAGCGCAAATGTGCCTTTTTTCCGGAGGAATCCTCTCCTGAAATGCGAACTGCCCAAGAGACGCGCTTCGTTTCACCTTTTCCGTATGCCCCGCTGTTGATAATGACATTTGAGAGGAAATCCGTCATCTCTGTCGATGCTGCGGCGTCAAACCACACAGCGCAGGTCATCATAACATTCTCAAAGAAAGCGGCAAGTCCGAGCTTGTCCAACTCAGCATGAAGATACGCTTTGTCAAGCTGCGGCTTTTTTTCGCAGTAGACCCATAGATCCGTCAAGTGCTTAATTCCAATGCCTCCGTCACGATAATGCTTTGCAAAATGGCAGAATAGATAGATCAGCTCATCCTCGTCAGAGAATCGGTATCTGTGGCTTCCCTCTCCCGTCGGTTTTGCACGCATCCAGCCGTCGCCAAAATAAGCGTAATAATCCTCGTTATACGAGGGGATCAGCCGCTTATGCAATTCAACATGGATATTCCGTTTCGACCATGGCAGCTCATGATTGCTCTCAATCCCCTCCGTGAAGCCGAGCTGACGCATGATCGGCTTAATTCTCTCATACTGGGAAGGACGAATCAGAATATCTACGTCGGACATCACACGCATTTCCGGCTGCGGATACAATTGCTTCATTACGCAGCCCTTAAGGAGCAGGTAATCAACGCCTTCTTCCTCGAAGGCACGCGTAAGCCGAGAAAGCTCAAGCATTTGGCTCTCACTGATGGAAATCAGCTGCGCAGTCAGGGACAAAAGCTTGTCCATGCCGTCTGCGTTCGACGTGATGCCGCAGTTCACCGCTCCGTAATATATCAAAGGCGTGATCTGATGCTGAATCGTAAGCGTTACGGCAGCCTCAAGGTCAAACGCTGCGGGAAGGCGCTCCGCCCGTCCGGTCAAAGCGCTGCGGGTCAATAGGATAAGACCACGCTCTTGGTCGTTCAGCATATTTTCACCTCCATGGTTTCAGATTTTTCATTTTTTTCTATGCCGCAAATCTTTCAGCATAATTGCGTCAAGCATCAGCTTTGTGTTTTCACGCAAGGGCTTTATGAATAAAGGCACGATAAATACCGTTATGATCTGCGCCGCAAGCGATGCCAGCGCTGCGCCGGACGCTCCCATACGCGGAATCAAAAGCAAATTCAGCCCTACATTTGAGAGCGCGGCAAAAAGATACACCCATATCAGATACTTTTGGCAATTCTTACACACGATCCATATGTTTCGTGCAACACCGAGATAGGAAAAGGCAGTATACCATGTGATAATACGGAGCGGGGCAGCCGCAGGTATGTACTCGGTTCCATAGAGAATACGGATGGCAGGCGATGCCAAAAGCGTATACATGGCAGAAACCGCCATGGATAAATAGAACACAATCGCGTATAATTGCCGGTTGCGCCGTCGGAATCTTTCATGGTCTGTTTGATTCGCTTCGTAGATAGAGGGCGTGAGTGAGTCAATGATGGCAGATAGGACAAAGCACCAAACATTGCAAAGCGAAACCGAGGTTGCGTAATAGCCAACCTCCGCATCGGAAAGCATCTGCTTCAGCATCATTTTATCTGTCTGACTGTAAACACAGATCATCAATGCAGGCAGAATGAAGTATCTGCTCTCTTTCAAAAGCTCCTTTCCGTAGCTCCATGAAAAACGGAGTTCGGCGCCGTGATGCTTCCGATAGGCGATGAACAGAAAGATCGCCAGCAGCAAATAGTCCAAAGCATTGGCGCAGGCAAAGAAGGCAACGCTTTTCTTCAGCGCAAGCAAGACCGCCTTATAAACGGCAGTCAGCGTAAAGGCAAGCAAGGTCAGCACTGCCGTAACCTTGGACTCTAACCGAGACTGAAACCAATACTGGAAGGTCTCAAAGATCTGAAATACCAATGACAGACCGCTCAAGGAGACCACCGTAATCGTCTCAGGCTCACCGGCATCGACAAGCATCGTCAGACACATGAGACTAAGGGCGGAAAGCACACTGGCAACCGCGCGCAATCCCAACGCGGTTCCGAGGGTAGTTCCCTGCTGCGCAGGTCGGTCGATGATTTCTTTCACCAAGACGCTGTTAATTCCAAGGGTACAGATTGCAGAGAAAAAAGCTGTATATGCGGCAGCATAATTCAGCAAGCCATAGTTGGAAGGTCCAAGAAAACGTGCGGTCAGCAGTCCGATCAGAAAGTTCACGACCATTTGCCCAACCTTGCCGAAGATCAGCCAACCGGCATTCTGTGCGATTCTGTTTTTCAGCAAATTCCGAAACTTCATCTTTTATCCTTCTTCGTTTCTCCCCTCCCGTTTTCGGGGGGATACCACGCATCCTTTAAGATCTCAGCCCGGCTGCACGGACCGTCTGCAAAGAGCTGCGGCTTCTTTTCTCCCCGCAGAATCGCCTCGGCAAGCGCTAAAAAGCGCTTTGCTGCGGCTTCCGCATTCCACTGCGTTTGGATTGTTTCATACGCAGCGCGACCGAGCCGTTCTCTCTCCTCCGGTTGTTGAAGCAAAGAGTGTGTTTTGGCACAAAGCTCCTCCAAGTCCCCGTCGCGGTAAATTCTTCCATTCCTGCCGTCCTCTAAAAGGAACGGTACGGAGCCGATGGCGTGACTTGCAACAACTGCGCAGCCGCTGTTCATTGCCTCGTTCAGCACCGCACCCCAGCCTTCGCCGCGGTCGGAAGTAAATAGAAATACCGATGCGCGCTCCATCTCTTCCCGCACCTTCTGCGGCGGTATCGCGCCGAGAAGCCGTACCTCGGCCGTCAGCCCAAGATGTGCAATCTGCTCTTGTAAAAAGCTTCGCATGACACCTTCGCCGATCATGTCCATGGAAAAAGAGCAACCGTGATCCTTCAGATATCGGGCAACAACCAAAGCAGCCTCCGGATGCTTCCAGTCAATCAGCCTCCCGCACCAGAGCAGCTTGTTTTGCTCCTTTTGCTCCAACAGGGAATTCACGCTCGGGTAACAGATTGTTTTCGGGAAATAACCCCATTGGTAGGTACGATTTCGGTAATTGCCGAACCTACGGCAGTCCGCCGCAGTAAAGGCGCTTGCGCAGAGCATATACAGCGGGCGAAAACGATAGCGTCCGTGATGAAGCCATACGCTTGCCATTGCGTGCGGATAAGTACGCAACGTCAGCTTCTCTTTAAATAAACGTTCGGAATAGCGGAAGGTCAGCTTATTTTCGCGCAGTCTGCTGCGAATTAAGGCATCGGGCGCACTGCCAATCAGGACAACGTCAGCCGTTTGCAGCAGCAAATCACACTCCGCTTTTTGGGCAGGATCAAAATACTGTTTAAGAAACGGTACATTCTCAGTAGATAATCCGTAGCGATTATCCTGATTCTCCCCCAAAACAGTTTCAATAAAAGTATACTTTCCTTCACATTGGCGGTAAAGCGCTTCTGAAAGGTCGATCTGATGGATCGTATAACAATTTGAGGCAAAAACAATCGACAGCGGTTTTTTTACATCCTGTTGCATATCATTATCTCCTGTACTTGCCCAAGGCTTGCTCCTTCGGTTTTGGCGGGAGAGGAAGCTCATAATTGCCGTTTGCAAGGAGCAAAAAGCTACAGGCGGGCAGGTAAATGCCAATGCCTCCGGAGAATAACACGCCCTCTCCCGTTCCCATAAAGAGTACGCTGATAAACGCCGCAAGCGAATAAAGCTGCATTTTCTCAGTTGCCTTCTTGCTTGCATGCCGCATAACAACATAAAGGTAAGTCAAAACGCCAATCAGTACAAGCACACCGAAGGAACAGAGCAAAACCATGTCCGCATTATGGCGATTACCGCTCAGTTCCGCATAATTGCCGCACAGCCAGCTTCCCTTCAGCTTCTCAAAGCATTCACTCCAAATCCTAACTCTCGAATCTAACGGTTTTCCGGGGGAGATCAGAAAATCCAGCCAGCCTTTGTCGATGATAGGCTGGATCAGCAGTAAATATAGCGGTACAACAAGAGCCGGCAGCAGATTAATTAAAAATAAAAAAGTGTTAGAAAACGACAGTTTCTTTTTGAAACGCACGAGCAAAAACAGAGCGAAAGCAACCAGCGCAGCAAGCATCGCATTCCGCGCTTGGGTCTGTATCAATAAAAAGCAGTCAAACCCAAATGCAACCGCGGCTGCAATACGCCATACGCCCCGCAGCGCTATAAAGGCAAGCGCAGCATACAGGATGTACAAGTACAACCACAGTCCCGTCAGATTCGGATTTGTGAAATTCAACGTCATGGCGCCCGCAATTTCCTCATAGGGGATGAAAAAATATGCCAGCGGGAACAAAAACGCGATCAGCAGATTTGCTTTCAGAATAAACTCCGCAGTTTTTTGCTCAACAGAGGTTTCATCGGCAATATAAAGATAGAAAATTGTTGAGAGGAAAAAAATTACGTCCTTAAAGTATGCGGGACTGATCGACACATTTTTGATAAACGCATTGATAAGCACGCAAATGAACGAAGCAAAAGCGATCATTAGAGCAGCTACCCCGAGTTCGCTGATTCTCTTCGTCATAATCAAGGACAGGTGCAGCAGTACTAATAGAAAGGAAGCAGAAAACAGCAGGCTAACCAAGGTGTTAAGCTTTAACATCGTCAACAGAACGATCAACGCAATGACCAGTGTTTCGAATAGAATAATCTTATTGATTCTGTTGTCGGTTTTCTTCATAAAGCGCCACAATCCTTTTGATAGATACGAAGGTAATTTTGTGCCATCCGCGCGCTGTCATAGACCCTTGCGGCTTCAGATATCTGCATTGCTTTTCCTCGCCGAAGCGCTTGCAGAAGCTCAGCCTCTATCGCATCGGTATCACCGTATTCGGTAAAGGAAGTATATTCCGCAATCGCAATGCTCTCAGGTCCGCCCGCGCGGAAGCCGACTACCGGCGTGCCGCAACAAAGACTCTCGGCAAGCGGCATGGAAAAAGTCTCCCGCTTACTCGTCAGCAGCGTAACATCCGCAAGGCTGTACAACCGCGCCAGTTCCTTTTGATCGGACAGCTTTCCGAGGAACCGCACATTGTTCGGCGGCACCGACGTCAAAGAATGGGGACCTGCAACAAGGAAGACAATATTTTCTCTCTCCAAGCGGCGCGCGAGCTCCAAAACATAGCTTCCGCCCTTGAGCTGTCCCGCTGCGTCAGAGAAAGCGGCAGTCACATGAAGCACTACCTTTGCGTCACCGATACCGAGACGTTGCCGAAGCGTTACGGCATCGTCATACGGATGAAAAACCGCAGTGTCCACGCCGTTCAGAACAACCGCATGACGCTTGTCCTTCAGCATCGGAGAGCACTCCGCGCGGCCGCGCAGCCAAGGCGAGACGGAGACGATCGTCAGTCGATCAAAGCCGCAATAAGCGTCATACAATCTCCTCCACGCGGTGTGGGTTCGGTCGAAAAACAGGGATTTTGTCTCCTGCCGCCAGCGCGGACAGCTCCCGCAGCCGGTTTTCCACTTTTCACATTCGAGCGCATGCCCGCAGTTTGCAGTGTACGGGAATTCGGCGTGCAGCGTCAATACCGTCTTAATTTTATGTTCCTTCAGCCAATTCGTCAAACGGTAAAGGTTGGCAAAATAGCCGTTGATGCAGTGCAGATGCACGATGTCCGGCTTCTCCCGCGCGATCACGTTAATCAGCCGCCGCGTAGAAAGAAAGCAGCCGCCGTACATCAACCCGGTAAAACGGGACAGCAGATTATTGCACTTTGCATACAGCTCGCCGCAGGTTTTGTAGACGCCCGCTTCCGCGACCTTTTCGCCTCGGCCGTAACAGACAACCGACTCAATCCCCTCCGCTTGCAGAAAGGTATGTATATCGCGCACGAGCTTTCCCGTGCTTCCCTTCCCGTAGACACAGTTGACCTGCAAGACCTTCACGTTTTCTCCTCCGTTTTGACATCGTTCAGAATTCTCGCGAAACGCGCTGCATTTGTCTCCGGTGAATGATTCTTTTCGACCAACCGCAAGGCGTTCGCAATGTATCGTTCTCTCGCCTCCGGTGCGTGAAGAAGTCTGTCCAACGTCTGTTCGAGCGTCGGCAGGTCGGAGACAACATAAGCTGCCTCATTCTCCCGCAGATACTGCGCGCAGGCAAACTCCTGCGGCGCAAAGAGGAGGAAACAGCTCCCGCAAGCAAGGCTGTCCGCGATCTTCGTTGAAAAAGCATATTTGGAATCCTCGCGGTAAAAGTCGTCAAAGCTCTCGATATGCAGGAGAATATCACTCTCACGCATCCCATCCTGCACCTGCGCATAGCTGACAAAGCCGTGAAAGCGGATCTGTCGGCATTCCTTCAGCGCCTGCTCGATCTCTTCGCTCGGCGCTTTTCCGTAAACATCTATGCAGCAGTCTTCCGCAAGCTCGCGCAAGGTTCTTGCAGCCGTAAGCAGCGCTTCATGCCTGCCGACGCCTAAATTCCCATAATAGGAAATGCGCGGCAGAGGATTCTCAACGCGTTTTTTGCAGGGGCGCAGCCGCGTAGCGGTATAAATGACCGCAGATGGCGTAGAAAACGCAGCGGCATAGGCTTTTTGCAGCGCATCGCAGTTATAGACTGCATAGGAGGCGGCACGCATTGTCCTGCGAAACTGTCTGCAAAATTGCAGGCGAAACAGGGGATAACAGAAATGTGCCAGCCCCCGCGCGCGAAAATAATCGTAATTCTTAAAGTAGTATCCCTCGCTGTTATATATCACAAGCGGGATATGGTATTCCTTTGAAAGCTTCCTCGCGAGACGAAGGAGAAAGGCGCAGTCCCCTGCCTGAAGCAAGATCACTTCCGGCGCAAAGGCGCGGACAAATGCACAAAAGCCGCCCTTTTTCCATCGGCCGCTGTTCCACACAAGATTGCGCAGCAGCATTGTCAGCGGCGTTCGCGCGCGTTTTCGTTCCGTACCCGCCTCCGGCTTACCGCGCAGCTCCTGTTTTTTCAAGCGTCTGCCAACCTTCGTTCCCTTGACAAACGCCCGCAGCGCTTCCGAATCGGAAATGGAGAAATAGTTCTCGCAGCACTCAAAATCCGGATTTTCCGCCTGCAAGGAAAACTGTGCAAGGCAATCCTTCGGATAGCCGGAGAGCATATTGGCAAGCGTTCTACCGTTTGCGTTTGTATCAGACAGGCAGTTGTTTGCCAGAATCAGTACCCGTTTCACAATTCACACATCCTTCGCTCCACGGCAGCAGCGTTTGGTAGCCTTTTTGACCTCTGCGCATCAAGCAGCGCATTTCCCGCATGGGGATATCCGTTTTCCCACGATAGCGGTACGAAAAATACAGCCTGAAAAGTGCGCCCGTCCGCGGGAAAGCGGCAGCGATCCACGCGCCCTTATCATAAAAGAACTTTTCATGATAGCCGGTAAACCAAGATGAGGAATCCTTGGAACAGGCTCCTAAGACGAAGCTGTGCGAGTAAAGTCGCAGCCCTTTGTGCAAGCAGTCAAGCAGAAAGAGCGAGTCCTCTCCGCTGCCGTAGATACAGCCGCCGCCGAACAAATGAGAAAAGGAAACTCGCGCACGCAAAAGTGACGCACGCCGCGCAGCCAAAACACATGCTCCGTATTTTAAAGAATTCCAAGTGTGCAGCTTTCTTACCGTATTACGCCGTTTTTCAATGATCTGCCCGTTTTTGACAAGATCAACGCTGAAAACAAGCAGATCGGCTTCCGGCAGCTCATCAAACGCCCGCACAACTGCCTCTGCATAGCCGTCATAATATGTCATGTCATCGTCGGCAAAAAGGACGATCTCGGCATTCGAAGCCAGCAAGGCAAGGTTGCGGTTTAAGCCAACGCCGCGCGTTGACGTGGAGAGCACCGTCACCTTGTGTCCTTCCAGCGATATTGACACCGTTTCATTTCTATCGCACTGATTTGCAAAAATCACATCAGAGCGGATATGCATCGTTTTGAATTTTGACAGATCGTTTTGATCCATTGTCGCGCACAGCACTGAAAGCCGCATGATTGTTTTCTCCGTTCAGTGATTTAAGTCCTGCTTGATCTTTGTGGTGGAGATCTCCTTTGTGCGAGGCAGATAGACAACCTCACACTGCTCCTTTAGAAAATCGAATTTTCCCTTCCAATCGTCGCCGATCACAAAGGTGTCAATATGGTACAGCGCAACATCCGTTGTCTTTTGCTCCCAGCAGGTTTCCGGGATCACCAAATCGACATAGCGGATTGCTTCCAGCAGCGCTTTCCGTTGTTCATAGCTGAAATAACAGGTCTTATGCTTCATCTCGCGATTAAACTCGTCAGTGGAAAGCGCGACGATCAAATAGTCGCCGAGCTGCTTTGCGCGGCGCAGAAGGTTAATATGACCGTAATGGAGCAGATCAAAGGTACCGTATGTAATGACGCGCTTCATAGCTTCAATCTCCTTTGCATTTCATCAACAACCGTATCTGTCGCGTGTCCCGCGTATGGCGCGAAACGGCGGCGGAAGCCCTCTGTCTGCGCCGAAGCCTCTGCCATATCCAGATGCGCGATCTCGTCCAAAACCTCATCCTCCGTTTTGCAAATGGGGCATGGGAGATTCTCCGCCAAATCAAGGTACAGACCACGTTTCTCCTCGTACTCCTCCAAATCGTAAGCAAAGCAAAGCATCGGCATACCAAGGATGGAGGCGTCAATAAACGCGCTGGAATAGTCGGAAAGCAGCACATCCGCTACCGCGTAGAGATCGTTCAGCCGTTCATAGGCGGATACGTCGCGTACAAAGTCGTTCTCCGTCAGCGCAAGCGCGGCGTTCACGGCATAATGCGCGCGGATCAAAAGTACATATTCCCCGCCCAAGCGTTTCTCCCATTTTTTGAGGTCAATGGGCGGCGCGAGATAGGTTTCCTTCTTCTCGTTCAGTAAATATTCCCGATAGGTCGGCACATAGAGCAGAACCTTTTTGCCCTGCGGGATGCCGAGTGTGCTGCGGATGGCTGCTTTGTCCTTCGGCGTATAACGCAAAAGCGCATCATTTCTCGGAAGATCGCACAAAAGGAAGGTGTCCTTCTCCGCA
This sequence comes from Bacillota bacterium, assembly GCA_029225225.1. Lineage (GTDB taxonomy): Bacteria > Bacillota > Clostridia > Oscillospirales > Oscillospiraceae > JAZOXB01. Next base: position 5,884 of record JAQXWB010000056.1, on the reverse strand, counting down.
ACCAGCACGCGTGCAAGGATCTCGCGGTCGTACTCGCTCTGCGCACAGCGGATCGCTGTTTTGTCCGGAGCGCTCACATAACGGTTTTTCTTGATCGCGTTCGTATGCTCCTCGCCGCAGATCTTCTTGAGCGGCGTACCATGCCAAGTTTCAACACGCAAAATGCGCGGATTTCTCAACTCAAAGCCGCGATCCATGCCCGAGTTGCTCACCCATACCCGCGCGGTAAACAGTGTGCGAAAAAAACGGAAGGAATCTATTTTTACCTTCTCGCCCCGCGGCAGGGTGAATCGTTCCGGCGCAACAAACGCCCAGATGAGCTTCCAATCGTCAAATTCTCTCCGGTTGCAGATCTCATCATAGATCGCACGAGGACTGTCGTCAAAATTTCTTCCCCCGAAGGAGGCAAAAAGCATCGTCTTTTTTCGGATCGGGAACAAATAAGTTATTTTCATCATGCCACGTATTACCGTGCGGCAGAAGCTGAGCAGCCCGACGTGTCTTTTCAGAAAATTGATAAAGCGTAGTCTCATGTCGCCCTCACAGGATGATCGAATCTTCGGCAGTAAAGCTCATCTGCGCAGTCCGATATATTTTTTCACGCCGTAACAGGCATAGCTGAGGAAACTGATCGACGAACGGGGAAAAGACAGATGCAGCTTCTTTCGGTAGACCTTCCAGCGTCCTCTCGCGCAACGCAGCTTTTTGGAGGAGCGCGATTGCGGCAGCAGGCGATACGCGGCAAGCACTTCCGTGCAGCCGACGGCACGATTTCCGCTTTCTAACAGCTGCATCCAGAGGAGAAAGTCTTCCGAATAATCCTTCGCAGTTCCGAAGGGTGATGGCTGTAATGCCGACGTCTTGAGAAGCACCGTCGAGCAGCTAATCACATTGCGGGACAGCATTTTTTTATAGCTTGTCTCCGGCGGAACAATAAATGCGCGACTCCAGGGTTCATCACGTTCTTCCACCATATCATAGGAGCAATAAATAATTTCCGCGCCGGTCTTTTCCGCCAAAGCGAGTTGCTTTTCCAGCTTTTCGGGATACCAATAATCGTCTCCGTCCAGCAACGCGATATACGTCCCTCTCGCTGCGGCAATGCCGCGATTGCGCGTCACAGCCACACCGCAGTTGGATTCATTGGTAAGCACCCTCACCCGCGCATCCTGCGCAGCAATCGAAGCCGCAAGCATCGCCGTATCATCCGTAGAGGCATCGTTAACGATCAGCAATTCCAAATCGCCCACACTTTGTGAAAGCACGGACTTGGCGGCTTTTTCAATATAAGGCGCCACATTATACGCTGGCATTACGACCGAAACCAAGGGCGTACCACTTTTTTGATCCCTCAAAGGAGGGGAAAGCATACTGTTTGTATGTACCGCAACTGCATCCATATCTCTCATTCACCAACCATTATTCAGTCATTACTGTAAATAAAAATATTACTGTTTATTTTAGCATAGATTTACAAAAAAAGCTACTTTTATTTCTCTTTTTTCAAAAAGTTTCATCGCATCAGAATCGTAATACGTCTTTATGCCGATAATGAAATTCTATTGGTATGTTTCGGCAGGCGCGAGAAGCATTGTTAACGCGGCGATTGCTTAATCAAAAAGGAAAGAATCTATTTTATATAGTTTTGGCTTTAACAGCATACTATATCCAGTGCTACATACATTGATAAACAAAACAGCCGATGTAGGCGGGGACATGTCCCCACCGACCGCGAAGCGGCAGACTGCAGGCATGAACGAGCTTATATGCAGTCGGTAGTGCCTGTACCGGCTATAACAGGTTCCCGCCTTACAGAGGATTTCATGGGAATGCATGGCAAGATCGCCTGTGTTGTCCGGCGGGCAATGCCGCTTACCAGCCCGACAACAGCATAGGGATATCGGATGATCGCACGCAGGCTTGTGCGGTTATTCATTGCTTATAGCACTTACCTTTTCTATTCTTTTATGAAAAGAATTATTAACACATAGTACCGTCCCCTGTGTTACAGTACCGTCCCCTGTGTTACATCGGTAAGGCGTCTCAAGACATATAGGGATTGAAGATGGTTTTGCTTGTGTTGCGATTTTTGATTCTCATAATATCGGATTTTCACTCATCTGTCAAGTAAATTGCAGGTATATTCCCTTCCGCTTCCGTTGTCTTATTCCTGTGAGCAAAATTTTACGTTGTTTTCTTTGCATAGTAAATAGCTTGCTGCTATGTATTTGTAGTCATGGATACGATACGTCATGGCGAGGCAGAGATGCTAGCGTTCTGAGGCGTTCGATAGATTCACGGAGTTACTCTGGAATATTTTCAGCATTTTTGACGAAGGATTTTATCTCTAAACCTTTGATTCAACTACTTTAGGACAAAAGCATCACCTTGGCACAACATTAACCAGTGAACTATTTATTATAGAATCGCAAGAATCGGCCGACAGTGCAAGCAGACCCACAATGTCAACGAAAGGATTTGCGCAGGAGAAAAAAACAGAAAAACCCGAAGCTATGCGGATGGCACAGCTTCGGGTTTTGTGGTTGAGATAAATTACTTGATCTCTGCGGTAGCGCCGGCTTCCTTGAGATCGTTGGCGAGCTTCTCCGCGTCTTCCTTGGAGATGCCTTCCTTCAGGGTCTTCGGGCAGTTGTCGGCGATTTCCTTCGCTTCCTTCAGGCCGAGGCCGGTGGCAGCGCGGATAACCTTGATGACGTTCAGCTTGGAAGCGCCGCAGTCCTTCAGGATGACGTCGAACTCGGTCTTCTCTTCGACTTCGGCAGCAGCACCGGCAGCGGGAGCAGCAACAGCAGCAGCAGCGGCGGAAACACCAAAGGTATCCTCAAGGGCATGGACAAGCTCAGCCAGTTCCATAACGGAAAGGCCCTTAACTTCTTCAATCAGAGCAGCGATTTTTTCAGACATTGTAAAATCCTCCTAATGTAATTTTAATGGTAGATTAGGCTTCCGCAGCTTCTGCGGGAGCGGGGCCTTCCTTCTGCTGGCGGATCTGATCGAGCACAAACGCCAGAGAGGAGATGGGTGCGAGGAACGTGCCGAGAACCTGTGCGATAAGAGCATCCTTGCTGGGAAGCTCGCCAAAGCCCTGCAGCTGTTCGACGGACAGGACGGAGCCTTCAACGAAGCCGCCCTTGATTTTCAGAACGTTCTTGTTCTTCTTGGCAAATTCGCAGACGATGCGAGCCGGAGCGATGGGGTCGCCGGTAGTGGTGGCGAGAGAAGTCGTACCGTTGAGCAGCTCGTCAAACTGGTTGTAGCCTGCCTTGTTGGCGGCAAAACGAGTGAGCGTGTTCTTGACGACGGTATATTCTACGCCTGCCTCACGGAACTTATTGCGCAGCTCGGTATCCTGTGCGACAGTGATGCCCTTGTAGTCAACAAACACAGCGGCGGTAGAGCCCTGCAGCTTGTCGGCGAGTGCATCAACAATTGCCTTCTTGCTTTCGAGTACCTTAGAATTGGGCAATGTATGTCACCTCCGAAAAAAATAACCTCATGCCAAGAGACATGAGGACACAAAAATCGTATCGTTTTGTGCAACCTCGGCAGGATTTGTCCCGTTATGGCTCAAAAGCCTCCTGCTGTCTTTGGCAACGCGACTATATTAGCAGATTTTCTGTAGATTGTCAAGTACTTTTTTGCTTTTTTGCAACTTTTTCACAAGCTGTCTCTTCGGTAAAAAACGGGAAGCAGCGGCTGCGTGCTTCCCGTTTTTCGATCTGAAATTACAGCTTCGCGGTATTGACCTTGACGCCGGGGCCCATGGTGGAGGCGACGACGCAGGAACGGATATACTGACCCTTTGCTGCGGCGGGCTTCGCCTTGATGACGGCGCCAAGCAGGGTGTTCATGTTTTCCGTGAGCTTTTCTGCACCGAAGGAAACCTTGCCGATCGGGCAGTGGATGATGTTGGTCTTGTCCAAACGGTACTCGATCTTACCGGCTTTGATCTCCTTGACGGCGGCTGCGACATTCGGGGTGACGGTGCCTGCCTTTGGGGACGGCATCAAGCCCTTCGGGCCGAGAACCTTACCGAGACGACCGACAATACCCATCATGTCGGGCGACGCGACGACGACGTCAAAGTCAAACCAGTTTTCCTTGGTGATCTTCTCGACGAGCTCCATGCCGCCGACATAGTCTGCGCCGGCTTCCTTGGCTTCGTCAACCTTCGCGTCCTTGGCGAACACGAGGACTTTGCGGGTCTTGCCGGTGCCGTTCGGGAGAACGATGGCGCCGCGAACCTGCTGGTCAGCGTGACGGGAGTCAACACCGAGCTTGATGTGGATTTCGACAGTCTCGTCGAACTTTGCCGGAGCGGTCTTGACGACGAGCGCCAGAGCGTCGGCTACTTCATACTGCACGGAGCGGTCGATCTGCTTCGCGCTGTCCTTATATTTTTTACCTCTAAACAATGTTATATCCTCCTTAAAGTGGTGAATGCGGAAATGAAAATCCTCCCACATATTGAGGCATTACGCCTCGGCAGCAAATTAGTCAACAACAGTAATGCCCATGGAGCGGCAGGTGCCTGCGACCTGACTCATCGCAGCTTCGATGGTAGCGGCGGTGAGGTCGGGCATCTTTCTCTCGGCGATCTCGCGAACCTGTGCCTTGGTGATGGTGGCAACCTTGTTCTTGTTGGGAACGCCGGAGCCCTTATCCTGACCGACAGCCTTCAGAATGAGGGTCGGGGTCGGGGGGGTCTTGGTGATGAAGGAGAAGCTGCGGTCGGAATAGACCGTGATAACGACAGGGATCTTGAAGCCTGCCTGATCCTTCGTGCGCTCGTTGAATTCCTTAATGAACTGCGCGATGTTGACGCCGTGCTGACCGAGAGCCGGTCCGACAGGGGGCGACGCAGTCGCCTTTGCGGCGGGAATCTGAAGTTTGATATAACCGGTAACCTTTTGTGCCATGATAAGCACCTCCAATTAGAAATGTGGTGATACGCTTGCGCGTAATTTGGCGGGGGAAATTTTGAAAACCCCTCCCACGTTTGTGACCGAACTTATTCGGAGACAACCTCGACCTGATCGAGCTCCAGCTCGACAGGCGTTTCGCGGCCGAACATGGAAACGGTCACGCGAACCTTGTTTTTCTCGATGTCGAGCATCTCGACCTCGCCGTTGAAGCCGGTGAGCGGGCCGTCCACGATACTGACGGTATCGCCGACGCCGTAGCCGACAACGATCTCGCGCTTTTCCACGCCGAGCTGATAGACCTCGTCCTCCGTCAGAGGAGTCGGCTTGGTGCTGCCCGAGGTGACAAAGCCGGTGACGCCGCGGACATTCCGAATGATATACCACGCATCGTCCGTCATGACCATTTTCACCAGCACATAGCCGGGGAAGACCTTGCGGTCATAGGTTTTCGGGCCGTTGTCGGTGATCTCGGTGACAGTCTCCATCGGGATGGATACCTGGTGGATGATGTCCTGCAGCTGTCTGGTTTCGACCGTCTTTTCGATGGTCGCTTTTACGGTGTTTTCATAACCGGAATAGGTATGCACAACATACCATTTTGCTGTCTCTGCCATACCGATTTAGAAGAGATTCTTGAGCAGACCGATACCCCAGCCGGCGACATAGTCGAACAGACAGACGATGACGCCGACGACGAGGACAGCGGCGAGGACGATGAGCGTGTTGTTGACGAGCTGCTTGCCGGAGGGCCAGACGACCTTCTTCAGCTCGCTCTTCATTTCACGGAACCATCTTGCGATTCTGCTGCCGGTACGGACGAAGAAATTCGGCTTCTTGTTAGCTTCTGCCATTTTGTTTCATCCTTTCGCTTACTTCGTTTCGGTATGAACGGTATGCTTTCTGCAGAACCTGCAATACTTCTTCATTTCCAGTCTGTC
>JAQXWB010000055.1 GCA_029225225.1 Bacillota bacterium | reverse complement strand
CGCAAGGCAACGCAACCCGTGCGCAGGTCGCAACGATTCTCTATCGTTCGATGGATCTGATTACCAAATAAAGCACAGAATTACAACGACCACCCTGAGGCAGCAAGCTTCAGGGTGGTCGCTTTGCAGATAGGGGACAGTCATAAGCCGCATGCAGTACAAAGAAAGTGCGTAGATTGCCACGGCGCAAGCGCCTCGCAATGACAAATAGGGCAGCCTTCCCGTAACGCCTTGTAGTGCGGGGGCATGTCCCCAGCGACCGCGTAAGCGGCAGAGGGATAGGTTTGTACGCAATGGTAGCTCCTGTATGAGATTGCCACAGCCAGTGTGCGCACTGGCTTCGCAATGACAAGGGAGGCGGCTTTTCGATGTCGTTGCGAGGAGCACAGCGACGTGGCAATCTCTTGGGTGCGGGTGGTAGTTCCTGCATGAGATTGCCACAGCCAGTGTGCGCACTGGCTTCGCAATGACAAGGGAGGCGGCTTTTCGATGTCATTGCGAGGAGCGCAGCGACGTGGCAATCTCTTGGGTGCGGGTGGTAGTTCCTGCACCGGCTTATGACTGTCCCCGCCCTACATTGGCTGTTTCGTTTATCGTGGCGCGTTTTCGCGTGCGGAGATTGCCGGGATCAGTGGGCAGAGAGCCATTGCAGAAAGGCTTTCTCCGTTTCCGACATGGCGCATTGGGGCTTAAAGGCGACGGCGTTTTGGTAGAGCGTGCCGCTGTCGGTGCACTCCTTTTGCACAAGCTGATATTTTTTCAGCAGAGCGTCCGGCAGTGGCTCCGAGCGGAGATAGGCATCCGGGAGCCCTTGCAGGAGCTGAAGCTGCGCCATGCGGTCCACGGCATAGATCTTCCGCTCCGCACCGCCGGCTTTGCTCTCGGAATAGAAGACATCGCGGTGCAGAATTTCGGTCAGCCCCTCCAAATCGGAGGAGGAAATGCGCTCCGCCTGCGCAAGCGGGTTATTCTGCGACAGCACCGGCAGATAGCGCACCTGATCAAGCAGCTTCAGTGTCAGCTTTCTGGCGGCTGCCTGCTCCGAGAAATAGTCCTGATACTGCGTGGCGTAGCGAATGACCGCAACCTCGGCGCCGCCGCTGTCCAGCAGCTCCAAAGCTTGCCGCGGGTGGCATTCCCGCAGGATTGCGTCAAGCGGCATGGCCGGCGCATATTCGTTCAGAAAGCGCTTGACCTGCTCTAAGATCAGATAGGAGCGGGGCAGCGCGAGGCGAAAGCGGCTGCTTTGGCTGCGGTTGGTGCCGAGATTTTCCATAAATTCAGCCTCGCGGAGAATGTTGCGGGCGTGCTGCAAAAAGACGACGCCCTGCTCCGTCGGACGGACGCCCTTTCGCGTCCGCTCGAAGATCGCGAAGCCTACGCGCTCCTCGGTGTCCCGCAGGACGCGGCTGAGGTTCGGCTGCCCCATATAGAGGTTGGCTGCCGCCTGCGAGATGGAGCGCGTCCGCTCGATCTCAATCAGATATTCCAACTGTTGAATGTTCATATGTCTGCTCCCATGCGGGTAAGTTTGTTTTGAGTATAACGGAATAGCCGCCAAAAGTCAACGAAGGAGGTACACTTGCCGATATTTGCATCCTGTCAAAAATCAGATATCATATGCCGAAATTGAGATTTCCGTTTTGCGCGCGGAACGTGTACAATGGGGTCAGCAAAGAGAAATTACAAAGATTTCAGAAACAGGAGGAAATACATATGGCACGTTTTACGCTCCCGCGCGATATTTACCACGGAAAGGACGCTTTGGAAGCCTTAAAGGGCTTTACCGGCAAGCGGGCAATGGTCTGCGTCGGCGGCGGCTCCATGAAGCGATTCGGCTTCTTGGATAAGGTTGTCTCGTATCTGAAGGAGGCGGGCATGGAGGTCGAGCTGATCGAGGGTATCGAGCCTGACCCCTCCGTGGACACGGTGATGAAGGGTGCAGAGGCGATGCTGAAGTTCGAGCCGGACTGGATTGTGGCAATCGGCGGCGGCTCTCCCATCGACGCGGCAAAGGCCATGTGGATTAAGTATGAGTATCCCGAGATCACCTTTGAAGAGATGTGCAAAGTCTTCGGTATTCCGCCGCTGCGCAGGAAAGCCCGCTTCTGCGCGATTTCCTCGACCTCCGGCACCGCGACCGAGGTGACCGCCTTCTCTGTGATCACCGACTACAAAAAGGGTATTAAGTATCCGCTGGCGGATTTCGAGATCACGCCCGATGTGGCAATTGTAGATCCCGCGCTTGCAGAGACAATGCCCAAGAAGCTCGTCGCACACACCGGCATGGACGCCATGACCCACGCGATTGAGGCGTATGTCTCGACCTGCAACTGCGACTTTACCGATCCGCTTGCGCTGCACGCGATCAAGATGATCCAAAACGATCTGGTGGATTCCTACAACGGCGACATGGCAAAGCGCGACGCGATGCACAACGCGCAGTGTCTGGCGGGCATGGCGTTTTCCAATGCGCTGCTGGGCATCGTACATTCGATGGCGCATAAGACCGGCGCGGCCTTTGCCGATTACGGCGCGCACATCATCCACGGCGCTGCCAACGCAATGTATCTGCCGAAGGTGATAGCCTACAACGCCAAGGACGAGACGGCGGCAAAGCGTTACGCCGAGATTGCCGACTTCATGGGGCTGGGCGGCGAGACGGTTGCGGAGAAGGTACAGCTTCTGATCGCCGCGCTGCGCGAGATGAACGACAAGCTGAATATCCCGCAGTGCATCCGCCATTACGGCGCGGACAGCTACCCCTGTGAGCAGGGCTTCGTGCCGGAGGAGGTCTTCCTTGCGCGGCTGCCGGAGATTGCGAAGAACGCCATTGCCGATGCCTGCACCGGCTCCAACCCCCGTCAGCCGAATCAGGAGGAGATGGAGCGGCTGCTGAAGTGCTGCTACTACGATCTCGAGGTGGATTTCTGATCATTAGGAGTGCCTGCATGGGATTGCCGCGTCGCTGCGCTCCTCGCAATGACATGGGAGAGGTTTGTACGCAGTCGGTTGTTCCTGCACACGGCTTAGGTCATGTCCCCAGTCTACAGAAGAACGAAGTCATAAATTTTGCCACGGTCGGTTTGTGAGCTGACCGTGGCAATTTTTAAGCTTTTTAGGGGATAGGACCATAATGATCTTGGGTGATGGCATAGCCGTGACCGGGGGCGGGCTGCCATTGGTAGCGGGTTTTGGCTTCCTGCGGGAACAGGTGCGCCATGATGGCGGAGATGATGCCGCCGTGGGTGACAATGACGGTATCCTGCGCGGGAGGGTACAGCTCGAAAAACGCCTCAAATGCACGCTGTTGCATCTGTCTGCCGCTTTCGCCGCCGGGCGTCACCTTGCGCTCGTTATCGCCTGTGATCCAGTCCTGATAGGCCGGGTCATTTTTTAGCTCCGCATAGCCGCGCAGCTCGAAGCTGCCGAAATCCATCTCCCGCAAGCGGGGCTCTTGACGGTGGGGGACGCTTCCGAACAGAAGCTCCAAGGTTTGCTCTGCCCGCTGCATCCCGCTGGTGAGGAAGACGGCGCTTTTGATGTCGTAATGCAGCTCCCGCAATGCGGCAATGCCGGCTTCGGAGAGAGGCAGGTCGGTGCTGCCGCAGTAGAGGTGCTTTTCGTTTGCCTCGGTCATGCCGTGGCGGATCAGATAAACGGTACTCATTTCAGCCGCTGCTCCAATCCGCAAAAGATCCTGATGACTTGCACTGCCTCCGCTGAGAGGTAACGGCAAAGGCGTCCCGTCTCCTGCCGCCATGCCCGATTGTCCGCGCCGAGGGGAACGACACCGCAGAAAATGTCGCGGCAGATCAGAATACCGTTCTCCCATTCCGCCCGATGCGCGGCAAAGTATGCAACGGCATCGAGCTTCTCCTGCACGCACGCGTAGGTGAATTCCTCAATGGAGCGGATGCAGCGTTTATGGAAGTCGATCTCCGTGCCGGTGCAGGTAAAAATTTCCTCGGATAAAAGGTGAAAGGCGGTTTTTGCATAGGTCAGCTTTCCCTGATATGCGCCGCCGATGATAAATACCATAGCTTGCTCCTAATGAAATGTTATTGGCTTGTAAACATGAGGGCGGACAGGGTCGTCGGCTCCTACGGCGAGAGTTTTGTCCCCTCTCTAAAAGGGTGCGGTGATCGTTGGGGTGCGTGCGTGAGATTGCCACGTCGCTTCGCTCCTCGCAATGACAAATCAGGA
>JAQXWB010000054.1 GCA_029225225.1 Bacillota bacterium | reverse complement strand
CCAGTGTGCGCACTGGGTTCGCAATGACAGAAAAGGCAACCGTATTTGTCATTGCGAGGAGCGAAGCGACGTGGCAATCTTGTGCAGGAACTGCCGAGTGTGTACAAGCTCGTTTATGCATACTGCCTGCCGTTTACGCGGACGGCGCGTCAAGGATGCTGCGGGCTACAGCGGTGGACTGCACCCTCACCGTAGGGGACGGCGTCCTCGACGTACCGTGTGCAGGAACTACCGGCTATGTATATGATCAGCCCCCCGGTGCTTGCGGATGGCGAATATCTCGGCATGACACCGTGCATTGGGGCTTTACAGCCAACATGCCGGAACGATACCGCCAACATGCCGAAAACCGCAATTGCCATAGAGAAGTTCGGATGCCCTCCTTCACTGTACGGCCTGAAAAATCCCACACAAAAGGCGAGAAGCGTGTCGCCTTTTGTGTGGGTTGCTTTTATGGCGGAATCAGTTTGCTGTATTGCTGTTTATCGAGGCGTGCAGCAGTTAAAATCGTAGTCGATATAGTGGGCAATGAAGCGGGCGCGGAATTTTCTGCGATTGCAGATGGAGTCTGCGTCGCCGGAGGCATCCGGCGTTTCGGGGAGGACGAACTTGATGCAGCGCACGGTCACATCCTGACAGGTCGGGTGCTCATGGGCGGGGACGACGACGGTCTTGAAGCCGCGCTTGAATTCATGCCCCTTATCGTCCACTTCGTTCAGGAGAACGGCGAGTGCGACCCGCTTGCGCGGGCAGATGTTTTTGAGCGTGACATCGAGCTGTAGAATCCTGCCGAGGGATTCCAAATGCAGGTCGCCTGCGTCAAATTCTACGGCGTCCTCACAGCCGTCAATGGTGACCTCCATCGGCGTGGGGCAAGGCTCCGGGAATTCATCATTGCCGCAGTCCACTTCGATCTTCGGGTCGTCGAATTCCACCGTATTGCCCTCATGGTCGGTGTAGTCGATGTCTTCGTTCACCGTCAGCAAGCCGCTGCATTGCCCGTTGTGGCGGACGGTGAATTTGAGCGTCGCGCCCTCGCTCTTGCTGACACCGAGCTTGTCGATTTTCCATTGCAGCGTTCTCTCATCGAGCAATTCCGCGCTGCCCTTATCGGGCTTTGTGAAGGAGAGAATGCGGAAGCAGTCTGTCACGCGCTCTTTGATGACAATGTCGGTTGCGCCGGGCTTGCTGATATTTTGCGCCAGATCCTCAAACAGTTGTTCCAGCTCGTCATCATCGGGCGTGATGGAGACATAGGCGGAATCGGGATCAGACGCCCAATCGCGCAGCGCCTGCTCGTCGATACCCCCGCTGCCGTTCAGTCCGATGACATAGATAATGATACCCTGCGCCTTTGCTGCATCGGCAAACGGCGTGGGCGGCACGCCGGCGGTGGTTCTGCCATCGGTAAACATGACCATGACCTTTGCATTCGTAGAGGCGAAGTCAAAAAGTGCGGTCGCTTTGGCGAAAGCATCGGCATGGTTGGTCGAGCCGCCTGCGTTCAGCCCATCTACCGCATCCTTCAGCGCGGACACGGAGGTGATGAGCTGCGTGTCCTGCGTGGCGGCGGTGGCGAAGCTCACAATGCCGATGCGGCTGCCGTTTCCAATCTGTCCGTCCTGCGCGCTGTCGGTCGCCTCGTCGATGATGTCAATGAATTTTCTTGCGCCCTTTTTCAGATTGTCCAGCGGCTTGCCCGACATGCTGCCCGAACGGTCGAGAATCAGCACGATATCCGTCGGATTAGAAACAATGTCAGGCGCTGCCGTCAGCCCCAAGGTCACCTCAAAGGTGCCGCCGCAGGGGATCGTTCCGGTATTCAGTTCTTTGGTGGAGCTTGTGATGCCTATAGGCTCTCTTCCTTCCTGAGCCGACGATGCGGCTCATTCCAGAATATGTCGCGTTTCGACAAAAGGGCACAAACGAAAATGCCGCAATGCGCAAGCGAGACGGCATAGTTGTCCGCAGTGCATCATAAGCTTGACCGAGGTGATGAAGATGCGGAAATTTTTGCGGCGGAATCTGCCGCTGCTGTTGGTGCTGTGCATCCTGACGGGCTTGATCGTGGTGGCGTGCGCGCGCAATCGTGAGACGCTGCCGACCGGCTCATGGGGCCTGAGCTTCCCGCAGGAGGGTCAGCCGCCCACCGGAAACACAAGCAACGAGCGGTTACAGGAATACGGGGCGGCGTATTTGGGGGACACGACGCAAAAGGTGATCTATTTGACCTTTGACGCGGGTTATGAGAACGGCTGCACGGAAAAAATCCTTGACACGCTCAAAAAGCACAATGTGCCCGCGACCTTTTTCCTTGTGGGCAACTATATTGAGCAGAATCCCGACCTTGTCAAGCGGATGGTCGCGGAGGGGCACATCGTCGGGAATCACACCTATCATCATTATGATATGTCAAAGATCGGCGATCGGGCGACCTTCGAAAAGGAGCTGACGGAGCTTGAGACGCTTTTCACGCAGACGACGGGGGAGACGATGAAGAAGTTCTACCGACCGCCGCAGGGGATTTATTCGGAGGAAAATTTGAAGATGGCGCAGGAGATGGGCTATCATACGATCTTTTGGAGCCTCGCCTATGTCGATTGGCTCAATGACGACCAGCCAACCTCGGAGCAGGCGTTTTCCAAGCTCATCCCGCGTATCCATAACGGCGCGATCGTGCTGCTGCACAGTACCTCGCAGACCAATGCTGCTATTTTGGACGACCTACTGACGCGTTGGGAGGAGATGGGGTATACATTCGCCTCCCTGGATACGCTGTTTTCGGAACAGAGTCCGTAGAGGACACGGTAGCTGCGGCACACTTTGAAATAAACGAAACAGCCCCTGTAGGGCGTGGTATGGGAATGAGACAAATCACCAATGAAGGCGGACGCTCCGCTTTCATTGGTGATTTGTTTAGATGGGGATATGATCTTTATTCGTCCAGCAGGGTAAAGCGCAGGTTGCGCAGAAAGGCGTCTAAATTCTGACGGTGCAGGGTGTAGCTGGTCTTGCTGCCCCGGCGGTCTACGGAGACGAAACCTGCGCTGATGAGAGAGCTCATGTGATGGGAGATGGTGGCGGGCGACAGCGACAGCAGGTCTGCCAGCTCCTGACCGTACATCGGGGCGCTTTTCAGGGCTTTCAGAATTTCAATGCGCCGCTGATCTGACAGGGACTTGAGGCGATCCGTCAAAAATTCGCTGTTGTCGCCGTAGCGTCTGCCCAATTCGTAGATGGACTGACGCAGCAGGCCGATCATCAGAAAGGCGGGGACTTCGGGGGCGGTATGATCCCAAATGATGCCCATGCCGCCGAAATTGTTCGCCATGGGGCAGAGGATCAGATTGTCAAGGTATGCCGTGGAGGTCATGCCCAGCTGATCCCACAGCGACATGGGATCCTCCCGCAGCGCCTGCTGCGCCATCGAGACGGTCTCTCGGATCAACGGTTGCAGCTCTGTGTCGAACTTTGCCACAACCGGCTCTGCCAGCGCCACCATGCGGCGGTACTTGTCATAAAACCGCTCCGGCTCCTGCCAAAGTCTGGCACAGATCCATTTGGTTTGGTTGCTGCCGGGGAAACGCTCTAAAAAAGCCATCAGGGAGTGCAGATCCTCTACGCCGTCTAAACTCCCCAAAGAGCAGTCGAGCATCAGGGCGATCAGTCGGCGGCGCAGCAGCGTGTCAAAGACCATGCGGGTCTTCTCGCGCTCTAAATAGAAAAAGCCCCACGCCAGCAGGTTTTCCGCCTTGGAATTGCTGTAGAACATATCACCCCAAAGCTCTTCGTGCGGCTCCAAAATGGCGGAAAGCTCGCTTTCCATCGCCTTGAGCGGCTGAACGAGCGCCTCAAGCTGCACGATTGGGATGTTGAATTTTTCTGCGTAAAAGGTAACGGAACCCTCAATGGAGCTGGGAATGCTTCCGCCGCCGTAGATACGCTCCAGCAGGAGAATGGCCTCCACTGCCGGATCCAAATGCGTCTGAACGCTGATACTCATATGAATCCTCATCCTCTCATACTAACCACCAATGAAAAAGATACTTTTTCATTGGTGGTGCAACGCCGTTCGGCGTTGCGTGTTTTCGCGATTCATAGGAAAGGATCGCGAAAACGCGTCTCATACAATCACGGATGCGCTTCGCGCAAATGAAAATGGAGGTGTCCATTTTCGTTTAGTGATTGGTATCAAACAGCGACGCTTGCCGTGTGATCCGCGACATTTTTATTGTAGCACACAGCCCAATGTGGGTGCAATGGATAAAGTGCACAATTTTGAATCAAAATGTATGTTGTATTTTGATAAATATCGAAGTAAAAATGTGAAAAATAGAATTGACATTCGATAATTGTCGTAGTATATTTAAAATAATTCAAGAAAAAACGTATTTTCTTCGAATTCTATCGAACGAATCGTCCGGACTTGAAGCCCAAAAAAGAAAAAGGAAGTGGAAGTATGAAAACAAGCAAACGGATCATTGCGATTCTGCTCTGTCTTGTTCTGACCCTGTCCTGCCTTCCCGGTGCGGTCTTCGCAACCGAAACCGACAACGGCGGCAGCGCCGCGGTCAAGCCGGAACTGGTCGACGCGATCTCGACCGACGGCGTGGATCATGTCGTCGAGCTGGAGGGCGGCGAATGGACGCTCACCTCACAGGAGCCGGAGCAAATCGGCACCGGCGACACGCTCTATGGATCCAACGACATGGTGACGGTCATCGTCGTCATGGAGGACGAGCCTCTGGTGAAGCGCGCCATGCAGGTGGGGCAGAGCAGCGATATGGCTGCCTATATGGCCTCTGACGAGGGCGTGGCTGCGGATCGCGCGCTGCTAAACAGCCATGCCGGTGTCAAGCGCAGCATTTTGAAGCTCTGTGACGGCAAGGCAAGCGACCGCAATTCCTATGACTACACCGTCGTGCTCAACGGCTTCTCTCTGGAAATGCCCTACGGCATGATCGAGAAAGCGGAGCAGCTTTCCGGCGTCAAGCGCATCACTCCGGTCACTTATTATGATGTCCCGACCGATCTGAGCAGCTATGATGTGGCGATGAATAACAGCACCGGCATGATCGGTTCCGATGCGGTGAATCAAGATCTGTCCTATGAGGGACATGACGGCTCCGGCGCAGCGGTCGCCATTTTGGACACGGGCTTGGACACCGACCACGAGGCGTTCTCCGTGATGCCCGAGACCGTGGCATACACGCAGGAGGATATGGTGGCGCTGGTCGCGGGCACCGTGTTGTCCTCCGGCATTACGGACGGCAATGAGACCTATGTCAACGCCAAGGTGCCCTACGCCTATGACTATGCCAATCAGGATACGGATGTCAACGGTGATATCGATCACGGCGTCCATGTGGCGGGTACCGTTGCGGGCAACAACGGCGAGGACTTCTTCGGCGTCGCGCCCAACGCGCAGCTCATGATCATGAAGGTGTTTGCAGACGGCGGTGGTTCCACCGGTGACGATATCATCACCGCCGGTCTGGACGACGCGGTCAAGCTGGGCGCGGACTCCATCAACATGTCTCTCGGCTCCGCAGCGGGCTTTACATGGTACCGCGAAACCGAGGAAGAGGTTTACAACAACTGCTGGGATGCGGGCATCAACCTGATGGTCGCTGCGGGCAACGACACCAGCGCCGCCTATGCCAACCAGTACGGCAACGGCCTTGCCATGGCGGACGCGGTGGATAACTCCATCGTGGGCAGCCCCTCCACCGGCTATGAGGCGATGTCCGTCGCCAGCGTGCAGAACTGCGCCGTGGAGAGCGACTATTTCCTGCTGGGTGAGGAAAAGATCGCCTTCGGTCAGATGGTCTATGCGCCCTCGAGCACGACGGGCAGCATGTGGAGCCAGCTCACCGACTGGAGCAGCACCGGCCTGACCTTTGAATATGTGGTCGTCCCCGGCATCGGAGCGGAGGAGGACTACGCGGAGCTGGGCGATCTCACCGGCAAGCTCGCGCTGATCCAACGCGGTCAGACGAATTTTGAAGAGAAGCTCGAGATCGCCAGAAGCCACGGCGCAAAGGGTGCCATCATCTACAATAACGCCGGAGGGGTGTTCAGCCCCGCTTACAACATCTTTAACGGCGGCATGGTCGGCATCAGCAATGCTGACGGCTTGAAGCTCATTGAGGCTGCCGAAGCAGGCAACAACTTTGTCACCTTCGGCCCCTCCAAGGAAAGCGAATACCCGTGGAACACGCCCGCCGAAGAAAAAATTCCGTGGAAGGCGATCCTGCCCGCCTCCGACGCGGGGCAGATGTCCTCCTTCTCCAGCGTGGGTCCCGCGACTGACCTCGGCATGAAGCCGGAGATCGCGGCGCCCGGCGGCAACATCGTCTCCTCGATGATCGGCGGCGGCTATGCGGCGATGAGCGGCACCTCCATGGCGACGCCGCATTTGGCAGGTGCTGCCGCGCTGGTGCGCAGTTATCTGAAAAACGAGCTAAACATCACCAACCCCACCGAGCTGCGCAATGTGACCGACGCGCTGCTGATGAGCACCGCTGTTCCCGCACGCAACGAGACGGGCGGCGAGTACGGCCCCCGCTGGCAGGGCGCAGGCGTGGTCAACGTGTATAACGCGGTGACAAGCGGCGCTTACCTGACCGTGGATAATGTTGACCCCACCGACAGCAGTGTGGTGGTCACCCGCCCGAAGGCGGAGCTGGGCTGGAACAAGTACGGCGTTTACAAATTCTCCTTTGACATTCACAATATTTCCGACGCGGACATTACCTATACGCTGTCTGCCGTCTCCCTGTCCGAGGGGATCACGATGCAGAGCGGCGTTGCCTTTGCCGACGGCGTGACCCGCCGCTTAGGCGAGGACGACTTCAAGATGACCTTCTCCTGCGCGGATCGTGAGGGTAGGGTCACCGTCGGTGCGGGACAGACCGTCACCGTTACCGCGACGCTGACCCTGAGCGGTACATACCTCAAGGAGCTGTTTGCCAACTTCGAAAACGGCAACTATGTTGAGGGCTATGTGTACCTCCAGCCGACCGAGGGTGTGACTCTGACGCTGCCGTACCTCGGCTTCTGCGGCGACTGGACGGATGCCGGCACCGTCTTTGAGGGCGACCCCGACACCGCGTGGCAGCTCCAGCCGACCGTGTTCGCTACGGTCAACGCCAACGGCTCCGGCTACTACCTCGGCGAAAATGCATACAATGAGGCAGATAACTATAATTATGACCGCTTGGCGTTCTCAACCAAGATCGACAACGCGCCCCAGACGCTGGGAATCATTCTGACGACCCGCCGCAACTTGACGGACTTCTCCGCCAAGATCACCGACGACAGCGGCGAGACGGTTTGGAGTATCGGCAGCAAGTACCTGACCAGAAGCTACTATTACTATAACGCACAGACCTACATCAACACGCAGATCCTAACGAACGGCTGGACGGGTCGGTACTATAACGAAGCCACCGGCGCTTATGACGGCGACTATGCCCCCACCGGCAAGTATTACGATCTGACCTTCTCCGGCAACACCGCCCAAAGCGATAGCACGACCTCCGTGACCTATCCCATTTGGCTGGATTCCGGCGCGCCGGAGATCAGCAACATCCAGTGCTATGTGGATGCCGAGGACAGCGCGTTCAAGCTGGCGTTTGATGTGCAGGACGACCACTATGTCCGCATTGTCGACATCATCGACTCCACAAACACCTACCTGCTCACCTATACCGTGGAGAATTTCGCGGAAATTGAGGAGCAGGGAAGCAAGAGCAAGGTCATCATCGACCTCGACGGCCTTTGCGAGTTCCTGAAGAATAACGGCCTGAACCCCGGCAGAATCAAGCTGTCCGTTTCCGACTATGCGCTGAACAAGGCGCAGGTCTATGTCGATCTCGGCCCGCAGTTCCTGAGCCTGAGCAACATGACTGTCGCCGCGGGTGACAGCCAAGCAATGTCCCTGCGCGTCCTGCCCGCCCGATTGGCTGACAGTCTCAAGCTGACATGGACGAGCGAGGATAAGAACGTTGCCACCGTGGACGAAAACGGCGTTGTCACCGGCGTTGCCAAGGGGCAGACCGTCATCACCGTCAAGGCTGACAGCGGCCTGTCCGCCAGCGCGGTCGTCACCGTGGGCGACGAGACCCTTCCGCCCGAGGAGCCGGAGACCCCCGATCCCGACGCGACCGTGGACAAGCCCTCCGCCGAGGCGACCCCCGACGTGTGGGACACCCGCGTGAGCGCCGGCGAGACTGACCTGCTCGGTCAGAACTTTGAGGCAGACGGCCTGTGGTTCAAGATCACCGGCGCGGACACTGTCCAGCTCATCCGTAATCCCAACGCTGCCGGCGACTATGTCAATCCCTATCCCGAGCTGCCCGCAGAGCTGACAATCCCCGGAAGCGTGACCTATGAGGGCACTGCGTACACCCTTACCACCATCGGCCCGAAGGCTTTCATGATGTGCAGCCAGCTTACTGACATCACGCTGCCCGATTCCATCCGAGTCATCGGTGACAGTGCGTTCCAGTTGTATTGGTACAACTCCGGTTTAACCTCCATCAACCTGCCGGAGGGCTTGGAGGAGATCGGCACCTATGCCTTCTATACCAACAGCAATGCAGATTTCAAGCTGCCCGAATCCCTCCGCTATATTGGCGCTTATGCCTTCTCCTTCAGCGGCATTCAGGAGGTTTCCTTCGGCGACAAGATCGAGAGTGTCGGCGACCGCGCGTTCACTAACTGCACCAGCCTGACCAAGGCGGAGCTTCCCGTGGTAGCGCAGGACACCGAGGGCCTGTATATGAACTGCACCGCGCTGACAGATGTGACGATTGCACCGGGCGTGGAACGAATCCCAACTTACTGTTTCTTAGAGGACGGAGCCCTTACGGAAATCGACATTCCTGAGGGCACCAAAGAAATCGGTTACGGCGCATTCTATTCTACCGGTCTGACAGCCATCGAGCTTCCTTCCACCGTTACCACCATCGGCGACTTTGCCTATGCGGGTCTGGACAACTGCTATGACTTCGTCATCCCCGATTCTGTCACCTATGTGGGCAGCAACGTGTTCTATTGGAGCCGTTACGTCCGCTCCATCACCTTCGGCGAAAACGTTGCATACATCGGCAGCAACGTGATGAGCAACTTCTTCCTCCATCCCGATGTGGAGAGTGTCATTCCTGAGGTCAAGAGTGCCACCGCCGGCGCAGCCCTGCGGCGCAGCGGCTATGTCGGTCAGATGACCAGAGACGGTCTGCCCTTTGAGGCCTATTCCGGTGCGCCCTTCACGGTTGACGGCATCGACTATATGCCCATCTCCGCCACGGAGGTCATGGTCACGGGCTATAATGAGCAGACAGTGCTCGGCGTTGTCAACATCCCCGAAACGGTCACCTGCGAGGGCGACGAGATGAGCTATACCGTCACCGCCGTCGCCGACCGCCTGTTCAGTCAGAAGTACAACATCACCGAGGTACACCTGCCCGATACCATCACCACCGTCGGTGAGCGCTCCTTCGACCAGATCCGCGAGCTGGAATACATCAATATTCCCGCAGGTCTGACCACTCTCAACGGCCGTCAGTCCTTCGGTTACGGCGGCTGGGACAATCTGGTGTGGAGTGGCGAATGGAGCCCCGACACGCTCGTTGTACCGGCGAGTTTGGAGACATGGAATGAATGCGCGTTCTCGGGCAACCACTATCAGAAGGTCATCCTGTCTGAGGGTCTGGAAACGGTTGGCTCCTTCGGTATCTCCAACAATATTGAGCTGACCGAGGTCGAGATGGCAAGCACCATAAAGTATTTAAAGAACAATGCATTCTCGGACTGCACCGCGCTGACCTCTATCGAGCTGCCGGAGGGCCTGCTCTACATTGGCGAAAAAGCATTTATGGGCGACCCACTGAACTCCGCCACCCTGCCGGATTCTCTCCAATACATCGGCCCGAATGCCTTTGAAGGCTATAAGTATGACTACAGTACCTATCCTGTCACTGTCACCTATGTCGGCGTGCAGGAGGTCACGGTGCCCGGCGGCGTGATCGGCCTCGGCTGGGACGCCTTTGCCAAGGAAGTGAAGGTCACCACCACGCTGGGCAGCCAAAAGAACATGGTCGTTGAGCGCTGCAATCTCAATGAACTGCCTACCGTCTGCTGGGACGGCAGAACCGACATTCCTGCCGGTGATTACTCCGTGATTCCCGCCGGAACCACCATTCGTCTGAGCGAGGATGTGACCATCGACGGCGAGCTGCGCATTGAGGGTGCGCTGATCGTACCGTGGAACCTGAAGCTGACCGTCGGCGAAGACGGTAGCGTCCTCGGTTCCGAGAATATCACCTACGAGACCTGCAAGCATACAAACACCTTGACCGTCACCGTCGAGCCGACCTGCACCGAAGATGGCAGTGCCACCACCGTCTGCGACGACTGCGGCGCGGAGCTGTCTGTGGAGAAGCTCCCTGCGCCGGGACATAGTGCAGTGCAGGGAGAACGCAAGGAAGCCACCTGTACCGAAGTCGGCAGCCTTACCATGGTCTGCGGACGCTGCGGCATCGTGCTCTCCACGGAGGAAATCGCAGCGCTGGGACACAGCACAGTGCAGGGAGAACGCAAGGAAGCCACCTGTACCGAAGTCGGCAGCCTTACCATGGTCTGCGGACGCTGCGGCATTGTGCTCTCCGCGGAGGAAATTGCAGCGCTGGGTCATACCGCAGAAGTGCGCGGCGCAAAGGAAGCCTCCTGCACCGAGAACGGCTACACCGGCGACACCTATTGCAGCGTTTGCGGCGAGCTGCTTGCAAAGGGCGAGCTCCTCCCCGCGCACTGCGCCACCGCCTCCTTTACCGACTTGGATACCGATAGCTGGTATCACGCGTACACCGACTATGTGATTGACAACGGCATGATGAAGGGCACCGATACGCAGCGCTTCTCTCCGGAGGAGGGCATGACCCGCGGTATGCTGGTCACTACCCTGTACCGTATGGCGGGTTCACCTACCGTGAACGTTGAGAGCGGCTTTGCGGATGTGCCTGCCGATGCCTACTTTGCCGATGCCGTCGCATGGGCAAAGGAGAACGGCATCGCAAAGGGCATGAGCGCTACGACCTTCGCGCCCGATCAGCTTGTCACGCGGGAAGAGGCGGCAACCTTCCTGTATCGCTATGCAACCCTGTGGCTGAAACAGAGCGAACAAAAGGAAGCAGACCTGTCCGATTTCAGCGACGGCGCTGAGGTGCAGGACTTTGCGAAGGAAGCAATGTCTTGGGCGGTCAGCGAGGGTCTGTTCGGCGGATTCCCGGACGGCAGCCTGAAGCCCGCGGACGGACTCACCCGTGCGCAAATGGCAAAGCTCCTGACGCTCATGGACCAAAATTTCTGATATCTTCTCTCCTCTTTCAAAGGCACGCCCCCGGGACTCACGGGGGCGTGTCAGCGTTTTGAAAATGCCGCAGATATGTCCCCGCCCTACAGGGGCTGTGTCGTTTATCGTGGTGCTTTCTCGCGTGTGGATTGCGAGGAGCGCAACGACGCGGCAATCTAATGAGAAAAGCTTCGTATTTGCTGTACCCCCTTGCGGGTGCGTGTCGACCGCGAAACGGCGGACGGTACGAATGGGTTTGTACGAAGTCGGTGATTCCTGCATGAGATTGCCACGGCGCAAGCGCCTCGCAATGACAAAGAGGGGGGCTTTCCTGTCATCGTCATGAAACTCCCCGCCCTACAGGGGGTGTTGCAAAGCCAACCTACATTGGCGTTACAGGGATATGGGGGGCCCGCGTGATTTTGCGCTTGACAGGGGAATTTTCCTGTGGTATGATCGAAATGAGCGATAATGAGCGAAAATGAACGGAGGATAAATGCGATGAAGGGCTGGGAACGGGAACAGAAAATTAAGGAGCTGCTGCTGGAGCGTGGCGCGGTGTCCATGACGGAGGTCTGCGCGATCACGGGGGCGTCGGTTGCTACGGTGCGGCGCGATTTTGAGGAATTGCAGAAGAAGGGGCTTGCAGAGCGCACGCATGGCGGTCTGCGCCTGCCGCAGAAGCAGCCGGAGCGCCGCCGCTATGTGAACGGTACGGAGATCTTGGATGAGATTGACAAGGAAAAGCAGCTGATCGCGCAGGAGGCTGCCGCGCAGGTGCACGCGGGAGAGTCCATCTTTATCGGCGCGGGCAAGACCTGCAATATGCTTGCGGCGCTGCTGGGCGATGTGGAGCGGCTGACTGTCGTCACGACCTCGGTTACCGCCGTGCTGGAGCTGGCGGCGTGCCCGAATGTTTCTCTCACGCTGCTCGGCGGCGACATCCACACGGGCAAGAATTATATTGAGACGCTCGATCCCGACATCAGTCATGTGCTGCGCGGCTATTATTTTGATAAAGTATTTCTGACCGCTGAGGGCTTTGACTTGGAACGCGGCTACACCGTGCAGGACAAAAACCGCACGGGGCTTTATACCCAGCTCTCCCGCATGACCCGCAGGCTCTATATGCTGCTCGACAGCGCGAAGTTTGACCGCCGCGCGTTTGCCACCATGTTCCCGCCGGAAAAGCTGTGCCGCGTGATCAGCACAAGGAATATGCCGCAGAAATTCGCCGATTTCTACGCAAAACAGGGAATTCCTTGCGTGCTTTTGCCAATAGAATGAGCGATTTTGAGCGATTATCCGCCAAATGCCGCACGATGAAGTGTCGTAGGGCATTTGGCGGATTTGATTTTTTGCACATTATCCACAAGTGAAAGCCCTTTCGTTTGGCGAATCTGACGAAATGTGCGAAAAATTTCGTTCGGATATTGACATTGAACGCATTTTGTGGGATGATGAGAACGAACAAAAAGCCTTGTATAAAATGAGCGATTTTGAGCGATTTGAAACGGAGCGTATGCAAATGGAAAACGAAGGAATTGTTGAACTATACCAGCCGCGGCACACGCTGATCGGCAGAGACGGGATTACCATGATCCCGCATTTCTTGCAGCGTCTCGGCGCAAAAAAAGTCCTTGTTGTCACGGATAAGGGGCTAATTAAGATCGGTACGGCGGGTAAGGTGACGGCGGTACTGGATGAAGCGGGGATCGAATACCTCATTTTTGACGGCGTCGAGCCGAATCCCACGACAAAAATCGTCTACGCCGCGTTGGACTTTTATCAAAAGAGCGGCTGCAGCGCGCTGATTGCCATCGGCGGCGGATCGCCCATTGATGTGGCGAAGGCGGTCAGTATCCTCTCCGCCAACGGCGGCAAGATCGAAGACTATAACGGCGTGAACAAGTCCAAAAAGCACGGCGCGCCCGTGATTGCCGTCAACACGACGGCGGGCACCGGCTCGGAATGCACCCGCGCCTATGTTGTCACGGACGAGGACGCAAAGTCCAAAATGCTGATGGTGGACACGAACTGCCTTGCCCACCTTGCACTGAACGACCCGATGCTGATGGTCGGTATGCCGCCCTCTTTGACCGCCGCAACAGGCATTGACGCTCTGACACACGCGATTGAATCTTATATTTGCAATATTCACACGCCCTACACCGATGCCCTTGCGTTGGAAGCGATCCGCTTGGTGTCCAAGGCGCTGCGCAAAGCGGTGCACGACGGCTCGGATATGGATGCCCGCACGGATATGTGCTGGGCGGAATATATGGCGGGTCTGTCCTTCTCGAACGCGGGTCTCGGACTGACGCACGCCATCGCGCATCAGCTCGGCGGCTTCTATAATATTCCCCACGGGCTTGCCAATGCCATCATGCTCCCGCGTGTACTGGAATACAACCGCCCGTACTGCATGGGGCGCCTTGCCAGCGTGGCGCAGGCGATGGGCGAGAAGGTCGATAATCTCTCGGTTGACGCCGCCTCCAAGCAGGCCATTGAGGCGGTGCGCAAGCTGTGCAGCGATGTGCATATCCCGCCGCTGTGTGAGACGAAGTTCCGCATGGAGGACATTGACACATTGGCAAAGCACGCCTTGCAGGATACGGCGGCAAAGACCAATATCGTCCGCGCGACCGTGGAGGACGTCAAGACCATCATTGCCAAGACCTACTATGAAGGTATCGTGATGAAGAAGGTGAACGCAAATGGATAAGTGCGCGGTGCAAAGAGCGGTTTCGCTCGCAACTTCAGAGGCGCTGTTTCAAAAGACGGGTCGGATCTTTGTTCCCGTCGCCTCGTCCGCGCGGCATATCCATCTGTGCCGCGCAGATGTGGAAAAGCTATTCGGCGCGGGCTATCAGTTAAAGCATTTCCGCAACCTCTCCCAGCCGGGGCAGTTTGCCTGCCAAGAGCAGCTCACCGTCGTCGGCCCGAAGGGGGAACTGAAAAAGGTGCGTGTTTTGGGACCGGAGCGCAAGGCGACGCAGGTCGAAATCGCGCTGACCGATTCCTTTGCGCTCGGCATCCGCCCACCGGTTCGGATGTCCGGCAAGACCGCCGGAACGCCGGGCTGCACGCTGGTAGGGCCGAACGGGTCGGTTACGATCTCCGAGGGCGTGATCGTCGCGGCACGGCATCTGCACCTTTCCTCCGCGCAGGCGGCGCTGTTCGGGCTGCATGACGGAGATATCGTGCGGCTGCGCAGCGACGGCGAACGCGCGGTCGTGTTTGAAAACGTCGTTGTCCGCGCGGGCGACGGGCATGATATGGAGGTTCACATCGACACCGACGAGGCGAACGCCATCGCCATGAGCGGCAGCACGATGATGGAGGTTTTGAAGTAAGTTTTCTGCCTCGTTATCTTTAGGGGCGGCTATCAGCCGACCGCAAATTACGAGGGTACCTGCCGTAGGGCGGATAATATCCGCCCCTACACATGGCGGGGACATGTCCCCAGCCTACAGAGTTTTTGAGAAGCAATGACAGCGAGGATTACAATGAATCAGGAATGGATCCACAAGTTAACAGAGCTGATCGTTGCGGAGGTCGTGCGGCGTGTGGCGCTTTTGGAGCGGCAGAAGCAGCACCCGGAGGAGGTGCTTGTCCTGCTGGCTGCGCCGGTTGCTTATCCGAAGGAGCTGAAGGCTCTGCTGAAAAAGCAATTCGGCGAGGGCTATATCCCCGTGAGCTTTACGGAGCGCAACGAGCTGGAGGACGAAATGACGCTCTTTGCCGCAAAGTTGGGCGAAAACGACCTGATGGAGCGGGCGACAAAGGCGAAAACGATCATTTTGGTCGCGCCGCGTTTGGAGCTTTTGGGACAGATTGCAAACGGTGAGGACAAGGACTTTTTGGCGTACCTTGCCGTGCGGAGTGTTCTTTGGAAGAAGGATGTGCGGCTGTATCTCGACTTTGACCCGCCGCGCTTCCGCCGCAACACCTTTTTGGAGGGCGTCGCCTCCTCCATTGAGACGCTCCGGCAGATGGGCGTGACGGTGAGCCCGTACTACACGGGAGACGCCGCAGCGCGCATTGGCGCAAGTCTCATCACCGAGGCGGATGTGCTCGCCGCCGCGCAGAGCGAGCAAAAAACGCTCCGTGCCTGCGTCGGTGCGATCATCACGCCGGCGGCGCGCGACGCTCTGCTCGCAAATGACATTGTGGTGCAATATGAAGGAGAAACGGTATGCAGTTAGCAAGAGTAAAGGGAACGGTCGTCAGCACGAACAAGGCGGAAAAGCTTTACGGTTTGAAGCTGCTGATCGTCAAGCCCATTGATATTGAGACATGGCAGGAAAAGGGCGGTCTGCTCGTCGCCATTGACGCCGTGGGCGCGGGCGAGGGTGAGGTCGTGATGCTGGTCGGCGGCAGCTCGTCGCGTCAGACCAATGTAACCGAAAACAAGCCGGTCGATCAAAGTATTGTCGCAATTATTGATTCCGTTGATGTAAACGGAACCCGTATTTTTGAAAAATTCAACAAAGAAAGCTGAGGATAGCGTATGGCATTGACAAAAGAACAGATCCGACAAATCGCAGATCAAACGCGCAGCAGCTTGGAGCATGGCGGCTGCTGCCCGACGGGAAGCGCACAGTGCCTGTTTGACGATGTTCACGACGCGATCGACACCGCGATCCGCGCCCAGCAGAGCCTGATGGACATGACCTTAGAGGAGCGCGGCAAGCTGATCGAGGCAATGCGTCAGTGCGCCCGTGAGCACGCCGAGGAGCTGGCAATCCTCGCCCACGAGGAGACGGGCTACGGCAAGGTACATCACAAGATCGCAAAGAACCTCCTTGCCGCGAACAAGACGCCCGGCATTGAGGATCTGCACCCGACCGCCTTCAGCGGCGACGACGGTTTGACCTTGGTCGAGACGGCACCTTATGGAGTCATCGGCTCCATCACCCCCTCAACCAACCCCACCGCGACCGTCATCAATAACTCCATCAGCATGATCGCAGCGGGCAACGCCGTGGTCTATAACCCCCATCCGGCGGCAAAGCGCGCTTCACAGCGGACGATGGAGCTGTTAAACGAAGCCATCATCGCAGCGGGCGGCCCCAACGGGCTGATTACCGCGCCGAAGGAACCGACCCTCGACACCTCGAAGGTCATTATGACGCACAAAGCCATCAAGATGCTGTCCGTCACGGGCGGCGAGGCGGTCGTCGCGGTCGCGATGAAGTCCGGCAAGAAGTGCGTCGCGGCGGGCCCCGGCAATCCCCCTGTGATCGTCGATGAGACGGCGAACATTCCGCAGGCGGCGAAGGACATCGTGGACGGTGCAAGCTTCGACAACAACGTTTTGTGCGTTGCGGAGAAGGAAGTCTTCATGGTCGATTCCATTGCGGACGCGCTGATGAACACGATGCAGCAGTGCGGCGCGTTCCGCGTCTACGGCGAGGATATCGACAAAATCGTCCGCACCGTCCTCATTGAAAAGGACGGCAAATATGTGATTAACCGCAAATTCGTCGGTCACGACGCGACCTACATTCTCCGCGAAAGCGGTGTGCAGTTCACGGGCGACCCCGTGCTGGTGATTGCCGACGTTGACCGTTATCATCCGTTTGTTGAGGTCGAAATGCTGATGCCCGTGCTCGGCATGGTGCGTGTGGCGAATTTCGACGAGGCGCTGAATGAGGCGTTCCGTGCGGAGCACGGCTGCCAGCACTCCGCCCTCATCCATTCGACGAATGTCCACAATATGTCCCGCGCGGCGCGGCGCATGAACACGACGATCTTCGTCAAAAACGCGCCGTCTTACTCCGGCTTGGGCTTCGGCGGCGAGGGCTATACGACCCTGACCATCGCCACGCCGACCGGCGAGGGACTGACCAGCGCGAAGTCCTTTACGCGCGCAAGACGCTGCGTGCTCAAGGGTGACTTCCGCATCATCTGAGCCTATGGAACTTGCTAAAATCGTCTGCGACGCCGGTATTCTCGGCGCGGGCGGCGCGGGCTTTCCAACCCATGTCAAGATCAACTGCAAAGCCGAGTATGTGCTTGCCAACGGCGCCGAGTGCGAACCGCTCCTGCGCGTCGATCAGCAGGTCATGCAGTACTACGCGGCGGATGTTGTGCGCGGCATTCGCGCGGTGAAGGAATTCACGGGCGCAAAGTACGCGGTGATTTGCCTCAAGGAGCATTACCACGAGGCGGTCAAGGCGCTCAAGGCGGTCTTAAAAGACGCGGATGATGTGGAGCTGCATCTCCTTGACGCCTACTATCCGGCAGGCGACGAGCAGCAGATCGTCTATGAGGTCACGGGCAGAGTCGTCCCGACGGGCGGACTTCCCCTTGATGTCGGGGCGGTCGTGTGCAACGTCAGCACCCTTGTGAACATCGCAGCCGCCATCGACGGCAAGAAGGTCGTTGAAAAATATGTCACCGTCGGCGGCGCGGTCAAAAATCCCGTCACTCTGCGCGTCCCCGTCGGCATCTCCCTCCAGGAGCTGATTGACGCGGCGGGCGGCACGACGGAGCCTTGCGATTACATCATCGGCGGTCCCGCGATGGGCAGGGTGGTCGATACCCTCGACATCCCCGTGACCAAGACCACGGGCGGTCTGCTGGCAATCCCGAAGAACCATCCGCTTCTGCAAACGAAGTCCCCGAAGCTCGATTTGCGCATGATTATGGCGGTGTGCTGCCAATGCTCGATGTGCACGCAGATGTGTCCGAGAAACGCGCTGGGGCTGAATGTGCAGCCGCACAAAGCCATGCGGAGCATTGCCAACGGCATCGACCTCATGGGTGATTTCAACGGCATCTTCTCCTGCTGCAACTGCGGACTTTGCACCTACTACGCCTGCAACTTCGGTCTAAAGCCCTCGCAGGTGATGCAGACGCTCAAATCCGCTATGGCGTCAAAGGGCATCCGAGCACGCAAGGAGGTCTACGGCGAGGTGGACGGCGGTTTGGAGAACAAAAAGGTTCCCGTCTCCCGCCTGATTGCCCGACTCGGCGTGAGCGAATACGACGTCCCCGCGCCGCTGGTGGATAAGCCGCTTTCAACTGACTGCGTGCGCATCGCGCTCCGCATGGGCGTGGGCGCGCCGAGCGTGCCGAAGGTCGCCGTGGGTGACAAGGTGCGCAAGAATCAGCTCATCGCGGATATCGCGGAGAAAAAGCTCGGCGTCAAGATGCACGCGAGCATCTCCGGCACGGTCACGGCGGTCACGGAGGACTATATTGAAATCAGGAGGGCGTCCAAATGAATGCATTGGGAATGATCGAGACAAATGCGATCCCCGTCGGCGTGAATGCGGGGGATGCGATGCTCAAGGCGGCGTCCGTCGAGCTGGTCACGGCGCAGCCGGTCTGCGCTGGCAAATATATCGTGATCGTCACGGGCGAAGTCGCGGCGGTCAAGGAGAGTGTGGACGCGGGCAAGGCTGTTGCGGGTCAGCGGCTGGTGGACAGCATGGTGATCTCGCATGTCCATGAGCAGGTGCCGAAGGCGATCAACGCCTGCAACGAGATCGGGCAGGTCGCTGCCGTCGGCGTGATGGAGGCGTTCAGTCTCTGCACCGCAGTCGTTGCGGCAGATGCGGCGGTCAAGGCGGCGGATATCCGTCTGATCGACATTCGCCTCGGGCGCGGCTTGGGCGGCAAGTCCTTTATCACCATGACCGGCGAGGTCGCAGCCGTCCGCGCGGCGATCGCTGCGGGCGAGAAAACGCCGGAAGCGCAGGGCATGCTCTCTGAAAGCGTCGTGATCCCTTCCCCGCACCCCGATATTGTCAAAGCGCTGTACTAAGCAATGAAAAATAAAGCGAAAATCAGCATCATCGTCCCGATCTGGAATTCCGAAGGTTATCTTCGGCGCTGCGTGGATTCTATTCTCGGACAGACCTACTCTGATATTGAGCTGATCTTGGTGGATGATGGTTCAACAGACCAATCCCCGAAAATTTGCGACGAATATGCTCGCAAGGATGCAAGAGTCAGGGTGTTCCACAAGGAAAACGGCGGCGTTTCCTCCGCACGGAATCTCGGAATGCGGAATGCAACTGGCGAATGTATATGTTTTGTTGATAGTGATGACTATCTTCCCTTGACAAGTATCGCCGATCTTTATGAAGGCTATTGTAAAAACGAGGTACAGTGCTGTTGCGCAACCAAAGATCCTCAGGTGAGGAAGGACGCACCGCTGCTGATTTCAATCAAGAATGAGCCGCAGCAGTTGCTGCACTATCTTGTGCAGAGCGATTCC
This sequence comes from Bacillota bacterium, assembly GCA_029225225.1. Taxonomy (GTDB): domain Bacteria; phylum Bacillota; class Clostridia; order Oscillospirales; family Oscillospiraceae; genus JAZOXB01. Next base: position 9,140 of record JAQXWB010000054.1, on the reverse strand, counting down.
TACACGGTTTATTCGAAATTGTTTGATCTGAACGTCATTCGAGCGAATAACCTTTGGTTTGACGAGAAATTGAGAACCTCGGAGGATGCGCTGTTCATCCGGCAGCTTTTTCGGTATTGCAGCCGAATCGTGCTGATACAAAAGACCGTTTATTGCCGCGACCCTTCCAATGCAGACAGCATAACAAAGAAGGGCTATGCGGAATACGCGCGTAATTTTGAACGGAAGCTGAATGCGCTCACCGAGCTTTGTGATGCAACAGCTCTTTCCCCTGCGGAAACAGAACAATTTCTGTACCAACGGGCAGCGCATGGTTTGCGGATATGTATGTACCACTATTTCCAAAATTGGAAAACGGAAGAGGACAGACTCCGCCTTACTGAATTGGCGCTTGAGATATTCCACCCATGGCTGACACGGGAGGGAACCTGTCAGAAAGACAAATGGGTTGAGAAATATCTGCGCGAGATTAGACAGAAGGATGCAAACGCTTTTTGCAGGAGCTACCGAAAAGAATTTGATCGGCAGCAATGGATGCTTCGCTTCAAAAGGATAGCAAAAAAAGCGTTACATCGCTGATACTACATTTTTAAACAAAAAAATAAATTTAATACGGAGGATTTACAAATGAAAGAAGCATTAGGCATGATCGAGACACGCGGTCTCATCGGCGCAATCGAAGCCGCCGACGCAATGGTCAAAGCGGCAAACGTTCATCTGATTGGCAAGCAGCAGATCGGCTCCGGCCTCGTCACCGTCATGGTGCGCGGCGATGTCGGCGCGGTCAAGGCGGCGGTTGACGCGGGCGCTACGGCGGCAAAGCGTGTCGGCGAGCTGTACGGCTGCCATGTCATCCCGTCCCCGCACAACGATGTCGAGGGCATCCTGCCCACGATGGGTTAATCGAAAGGAGAAATTACAATGAAGTTAGCACTTGGTATGATCGAGACACGCGGCCTCATCGGCGCGATTGAAGCTGCCGACGCAATGGTCAAGGCTGCAAATGTTCACCTGATCGGCAAGCAGCAGATCGGCTCCGGCCTCGTCACCGTCATGGTGCGCGGCGATGTCGGCGCAGTCAAGGCGGCAGTTGACGCGGGCGCTACGGCGGCAAAGCGCGTCGGCGAGCTGTACGGCTGCCATGTCATCCCGTCTCCGCACGACGATGTCGAGGGCATCCTGCCCACGATCGGCTAAGCGATGTACATCGGGCAGGTCGTCGGCTGCGTAGTTGCCACCGTGAAGGAGCCGAATTTGGAGAATATTCCGCTCCTCGTGGTGCAGCTCATTGAAAAAGGCAAAAAAACCAAAATGGTCGTGTCGGCGGACGCAACCCGACAGGCAGGCAGAGGCGACTTCGTCTATATGATCGGCTCGAAGGAGGCGGGGCGGATGTTCCGCACGAAGAAAACGCCCGCCGACTCCGCCATCGTTGGCTTTATTGATTCGTATAATGTTCAACTGAAACCCGAAGAATAAATGCTTGGAGGAAAACAACAATGAAATTAGCACTTGGTATGGTCGAAACCCGCGGCTTGATCGGCTCCGTTGAAGCAGCCGATGCAATGGTCAAGGCGGCGGATGTTCATCTGATCGGTAAGGAGCAGATCGGCTCCGGTCTTGTCACCGTCATGGTGCGCGGCGATGTCGGCGCGGTCAAGGCTGCGGTTGACGCGGGCGCTACGGCGGCAAAGCGCGTCGGCGAGCTGTACGGCTGCCATGTCATTCCGTCTCCGCATGACGACGTCGAGGGCATCCTCCCGAAGATGGGATGAAGCTGGCAAGAGTCGTCGGGAACGTCGTCTCTACGATCAAGGATGCAGGCTACGCCGGACAGAAGCTGATGATCATCGACTATATTGACGAGGACGGCAAACTCACCGGAAATCAGGCAATCGCCTTTGATGTGGCGGACGCCGGTATCGGGGACACGGTCATTGTCAATGTGGACGGCGGCGCGGCAAATATGTTCCTTGGCAGACAGTGCATTGCGGATCTGACCATCTGCGGCGTGATCGACCATCTGACCATTGACGGCGAAGTAAGGGAGTATCATTGACTATGGATGTGGAAGCAATCAGAAGGGAAGTAGAACGGCAGGTGCTGCAATACTTCCATATCGACACCGCGCCTGCCCCCTGCGCGGGACTCGTTACGGGTACGGACGTCATTTCCCATTTGGAGCATTCGCTTCTCAACCCCGATACCACGCTGGAGAAAATCAAGGCGGAGTGCGCTGTTGCGCGGAAGTATTCCGTGGCGGCGGTCTGCGTTGCGCCCTACTATGTCCCTGCCGCCCGGGAGGAACTGCTTGGCAGTCCCGTTGCGGTCGGCACGGCGGTCGGCTTCCCGCACGGCTGTATGTCGCAGGCGGCGAAGCTTGCCGAGCTGCGCGAATGCATGGCAAACGGCGCAACGGAGATTGACGTTGCGATCAACGTGCTCGCCATTAAGTCGGGCAGACTGGATGTGGCCCAGCGGGAGCTGGAGGAGCTGGTGCGCTTTGCCTGCGGTAAGGCGAAAATCAAGGCTGTCTTTGAGCACGCCCTCTTTACCGACGAGGAAAAGCGGAATGTGCTGACGATGCTCCGCGCCAGCGGCGTGGATTATGTCAAAATTCAGAATATGCTCAGCGGTCACGGCGCGCGCGTCGAGGATGTCAAGCTTGCCTATGACATCTTGGGCAGAAATGTCGGCATCAAAATCGACGGCGGCATCAAGACCCTCGCGCAGGCGGAGAGTCTGCTTGCTGCCGGTGCGACCCGCCTCGGTCTGACCGCCACGGCAAAGATCGCCGAGGAAGCGAGAAATAACCGATAAGCCTTTGAAATGCCATGTAGGGCGGGGACATGTCCCCGCCGCGTGAAGGAACTACCGACTGCGTACGGACTTGCTCGTCTGTACGGTCTGCCGCTTCGCGGACGGCGGGGACATGTCCCCGCCCTACAGGCCTTTCGAAGAAACAAAAGATACGAAAGGAACCATGAGTATGGATATCAATGAAATTATCAGACAAGTGACGGAGGAAATCTGCTCGAAGTACGGCGCGCAGACATCCGCACCTGCTGCCGGCGGTCAGAACCCCGCCGATATGGCAAAATATATTGACCACACCTATCTGAAGCCCGAAGCGTCTGTTTCGGACATCCGCAAGATCTGCGACGAGGCGAAAAAGTATCACTGCGCCAGCGTCTGCGTCAACCCGTCCTATATCCAGTATGTCGCGCAGCAGCTCGAGGGCAGCGGCGTAACGCCGTGCTGCGTCATTGCCTTCCCGTTCGGCACCTGCACGCCTGAGACGAAGGCATTCGAGGCGGACGATGCAGCGACCAAGGGTGCGCGCGAGATCGACATGGTCATCAATGTCGGCGCGATCAAGTCCGGCGACTGGATGCTCGTCAAGCGCGATATTGAAGGCGTTGTCAACGCGGTGAAGGGCAGAGCAAAGGTCAAGGTCATCATCGAGGCTTGCCTGCTGACCGACGAGGAGAAGGTCAAGGCCTGCACCGTCGCGAAGCTCGCCGGCGCACACTTTGTCAAGACCTCTACCGGTTACTCCACCGGCGGCGCGACGGTCGAGGATGTCCGCCTCATGCGTGAGACGGTCGGCCCCGATATGGGCGTCAAGGCATCCGGCGGCGTGCGCACCTATGATGACGCAGTGGCGATGATCAACGCGGGCGCGAACCGTATCGGCGCAAGCTCCACCGGCAAGATCGTCTCCGGCGTGAAGAACGACGAGCATAAGTGCGTCAACTGCGGCAACTGCAAGAACCACTGCCCGGCGGGCAACGTCGAGATCCGTAAGAAGCTCTATTGATTCGGAGGCGCGGCATATGAGAAGACCCATGATCGCGGGCAACTGGAAGATGAATAAGACGCCTGCGGAGACCGTTGCGCTGATTCAGGAATTGAAGAAGATCCAGCCGAAGGGCAATGTCGAGGTTGTTGTCTGCCCCATGACCGTGAGCCTGTTCGCCGCCGGCGCGCAGCTCAAGGGCACGGAGATCAAGCTGGGCGCGCAGAATGTCCATTTTGAGGACAAGGGTGCGTTCACGGGCGAGGCCAACTGCGCGAGCCTGAAGGAGCTGGGCGTGGAATATGTCATCCTCGGACACTCGGAGCGCCGTCAATATTTCGGCGAGACCGACGAGACCGTCAACAAGAAGGTCTTAAAGGTGCTTGCCAACGGCTTAAAGCCCATTATCTGCGTCGGCGAGAGCTTAGAGCAGAAGCAGACGGGCATTACGAACGAGGTCGTCTGCCTGCAAACAAAGGCGGCGCTTTGCGGCGTGAGCAACGCGCAGATCACGGATGTTGTCATTGCCTATGAGCCTGTTTGGGCAATCGGTACGGGCATGACCGCAACGGCGTCCGATGCCAACCGTACCATCGCGGCCATCCGCCGCGCTGTGCGGGAGATGTTCGGCGACGCAGCAGAGCAGGTGCGTATTCTCTACGGCGGCAGCATGAACGACAAAAACGCAAACGAGCTGATGAGCCAGCCGGAGATTGACGGCGGCTTGATCGGCGGCGCAAGCCTTGTGGCAGAAAAGTTTGAAAAGGTTGTCAACTATCACGGATGATTCATCCGCAATAGAACGGTTGAAACAATGTTGGGGTTGGGCAGAGCTGCCTGACCCCAATTTTTTTGCTGCGGCAGGCAGAACAAATCAACAGATTTGTACGCAATTGGCAGTTCCTGCACAGGCGGACAGGGTCGTCCGCCCCTACAAACGCTAATATGTAACTTTTGGTGTTACAAACGACTAATATAAGAGAAAAAAACTGAAAATTTTGGGAAATGGGGCTTGACAAATGTGTATTATTGTATTAGTATGTTAATACAATAATACAGCAACAAGGAGGTGCTTGGTTTGCCTTGGAAACTGCAAAGTGACCGTCCGATTTGGGTGCAGCTTGCCGAAGTACTGACGCAGCGCATTGCTTCGGGGCAGTATCCCGCGGGAATTCGCATTCCGTCGGTACGCGACCTTGCCGCGGATGCCGGTGTCAATCCGAACACGATGCAGCGGGCGCTTACCGCATTAGAGGAGCGCGGACTTGTTTCGGCGCAGCGGAACACGGGGCGTTTTGTCACGGAGGACGAGGTTTTGATTGCCGAGACGAGGAAAACACTTGCGCAGGAGGAGCTTTCCGCTTTCTGCGAAAAAATGCGTCAGCTCGGCTTTGACGCAAACGAGCTTGCGCAGCTATTACAAACAAAGGGGGAATCCAAATGAACGAACTGGTTGTGTGCAGCGGCGTCGGTAAAATCTACGATGCCGTGAAGGCGCTCGATGGGGTGAATTTACAGCTCCCCGCAGGGCGCATTATCGGTCTGCTCGGCCCGAACGGTTCCGGCAAGACAACGCTGATTAAGATCCTGACGGGTCTCCTTTGCCCGACGGAGGGCACGGTGCGCATCGACGGCAAGGAAATTGGGCCGGAGACAAAAGCACTCGTCAGCTATCTGCCCGATAAAATGTATTATGCGGGTTGGATGAAGACCAAGGATCTGATGGATCTGTTTGCGGACTTTTACGCCGATTTCCGAAGAGACCGCGCCGAGGCGATGTGTCAGGCGCTCGGCATCGGTTTGAACGCCAGAATCAAGAACATGTCCAAGGGCACAAAGGAAAAATTGCAGCTTATCTTAGTGATGAGCCGAAACGCGAAGCTGTATCTGCTCGACGAGCCGATTGCGGGCGTCGATCCCGCTGCGCGTGAATTTATCCTGCGCACGATTTTGACAAACTACTCACCCGAGAGCACGGTGATGATCTCCACGCATCTGATCGCGGACGTTGAGCCGGTGCTGGACGAGGTCATTTTCCTAAAGGAAGGGCGCATTGTCCGCTATGACAGCGTGGACAACATCCGCAGCAGCGAGGGAAAATCCGTCGATGAGGTGTTCCGCGAAATCTTCCGCACGATTCCGATGGGAGGTGTATGGCCGTGCTGAGAAAACTGCTCAAATATGATCTGCGTGCCAATATGAAGATATTCCTCTTTATTTGGCCTGCAATTATCGTTTTTGCCGTGATCGAGCGCTTGGCGATTTCCGCCGATTTGGAAGGAAAGCTCGGCACGGTGCTGATCAGCACGACAACAACTGTTTTTGTGCTGGGCGTCATTGCCGCTTGCATCGTTTCGTTGGTCGTGTCTATCGTCCGCTTTTATTCGGGACTGCTGCGCGACGAGGGCTACCTGATGTTTACGCTGCCCGTCAAGCCGTGGCAGTTGATCCTTTCAAAATTCCTCACTGCACTTTTGACGGTGGTCGTGACGGGGCTGATCAGTATTCTTGCATCGTGGTATCTCTTTGACGGGATTAACGGCTTCTTTGAGGTCGCAAAGATGATTTGGAACGAGCTGGATCTGCCGTCGGGCATGACCCTCCTGCTGGTTGGCTTGATCATTTTTGCCTCCATCTGCATGCTCCTGTTGCAGATTTATCTCTCCTGCTCCATCGGACAGCTGTTCAAGCGGCATCGTATTCTCTGGTCGGTGCTGGTGTATTACGGCATCAACGTTTTGATTGAGCTGCTCTCCGTCAGCGGCTTGATCGGCTTCAATGCCTTCTCCGCATTCGAGTATACGGCGACGGTTGCAAAGCTCAATACGCTGCTGGGGATCGTACTTGCGGTGCAAGCAGCCCTCTGTGTGCTGTATTTCTTCCTCTCGGAATGCATCTTGCGCAAAAAACTGAATTTGGAATGAGCCTTTTTCCCTGACGCCACCCGCAAGGGTGGCGTTTTGGCAATTTCAACAAGTATTCTAACTGCTTTTTGTGAACTATGCCGCTGCGTTTTCCTACTTTCCTCATTTCATTTCGGGTGGATTTGTGCTATGATATAAGAAATCATTTGAAAAGGAGAAGTAATATGAAAAAAATGTCAGCGCGAGTGCTCTCATTTTTGACGGTACTTGCGATTCTTGTGTCCGTACTTACTTGTATGTCCGCAGTGTCGGCTGCGCCGAAGTATAATAACGGTAAATTCGGCGTTGTTTGTAAGGCGCTCTCGGCACAGGCCCAAGCATATTACACCGGCAATTACACCTTTGAGAAGCTGAGCGCCCAGTCCGGCACGACGCTGAAAAGCAGCATTTCCACACTGGTCACGAAAAATCGGCATACCGGAAACTACAACAGCCTGAAAACCAATTTCGCCTACACGGATGCCGTGAACGGCGACTCCTCACATCTCCGCCTGTTTTATTGCGGCGTTACTTCGAGCAGCGAGTGGGTCGGCGATACGAATTTCAACCGTGAGCATATGTGGCCGGACTCCAAGGGCGGCAGCGCTGCGGAGGGCGATTTGCACTCCATGCGCCCGACCGACAAGGGACTCAATAGCGCGCGCAGCAACTACCCCTATGGTGAGGTAACTAACGGCACCCCGAAATACTCTGACGACAACCACGGTCACGTGCTGGGCGGCTATCTCGGCGGCGGCTTCTTTGAACCGCTCGACAACGTCAAGGGCGATGTAGCCCGTGCAATCCTTTACGATTACTGCACCTACAGCTCGCTGAGTAATCTGAGCGTCGTGTTCCAAAGCACGGATGTTATTTTGAATTGGATCAAGCTGGATCCCGTGGATGAATTTGAGATGTCGCGCAACGATGTTGTTGAGGGAATCCAAGACTGCCGGAATCCGTTTGTGGACTATCCGGAATTGGCTTACAACCTCTTTAATAAGGCGGTTCCTGCGGATCTGATCACGCCCTCTCACCCCAATGCGGTTACCTATCAGGTTACGGCGGTTTCCGAGAATACCGATTACGGTACGGTTTCCATGAGCGGTATGACGATCACCGCCACACCGAAGACCGGCTACACGGTTTCGGGTTATAAGCTTTCTCCCGAAGACGCAGCGACCGTAACGCGCAGCGGCAATACCTTCACCGTCAGCAATGTCAAGGCGAACTGTACCGTGACAATCACCTTCGCGCCGAAGACCGCCGCAACGATCACCTATATCGTTCCGAACGGCGTGACGGTCAGCGGCACGACGGCAAGCTACGTCGGCGACACCGTGAAGCTTGCCTCCGTCAGCGGCGCGCCTGCGGGCACCGAAGGTTACAGCTTCTACGGCTGGGCAGAGAAGGAGATCGCGGACACGACGACAGCGCCCACTGTGCAGAAAGCGGGCGCGAGCTACACCGTCAAGGCAGAGCAGACGACCTTCTACGGCGTGTTCTCCTACGTTGACGGCACGACGACGCATTATCTCTCGAATCCCTGCAAGCATGCGCATACGCATGAAGAGACGATCGCGGCTACCTGCACGAAGGACGGCGCGGTGAACACCGTCTGCGACGATTGCGGCGCGGTGATTGCCTCGACGCAGATTGCGAAGACGGGACATGACTATGCGGATACCGTCGTGGCACCGACCTGCTATAATAAGGGCTATACCCTGCACACCTGCAAGAACTGCGGCGAGAGCTATAAGAACACCTATGTTCCGGCGCTCGGGCATGAGTATGTCTCGAAGGTGACAAAGCCTGCGACCGCGACGGAGGACGGCGTGCTGACCTATACCTGCATCCGCTGTGACAGCAGCTATACGAAGGTTATTCCCGCAACGGGAGAGGATAAGCCGCCGGTGCATGACTGCCCGTGCGATGATTACAGCGACCTTGACAAGACCGAATGGTATCATGCGGGTGTCGACCTGATGCTGGACATGGGGTATATGAACGGCGTCGGGAACGGAAAGTTTGATCCTTCGGGAACGACGACCCGCGCGATGATCGTGACGATTCTTTGGAGAATTGCGGGAGAACCCGCGCCGAAGGCGGAAAATACCTTCAGCGATGTGGCTGCGGGACAGTGGTACAGCGACGCAATCACATGGGCTGCGGAGAATGATGTGGTGAACGGCGTCGGCGGCGGGAAGTTTGATCCGGACGGAAAGATCACCCGCGAACAGATGGCAACGATCCTGTTCCGCTATGTGGGCAGCCTCGGCGCGGACACGAACAAGCGTGCGGAGCTGGGCAGCTTCCCCGACGGCGCGCAGACGGCAGCTTGGGCAAGCGATGCGGTGCAGTGGGCGGTAGCCGAGAAGATCATCAACGGCTCGGATGGCAAGCTCCTGCCGCAAGGCAACGCAACCCGTGCGCAGGTC
>JAQXWB010000053.1 GCA_029225225.1 Bacillota bacterium | reverse complement strand
CGCAAGGCAACGCAACCCGTGCGCAGGTCGCAACGATTCTCTATCGTTCGATGGATCTGATTACCAAATAAAGCACAGAATTACAACGACCACCCTGAGGCAGCAAGCTTCAGGGTGGTCGCTTTGCAGATAGGGGACAGTTATAAGCCGCGTGCAGTACAAAGAAAGTGCGTAGATTGCCACGGCGCAAGCGCCTCGCAATGACAAGGGAGGCGGCTTTTCGATGTCATTGCGAGGAGCGCAGCGACGTGGCAATCTCTTGGGTGCAGTTGATAGTTCCGGCTTACGACTGTCCCCGCCCTACAGAGATTTGGGGTTATTCGGGTGGGATACCTTTCTCGCAGGGAGAATAATCCTCTGTGGCGTAGTCTTCCCTTGCCATGCGGCGGCTCCTGCGGGATCACGCGTGTTCGCTTTGGATTTGCTTGTACTTTTTCAGCGCCTCGGCTGCATTCGCGCAGGAGGGGGCAAATTTTGCTGTGTCGAAGGAGGTGCCGTTGAAGGATTTAATCACCGCATCGCCGGGCAGCTTTGTGCAACGGGCGTATTCTACCATCATGACTGTTCGGATTGTATGGAGTGCCTGCTCGTCTAAGCATTCCAGCAGACCCTTGATACCCTCCCCGATGAGCAAAGCGGAATCAATTGCAAGCTCCTGCGATCCGTTGTTAAAACGCTCGATCAGCTCGTTAGGGAAAGCGGAGATACTGCGCAGCATTCGATGTGTCAAATGATTATAGTCAAAGAAGAAGATCAGGCAGAGGTAGGTGTCCCATGACATTTTGCGGAGTCTGCCCTCAATCGCACCGTAGGTTTGGCGGGAGACACCGATCAGGTGCGCCAGATCACCCTGTGAGATGCCGACCTTTGCCCGCAGCGCAGGAAGATTTTCCGTCAGCGCGGTGATGAATTTATCCTTATCCTCATCGGTCAGAACCCATTGATTCGAAGCAGCCATTTTGCAAGACTCCTTATTCTGAATTTGTCTTCATCATACCAAAGCAGGCTTCCTTTTGTCAATAGGGGAGAAGGGCAAAATCGCGCATAACGTTGCTCATACTAAAAAGCTTTCATAGCTTTTTATAGCACCGAAGGTGCGTCAAATTCTGCACAAGACGGCGCAGCCTGTGTTAGCACGATGCCAGTGTGCGTAGCACACGGGATTCTTGATGAAAGAATTTCATCAAGAATCAGTATTAGGACTGTCCCCGCCCTACAATTTAAAATCTGCGCGGAGCGCTCCGACACTTTTCACTTTTCACTATTCTCTATTCGCTATTCCCTGTTCACTCAGCCCCCCACATAGGCACGTCAGGGATGCCGCGCGCTACAAGCGTCACCATCGGGGATATGTCCCCGCAGTACAGCGTTTTTTGAGGCAATGGAAAACAGCTCGTGCCGGGAGGCGGCACGAGCTGTTTTTTTAAATGCGGTGGGTGAGGATGCCGCGCTTGTCGTGGATGACGTTGCGGGGGCAGACCATGGCGCACGCGCCGCAGGAGAGGCATTTATCCGAGAAGATGAAAGCGCGGTTTTCCGAGACCTTGATCGCGCCGGCGGGACAGGTCTTTTCACAAAGGCCGCAGCCAATGCAGCTTACCTCGCAGGCGTCCTTGCAGCGGGCATCTTTGTTCGAGCAGAGGACAACGATGGGGTTATCCTCCAAGCGCAGATGAATGACGCGCTGCGGACAGGCAAGGTAGCATGCGCCGCAGCCGACGCATTTGCTCTCATCCACCTCGGCGACGCCGTAGCTATTCAGCGAGATCGCGCCGAAATGACAGGTGTCGATACAGGCGCCGCAGCCTGTGCAGCCGTAGGAACACAGATCGTAGCCTTCGGGGGACTGCTTGGCGCGGCAGCCGCCGTTGCAGTGGACGCAGGCGACCTTCGGCGGAAATTTCTTTTTGACGATCATAAGAATCTTCCTTTCTGCACGATTACTTGCGGCTGTAAGGCGTGCCGCTTAAGGGGAGACTGTAGCGGCGCTCACCGTCCAAACGATAATACGCGTCGGCAATGGCGGGAGCGGTCGGGATCGAGGTGATCTCACCGATGCCGATTGCGCCGCAGGCGACATTTAAGCCCGGCTTATCAATGACGATTGCCTTGATCTCCGGCGTCTGATGCGCGCGGAACAGACCCAGCGTGCCGAATTTGGAGGTGGGCTTGCAGTTGGCGTCGATATTGAACTGCTCCGTCAGCGCATAACCCATCGACATGACGACGCCGCCCTCAATTTGCCCCTCGCAGGACAGAGGGTTGACCGCTTTGCCGACGTCGTGCGCCGCGACGATCTTTTTGATATAGCCCGTGACCTCGTCGAGAACGCACAATTGCGTTGCATACCCGTAGGCGACGTGGGAGACGGGATTCGGCACATCCGCGCCGAGAGGGTCGGTTTTTGCAAGGTACTCACCGTAGAATTCCTGCCCGATCAGGTCGGCAAGGGTGTGCCCTGCCAGCGCTTCGTGGAGCTTTAAGCAGGCGCGGCGGCAGGCTTCGCCCGTGATCATGGTCTGCCGAGAGCCGGAGGTGTCGCCGGAGTCCGGCGCGATCCATGTGTTCGAGCGCTCATAGACGATGTCGTCGCGGTGCAGGTTCGTGTTGGAGACGACCATCTGCACCAAGACAGTGCCGAGTCCCTGCCCGATGCAGGAGGCACCCGTGTAGATATGCACCTTTTCGTCGCCCTCGACGATCAGCTTGCAGCGACCCCAGTCGGGGATGCCGACGCCGACACCCGCGTTTTTCATCGCGCAGGCGATGCCCTTGACCTTCGCGTTGTCAAAGTCCTCCTTGACGGCGAGCAGGGTTTCGACCAAGCCTGTCGATTCGTCGACGATCTGACCGTTCGGCAGGACGCCGCCGGGACGGATGGCGTTGCGGTAGCGAATCTCCCAAGGGGTGATACCGACTTTATCGGCTGCCTCGTTTAAGAGGCTTTCAATCGCAAAGCAGGTCTGCGTGACGCCGAAGCCGCGGAATGCGCCTGCGGGCGGGTTATTGGTATAGTAAGCGTAGCCGTCGATCTCGAAATTCTCATAGGCGTAGGGTCCTGCCGCGTGGGTGCAGGCGCGCTCCAAGACGGGGCCGCCCAAGGAGGCGTATGCGCCGGTGTCGGAGACGACGGTCGCCTTAACGCCTTGAATGATGCCGTTTTCGTCTACGCCCATAGTAAAGTCCATGTCGAACGGGTGACGCTTCGGGTGGATGAGCAGCGATTCCTCGCGGGTGAGCTTGCATTTGACGGCTCTGCCTGTCTTATAGGCAATCAGCGCGGCAAGCGGCTGGACAGTCATATCCTCCTTGCCGCCGAAGCCGCCGCCGACAAGGGCGTTTTGAATCTTGACCTTTTCATACGGCAGACCGAGCATCAGCGCGACCTCATGCAGGGTTGTATGCGCGCTTTGGTCGGTGGAGTACATCATGATACCGTCGCCGTCCGGAATGGCAACGGCGCACTCCGGCTCCAAGAAGGCGTGCTCCGTCCACGGGGTTTGGAATTGTCCGTGCAAAACGTATTTGGAATTCTTGATTGCTTCCTCGGCGTTGCCGCGGGAGACGTGCTTATGCGCCAGCAGATTACCGTTTTTATGTACAATCGGGGCGTAGGGCGCGGCTGCCTCGGTCGGATTATTTACGGCGGGAAGCACCTCGTATTCGACCTTGACAAGCTTCTTCGCTTTGTCCAAAATCTCCTGCGTCTCGGCGGCGACAAGGGCAATGGCATCTCCGAGAAAATGCGTAATGCCGCCCACGGGGATCATTACAGGCCAGTCATGCACAAGATGGCCGATCAGATTGCTGCCGGGGATATCCGCCGCTGTCAGGACGCAAATGACACCGGGCAGCGCCTCCGCCTTGCTTGTGTCGATGGAGAGGACGCGGGCGCGGGGATATTTGCTGCGAACCGCGGAGCCATAGCACATCTTTTCGGGGTAATAGTCGTCGGGGTATTTGCCGTAGCCGAGCACCTTCTCCTCCACATCCAGACGGTGGACGCGGGAACCGAGCTTCCAGTCCGTCGCGGAGGGGAGGGGGATCTTGCCGTCGCGGAGAATCTGCCCTGCCAATTTGATGGCGGCGATGATCTTGACATAGCCCGTGCAGCGGCAGTAATTATTGCGGATGGCAAACCGAATCTGCTCCTCGGTGGGGTCGGGACATTGATCCAGCAGCCCCTTGGCGCAGAGCACCATGCCGGGGATGCAGAAGCCGCACTGCACCGCGCCCGCCTCGCCGAAGGCAAAGGTGTATGCCGCCTTTTCAAAATCGGAAAGACCTTCCACGGTCAGGATATGCTTGCCGTCCAACCGATCGGTATCGGGAATGCAGGCGCGGCACGGCTCGCCGTCGATCAGCACTGTGCAGGCGCCGCAAGCGCCCTCGCTGCATCCGTCCTTTGTGGAGGTGATGTGCATTTCGTCACGCAGGAACCGCAGAAGCTTCTGCTTCTTGGTTACGGTGACTTCCTTTCCGTTGAGAAAAAATGTAGCCATATGCATAAACCTCTTTTCCCTTTGTGCAGATAACACAAAGGAGATTGGAAAAAAGCCAATATTTTTAGACTTTAATCCCATTATACAACAAAACACTCTCTCCTGCAAGGAGAGAGTGTTTGTTTTTGAAAATATTTTTTTAAAAGCGTGCTCAGTCATCCATTGCGCTGAGGAAAGGGTAATAAAACAGCAGATTGCCGCTCAAATCATACTGCGCGCAGCAGCGATCATCATTTAGGAGAATGCGGTCGCCGAAGACCTGCGGTCGTCTCTCTGACTGCCCCGCCGGCACGCTGCAAAGCGGCATAAGTTCGGGCGTCAAAAACTGCGCGCTGCCGTTTTGATAAAGTACAAGATAGGAGCTTCCTGTCAGTCTGTCAGTCAGACACTCGGGTGTCCTGTCGGTCTTCGCCAATTCCTGAAAGGAGTCATCCATGATACGGACTCGATTTCTGTCTGCGTCGTAGGGCATCGTACAAAAAAGCGTTTTTTCACCACAGGAGAGGTCAAGAAAGTATTCCGCGTCAAAGAGCTGCTCCGCCCCCGTCAGCATATTTTTTATCAAAATGCCCTCCTGCCGGTAATCACAGAACAACGCACTGTTGCCGATTTGCTCCCAACCTTCGGGGATTGCGCCGCCGAAAAGCAGATTGCAATCGAAGTCATAATACGCCGTCGTGTAGTCTTCATAATACAGAACATAGCCGCAGTCGGTTTGGGTAATGAATTGAATACCGCTGCCGCCGAGCAGGATCGTTCCATCGGCGTCAAGCAGATAACAGGTGTTATCTCCGTAATCCGCAATGGAGCGCCCGTCCGGCAGGGACATCAGATACTCGCAGCTTGCTTCATGGAGGATATTGCCGCTACGGTCTACGAGGGCATAGGCCTCCGTAGTCATCACGACGCCTCGCCCGCCGATGAACGCAGAAGCGTTGAGGTACGGCCCGCTGAGCAGATTGCCTTGCAGGTCGGCATAGTAGTACGCGAAATCGTCATCCAGACAGACGGTCAGCACGCCTTCCCCGTAGGCATAGCAATAGGGAACATAGCGGAGACGGTCGGCATAGGGAAGCGCGTCGGAGGAAAGCAGTTCCTGTCCGCTGAAATCGAGCAGCGTGAATGAGCGCGCGCCGTCCTGCTCGGTAAAGAGGAAAATGCCTTCGCCGCCGACGAGAATCTCCGTATAGATACAGTCCGTGACAATGGAACCGTCAAAGGACGCAAGCGCGCAGAGCGTCTGCTTGCTGCCGTCTTCCGCTGTCACAAACCGTCTGAGCATCCAGAAGGGGAGCGTTTGGTCACTCCATCCGGTGTACAGCGGGGAGATATCCGAATAGACCGCGTCAACGACAATACAACCCTTCGCGTCCGTCATGCCGTACAGTCCGTCCATCGTATAGACCATATCGCCATCTATCGGTAGATACAGCGCGCTGCCTACAAAGGGAATCAGCATTCCGTAATGGTCCGATGGGCGCAGATCGGGGAGAAACTCGTCGGATAAACGGGTGTATTTTGCCGCCTGTGTTGCATGGGGCGTATAGGCGGAATAGTCGGTTTTGACCGTTACGCCGCCGGCCGTTGGGGCGTGTGCAGGTGCGGTGCTTTCCACGGAGGTTTCCGCGCTTACGGTGGGCGGCGCGTTTTGCTGTGCACAGCCCGACAGCAAAAGCGCGGAGAAAAGCAGCAGGGCAATCAGTCGCTTCATGACAGATACCTCCGGGTTATTCAAATGTCTTCACCGAGACATAGCCCTCTCTCGCAATCAGATGCTGCCCTTCGTCGGTCATCAGCCAATCGTAGAGAATGCGGTTGGGACTGTCAACAGGCGCGTCGGCGGGGATGACGCAGTAATAGGCGTTTCGGTGCGGATATTCACCGCTGCGGATGGTCTGCGCATTCGGCTGCACGCCGTCAATGCTGAGAATTTTCAGACCCTGCGCCATCTTCATATCGTTGGCGTAGTAGTAGACGGAGTAGCCGATGGCGTTGGCGGAATTATCATAGCTCTTGACCGCCTCCATGAGTATCCCCATCTCGTCTGCCACATATTCCAGCGGTGCTTCGGCAAGCGGCGTATCCTGCATGACAAGCTTGACCATCAGCGCTTGCGAGCCTGCGCTCTTATTGCGCTGAAAGGCGACAATCGGTGCGTCGTTGCCGCCGACCTCGCTCCAGTTGGTGATCTCGCCGGAATAGATTTTCCGCACCTGCTCGGTCGTCAGATTGTCTACGGGATTGTTTTCATTGACAACAAAGATCAGCGCGTCGGTGGCGATCGTCTCAATGTCGGCATCAAAGCCCTGCGTTTCCATATCGGTATAGACGTCGGCGTTTGGCTCCCCGACGATGAGAATGTCACATTGGCCCGCCATCAGATTGCGGAAGGACTGCGTTGTGCGGTTAAACTGTGTAAGGTCGGAGACCGCCTCACGGCTCTCGCCGAGCAGGACGCTTGCAATCGCCTCCCCCAAAGGCACCATGGAGGTCGAACCGTCCATCCGCGGGAAATTCTTTCGCGTGAAAACAAAAAGCTTTTCCTCCGAGGTGGAGGGCGCAGTGGAAGCGAACTCTGATGTCGCGTTAGTGGACTCAGGCGCTTTTGTTTGCGCACAGGCGGTCAGCAGCGTGATGAGCAGCAGGAGCGAGACGATCATGGCAAGGGCTTGCTTCATGTTAAGAACTCCTTTCAAATTGGAATAAAAAACCTTCTTGCTCGTTGGACGACGGGTAGAAGGGGAAGTTCCGCAAAAAAGCGTATGGAGAGAAAACTATCGGGTTGAAAGACCGAGGATATCATCCGCGCTGACATGGTATAGACGGCAGAGGGAGATCAGGTGGCGGATGGGCAGTTCGCTGGCACCACGCTCGTAGCGGGCATACATGGTCTGTGAGGTACCGAGAATCTCCGCAACCTGCGTCTGCGTCAGATCGGCATCCTCGCGCAGATCGCGGATAATCTTCACATATGCCTCCATGCGAACCACCCCTCCTTGTCTATTCTTCCCGAGAATTCTATCATAGTAAACATATTTACTATTGACTTTAGTAAATATGTTTACTAAAATAGGGATGAGAAGAGCAGAATGACCGATAAATGAATAGGCATGGCTTGGTCGGTTCTGCCGAAAAACGAAGGGATGTGGACAATATGAAAAAGAAAAGACTTTTGCGAATGGTTGCGTGGGTGGTGCTGGCGTGCCTTACGCTGACGCTGTGTGCGTGCAGCGACACAAAGGACTATTCGGAAATGATTGTCGGAGAGTGGCAGCTCAGCGATAGCAAACACAACCATTTCCCGGATGACTTCGTGTTTTCGGATGACGGTACCTGCGATATGGATAATGTTATAGGGAATAAGGAGGGGACTTGCACTTGGTCAGTATTGGGGGATACGCTAAAGATTACCTTTGATTACTATGATGATGTGGGGGGACTTGTGGCAGAACCTGTAAGGATTAGCTCTGTAGTTAATTTTACAATTCTTTCTCTAAACGAAACAAGATTAAAGTTAAAATTCACTCGCGACGGTGAATCTGAGACAGCGGAGTTCCGGAGAATTCAATGAAACCTGCATGGAGGTATTCAATGAAAACATATTTGAGCAGTAAGACTCTCATCCTCATTTGTGTTCTTATGATTCTAAGCGCTTTCTTAGGAGGGTGCGCAAAGACAACAGAGGGAGTGGAAGAAGTAATAATTGGTAAATGGGCAGGGAACAGCGGTCTTTGTAGATTCTATGAGGATGGTACGGGCGACGATGAAGGGGAATCCTTTACCTATGATATTTCCGGCAATGTATTGACGAAGAGATATGAGGAACAAGTGGAGACATACATTATTACGATAATCGATAAAAACCATTTGCGACTTGAGGTAAAAGAAATTCCTTTAAGAATAGATTTGTTTCGCTGTGATGCACAGGGACACGTAATTATAGGAGAATAATGCAAGACCGATTGCGGTTCATTTTGATATGATCCCCCTAAAGTTGACTTTGGTATTTCCATGGTCTACTTTAGGGGGATCATATCATATAACTGTGTAATAGGTCGTTTCTTTTGGGTTAGTTTACTGATGTTAAGTAGCGCAGGGATGCGCGGTAGCCTTCGAAGCCGAGACCTTTGAAGGTTTTTTGGCATGCCATGCCGGCGTAGGAGAGGTGACGGAAGGGTTCGCGGGCGTCTACGTCGGACAGGTGTACCTCGACGGCGGGGAGGGCGACGGCTTTGAGGGCGTCTAAGATCGCCACGGAGGTGTGGGTATAGGCGGCGGGGTTGATGACGATGCCGTCAAATTTGCCGTAGGCTTCCTGAATCCAATCGACTAAGACGCCTTCGTGGTTGCTTTGGCGGATATCGACCTCGCAGTTTAGTTCATCTGCGGATTGGCGGATGAAGGCTTCCAGCGCGGCGTAGTTTTGCGTGCCGTAAATGGCGGGTTCGCGGAGTCCGAGAAGGTTTAGGTTTGGCCCGTTGAGTACGAGAATTTTCATGGGGTTCTCCTGATGGTGAAGATGGGATAGTAGGCGGTCGTGAATTGGGGGAGTGCCTGCACGCCACTGGCTGATAGCCGCCCCTACGCTTGACTTGCGGCTGCCTCTGTAGGGCGGGGTGTGTGCGTGAGATTGCCACGTCGCTGCGCTCCTCGCAATGACAGGGGGGAGGTTGGTGCGGAGTTGGGGGTTCCTGCACCGGCGGAGGCATGCCTCCACCCTACAGGGGTGCGGTGGTTTTTGGGAGTGTGTGCGTGAGATTGCCACGTCGCAAGCGCCTCTCAATGACAGGGTGGGGATTATAGCAGTGTGATGATCTGTTCGGCTGCGGCGGCGGGGGTGGGGGTGTTATCTATGATATGGTCGGCGAAGCGTTCGTATAGGGGGCGGCGGGTTTCGTAAAGGTCGGTTAGGGCTGTCGATTGGCTGATCGGGCGTCCGTCTGTGGGGAGGGATGAGAGATCACGCTTGCGCCAAAAAATCACGCCGTTTTGATGCAGGGATGCGTAGTTTTCCTCTCTTGTGACGCAGCCGCCGCCGGTGGCGACGACGCAGCCGGAGCGCTTGCCGAGGTCTGCCAACACTTCGCTTTCCACCTTGCGGAACGCAGCTTCCCCTTCCCGTGCGAAAAAGGTCGGGATATCGCAGCCGAGGCGGTTAACGATTTCCGCGTCCGCGTCGAAAAACGGACGGTGCAGACGCTGCGCGACCAGCTTCCCGACCGTGGTCTTGCCGCAGCCGGGCATACCGATCAGGATGATATTCTGCATCTCTCGGTTAAGTTGACATAATATTTCTTCGCAGCGGGAATCGGGGATGGCTTCCCCCGTGAAGCGCTCCGCAGCGCATTTTGCCTGCGCGACAAGCATCGGCAGACCGCCCTCACAGCGGATGCCGCGTTCCTCCGCGTCCAGCAGCAGCCTTGTCCGCGCGGGGTTATAGATGAGGTCGAGGACGCAGCGGCAATTCGGGAGCAAATCAAGGTCGATCAGGCGCGCGCCGTTCTTGGGGTACATGCCGACGGGCGTGGCGTTGACGATGAGAACGGCGTCTTGATGGCTTGCAAGGGTATCATAGGTATTCTCACCCGTTCGGGAGAGGGCGACGACCCTTGCGCCTTGCTCCCGCAGGACGCACTGCACGGTCTGCGACGCGCCGCCGGTGCCCAAGACGAGGGCTTTTTCACCCGAACGGATGCCGCCGTTTCTTTGCAGCAGCCACGAAAAGCCGTTAAAATCCGTATTATCGCCGAAGAGGGTGCCGTCCTTGCGCCGGACAAGGGTATTGACATTGCCGAGCTTTTTTGCCGTCTCGGACAGCGCTGCGCAATAGGGCAGGACGGCGCGTTTATAGGGGATCGTCACATTGAGGGCGTCAAAGCGGTCGGAGCGGAGAAAGGCGTCCAGCTCTTCGGGGGCAACCTCGAAGAGTTCATAGGAATAGTCCGCCACCGCCGCGTGAATCTGCGGGGAATAGCTGTGCCCGAGGTGTTCGCCCAATAAGCCGCAGCGCATCAGACGACCTCCGTATAGCTGCCCAAATACTTGAACTCCTCGCAGATCGAGCCGATCTCGCACATGAGCTGGACGAATTCTTCGGAATAGACCGAGGTCTCCAAGTCGAGGTAGAACATAAATTCAAAGTCGCGGTCTGGCAGGGGACGGCTCTCCAGCTTGAGCAGGTTGATGCCGAGGGCGTAGAGGCGCGCCAAGACCTTGTACAGTGCGCCGGGCTTATGGGGCAGGATCATCATGACCGAGGTCTTATCCGCGCCGGGGTAAATTTCGGTATCCTTCGAGATGCACAGGAAGCGGGTGTGATTATTGCCCTCGTCCTGCACGCTGCTCTGCACGACCTTTAAGCCGTACAGCTCCGCGCACATCCGCGAGGAGAGGGCGGCGATGTCCTTACGGTCGGACAGGGCGACGGTCTGCGCGGCGACGGCGGTGTTCTCGCAGCAGGTGATCTTCACGTTGCCGAGGGACTTGAGGAAGTCCGCGCACTGGTTGATCGCCTGCTCGTGGGAGAAGATCTCCTTGATCTGCGCGTGGTCGGGCTTGGCAAGCAGGCAGTGGTCAATTTTGAGGCGCGTCGAGCGGACGATACTGAAATGATGCTCGATCATCAGGTCATACACGCGGTTGACGGAGCCTGCGGTGCTGTTCTCGATCGGCAAGATGCCGTAGCGGCAGAAGCCCGCCTCGATGGCGGAGAACACGCCCTCAAAGTTGCGGAAATACTGGATGCTCGGCGTGACGAACAGCTTTTCGCACGCAAGCTGGGAATACGCGCCCTCGACGCCCTGACAGGCAACGGTGGCACTGCGGGGGAAGAGGCGCGGCGTGTTTTCAATGGCGTGCTCAATCTTGTCATAAAGCGGGGTGCGGTTGCCCTTCTCCTGATAGGTGCGGCTCAGCTCGAACAGCAGGGAGTACAGCACGCGCAGATAGGATCGCATATCCTCCCGCGCCTTGCCCGTGACGTCCGCCAACTTTTCCCGTTCCCGCGCCGTTTGCAGGATCGGCAAGCCGTTTTCCTTCTTGAACGCGGCGATATTTGCCGCAATATCCATGCGTTCCTGAAACAGGCGCACGATCTCGTCATCTACGGCGTCGATTTGCGCGCGGTAGTCCTTCAATTCCATTGATTTCCCTCCAATATAGCGTCTAAAATTGCGATTGCGGCGGCGGCCTCCACCACGGGGACGGCGCGCGGGACGATACAGGGGTCATGCCGTCCCTTGATCTCCAACACGGCAGGGGCGGTGCCGCCGGTAAAGCGAATCGTCTCCTGCGGTTGGGCAATGGACGGGGTCGGTTTGAACGCGGCGCGGAAAATAATCGGCATACCCGTGCTGATGCCGCCCGCAATGCCGCCGGAATGGTTGGTGCGGGTACGGACAAAGCCGCTTTCGTCGTAATAATAGGGGTCGTTATTCTGACTGCCCCGCAGGTTCGCGCAGCCGAAGCCCTCGCCGAATTCCACACCCTTGACGGCGGGGATGCCGAAGAGAATTTGCGCGAGGCGGTTTTCCAACCCGCCGAACATCGGCTCACCGCAGCCTGCCGGCACGCCGGTGACGGCGCATTCGATCACGCCGCCGACGGAATCCAGCTCCGCCTTGGCGCTCGCGATCTCCTCCTGCATCTTCTCCCACGCTGTGGGGTCGAGGGTCAAACCGCTGACGGGCAGGGCGGGAGAGACAGGGTCAAAGGCGGTATCCCGGACAGCGCCGATGCTGAGGATATGCGCGCCGATATGAATGCCCTTCTGCGCCAGATATTGCAGGCAAAGTCCGCCCGCGATGCACAGGGGTGCGGTCAGCCTGCCGGAAAAATGTCCGCCGCCGCGATAGTCCGCCTGATCGCCGTATTTGACCCACGCGGGATAATCGGCGTGGGAGGGGCGGGGCATTTCGGCGATGTTGCCGTAGTCCTTGGAGCGCGTGTCGGTGTTGCGGATGATGGCGGTGATGGGTGCGCCGCAGGTGTGACCCTCGACCAAGCCGCTTAAGAATTCGGGCTTGTCCGCCTCCTTCCTTGCCGTGGCGTAAGCTCCCTGTCCCGGGACGCGGCGGGCGAGAAAGGCATCCAGCGCGTCCATGTCCGGCGTGAAGCCCACGGGAAAGCCGTCCATGCATACGCCGATGGCGGGGGCGTGGGACTGCCCGAAAATCTGAATTTTTAACGCAGTGCCGAATTGACTGCTCATTGGGGGTTCTCCCCTTTCTGCATGGTTTCAAAGTCTGCCCAAAAGCGGGGGTAGGATTTTTGCACCGCCTCCGCGCCGAGAAGCGTGACCGGCTCCGCACAGACGGAGGAGGCAATCGCCGCCAGCATGGCGATGCGGTGGTCGTTTTGGGAATCGACCGTACCGCCGGTGAGTGTTCCGCCGTGAATCAGCAAGCCGTCGGGCAGAATCTCGACCTGTGCGCCGAGGTTTTGCAGCGCACCAGCGACGGATTGCAGGCGGTCGCTCTCCTTGATTTTAAGCCGCTCCGCGCCGTAGATTTTGGTCGTTCCCTCCGCGCAGGCGGCGGCGAGGGCGAGGGGCGGTACGAGGTCGGGGATGTCCCGCGCGTCGATGTCGATGCCGCGCAGCTTGCGGGGGCGGACGGTCACGGCGTTTGCCGCCCATGTGACCTCTGCACCGAAGCGGTTCAGAAGCGCCGCGATCTTTCGGTCGCCCTGCGGAGAATGCGGGGAGAGGCCTGTGACCGTGACGGTCTCCGAGATCGCGCCTGCGGTCAGCCAAAAGGCGGCGTTGGACCAGTCGCCCTCAACCTCGGCACTGCCGCAGGAGCGGTAACGCTGCCCTGCGGGGATATGCCAGCCAGTTTCGCGTTCTTCGATCTCGATGCCGAAGGTGCGCAGGGCGGCAAGGGTCATGCGGACGTAATCGGCGGATTCCAAGGGGGAGGTTAACATAATCTCGGATTCTTCTCCCGTCAGGGGGAGGGCAAAGAGCAGTCCGCTGATGAATTGCGAGGAGACGTTGCCTGCCATGCGGTAGGTGCCTCCGGTCAGCTTGCCTTCGCAAAGCACGGTGTCCGCCGTCGGGCGGGAGAGCTTGCAGCCGTGCGCCTCTAATTCCTCCCACAGAGGGGAGAGGGGGCGTTCGGGCAGTCTGCCGTGCAGTTGAAAGGTTGTTTTTACGCCGAGGGCGGCGGCGACGGGCAGGAGAAAGCGCAGGGTTGAGCCGCTTTCGCCGCAGTCGCAGCGGCAAGCGGCGGCACGGGGGCGCGGCGCGATTTGGTAAGCGCCTTTTTGATACACAGTATCCGCGCAGAGGGCGGTCAGACAGGCGGCGGTTGCCTCGATGTCCTTTGACAGCTCCGCGCAGGAGAGGTCGGTCGGGGTATCCGCCAGCGCCGCGCAGATCAGCAGCCGGTGCGCCTGCGATTTGGAGGCGATGGCGGCAATTTGCCCTCCGAGGGGGCGGGGTGGTATGACCTTATCCATGGCGCATTCCAGCCTCAATGATGGGCTGCAATTCCGTCACGGGAATCTTTTCTAAGGTACAGCCGCCGATGGCGCGCGGAACCACGAGGGTTAAGGCATCGCCCGCCCGTTTTTTATCCGAAAGCGCCGCGTTGGCAAGAGCTTCGGCAGAGAAGTTTGTCTCCGTCGGCAGCCCGAAGGCGTGCAGAACGCTTTCAATCTCCTCGGGGTTCGGGTAGAACGCCCGCGCCATCATTGCCGTGCCGATGGCGACCGCCTGCCCGTGGGAGACGGTGAAATGGCTGCATTGCTCAATTGCGTGCCCGATGGTATGCCCTAAGTTGAGCTTTTGCCGTTCGCCCTTGTCAAACTCGTCCGCGCAGACCACGTCCCGCTTGCATTCGACGCAGCGGGTAATGACATATTCGCGGTCAAAGTCCGTCCCGCGCTCACGCAGGTGCGCAAAGAGCTGCGGGTCAAACAGAATTGCGGTCTTGATGACCTCGGCGCAGCCGTCGCGGAAGGTGGCTGCGGGCAGGGTGTTCAGCGCGTCGGGGTCACACAGCACGAGGGAGGGCTGATGGAACGCGCCGACCAAATTCTTGCCTGCGGGGAGGTCAATTGCCGTCTTACCGCCGACGGAGGAGTCCACCATCGCCAACAGCGTGGTCGGCACTTGGATCAGCGGAATGCCGCGCAGATAGGTCGCGGCGGCAAAGCCCGTGAGATCGCCCACCACGCCGCCGCCGAGGGCAATGGCGGCATCCGTGCGGGTGAGCTGCTTTGCGGCAAGGATGTTTAAGAGATTTACATAATATTCAACGCATTTGGTGCGTTCGCCTGCGGGGACTGAGGCGGTATGGACGCGCAGCCCTGCCGCAGTTAAGCTCTGATAGACCTTGGCGAGGTAGAGCGGCGCGACGGTCTCGTCCGTGACGACGAGGACGCTGCCTTTGGTGACGGCGCGGGTTTCCTGCCCGAGTTCGGCAAGCAAGCCGCTTCCGATTTTGACCTCGTAGGTGCTTGAGGCGGTGACGCGAACGGTATTCATCCGACTTCCTCCTTGCGTTTCTTTCCTTCGTCCAGCAGGCGGCAGAGGGTTTCGCGGTCGTCCGCCGCCATTGCGTCGCGGTATTGCTGCAATTCCGAGATCAGGGTGTCGATCTCGCGGGTCAGATTGTCCTTATTTTCCAAGAACAGCTCCGTCCACATTTCGGGATTGAGCCACGCGACGCGGGTCAGATCCTTATAGCTGCCCGCAGAGAAGCCCTTATGCGCTGCGGCGGTGGGGCTTTTAACATAGGCGTTCGAGACGACATGGGCAAGCTGGGAGGTAAAGGCGATCATCTCGTCGTGCTTTTCCGCTGTGGTGACGGAGAACTGCCCGAAGGCGGGCGGTGCGAGGAGCTTGCACACGCGGTCGATGAGCTGCATATCGTCAAACACCGGCGGCACGAGCACCATCGGCGCGCCTTTAAACAGCGTGGCGCGGCTGTACTTGAAGCCGGAAAAATGCGTGCCTGCCATGGGGTGACCGCCGACAAAGAGGAAGCCGTGTTCCTCTGCCAGACGGAAGCCGACGGCGCAGATGTCCCGCTTTGTGCCGCAGCAGTCAATGACGATGGCGTTTTGATTGATTCTTTCCGCGTTTGCCTCCAAATAGTCAATCGACGCCTGCGGATAGACCGCCAAAAGCAGGAGGTCGCATTCCGGGAGATTCTCCGGCGTGAGCGGGGCATCTACCGCGCCTGCCATCTCGGCAAACGCCGTGACGGAGGCGCTGTGGTTGTGCGCCAGCACGCGCCAGCCTGCGTCATGATACGCTCTTGCCAGCGAGCCGCCGATGAGTCCGAGTCCGACGATGCCGACCGTCATTGGGTGACCGCCTCTCTGACCACGCGCATCTTCTGCGCAAGGTCTGCAAACTGTTCGGGATTCAGCGACTGCGCGCCGTCGCACCAAGCGTGCATCGGGTCGTTATGCACCTCAACCATCACGCCATCCGCGCCTGCGGCAACGGCGGCAAGCGCCATCGGCGGAACATAGCGCACCTTGCCGGTTGCGTGGCTGGGGTCAATGACGACGGGCAAATGCGACATCTCGTGCAGCGCGGGCACGGCGGTCAAATCGAGGGTATTGCGGGAATAGGTGTCAAAGGTGCGGATGCCGCGCTCGCAGAGGATGATATTCTGATTGCCCTCGGACATGATATATTCCGCGCTCATCAGGAATTCCTTGAGCGTGTTGGCAAGTCCGCGCTTGAGGAGAATCGGCTTGTCGGTCTTGCCCAGCTCCTTGAGCAGGTCGAAGTTTTGCATATTCCGTGCGCCGACCTGAATGATATCGACATCCGCAAACAGGTCGAGGTAGTTGGCGTTCATGATCTCCGTGACGATGGGAAGACCCGTCGCCTTCTTTGCCTCCAAGAGCAGGCGAATGCCCTCACCCTTGAGCCCTTGGAAATCATACGGCGAGGTGCGGGGCTTGAACGCGCCGCCGCGCAGAATATCCGCGCCTGCCGCCTTGACCTTCTCCGCGACCTCAATGATCTGCTCCTCCGTCTCGACGGAACAGGGCCCTGCGATCATGCAGAAATTGCCGCCGCCGATTTTGGCGTTGCCGACGGTAATGACGGTATCGTCCGGGTGGAACTGGCGGTTGCACTGCTTGAACGGCTCGGTCACGCGCTTGACGGACTCGACGATATCGAGGCTTGCCAAAAGATCCATATCGATCTTGCCGGTATCGCCGATCAGACCGAGGATGGTATAGTCATGTCCGTGGGAGATATGCACATCGAGGTTTTGTGCGCGCAGCCATGCGATCAAATGCTCCATCTGCGCTTGTGTGGTGCCTTGCTTTAATACGGTAATCATGGTAATGAACTCCTTTTTTGGAAATAATGTTTGGGGGTTGTTGTATTCGCTGTAGAATATAGAAGTGCTGTCTGCGGAAGACAGGATAGATATTCAGGCTTGTACGGGGTAGGTAGTTCCTACACGAGATTGCCGCAACCGGTGTGCGCACCGGTTGCGCAATGAAAAATGGGGTAGCCTTTTTGTCATTGCGAGGCGCCTGCGCCGTGGCAATCTCCGGCTGAAAGCTTGTGCGCAGTTGGTGGTTCCTGCACGGGCGGACAGAGTCGTCCATCCCTACGGGCGGGGCTGCGTTCAAATGAAAAAAGCTGCACGAAAGGGCTTCTTCGTGCAGCTTCTGAATGAACGATATGTCGTGTAAGAGAATCTATCGTTTATTTCTGTTTGCAGCACGAATTACTATTACCGAAGTAATAGGAAAACGTAAAAGCAAACGCGAAATAGAACATGAAGATTCTCCTTTCCTCTTTTTTGTGATTATAGCACGCGAATTCGCACTTTTCAAGTGGTTTTTTCGGCGTTTTCATAGAGCGGCTTGATTTTTTTGCGGTAGAGGACGAACATCATCACAACGGAGACGGTGAGCGAGGCGATCTCCGCGATGGGGAAGGCGAACCAGACGGCGGCAATCTCCTCGGTCAGGGAGAGAAGGTAGGCAGCGGGCAAAAGCACGATGATCTGACGTGCAAGGGAGGTGATCATGCTGTAAACGCTCTTGCCGAGGGCTTGGAACACGCCGCCGAAGATGATGCACGGGCCGGCAAACAGGAACGGAAGCGACAGCCGCCGCAGCGCGGGTACGCCGACGGCAAGCATTTGCTCGTTTGCGTTAAACAGCGCCAGCAGCTTCTCTGGGAAGAGCTGGAACGCCGCGACGCCCAGCAGCATCAGGCACATGGCGCCGAACGCGCCGCAGCGGGTGACCTGCATGATGCGATTCGGCTTGCGCGCGCCGTAGTTGTAGGCGGCGATGGCGAGCACGGCGTTATTGATGCCGAAGACGGGCATGAAGATGAAGCTTTGCAGCTTGAAGTACGCGCCGAAGACTGCCGTGCCCAATTCGCCCAAGCCTGCCTGCACCGCCTCAAAGCGCATCAGAGTGCGGTTGAAGCCGTAATACATCACCGAGCCGATGGCGACCATGATCATGGACGGCACGCCGATGCCGAGAATACGGCGGATCATTTTTCCCTCGGGACGGAAGCCGCGCAGCTTGAGATGCACATCGGGGTTCCTGCGGTGGTTGAGGAGCAGCGCAAGGACAAAGGCGACGATCTGCCCTGCCACCGTGGCGACGGCGGCGCCTGCGACCTCCATGCGCGGCATTCCGCAAAGTCCGAAGATCAAAATGGGGTCAAGGATGATGTTGATGACCGCACCCGTACCCTGCGTGATGAGGGTGTAGACCGTGCGTCCGGTCGATTGGAGCAGACGCTCGAAAATGATCTCTCCGAAGATGCCGAAGGAGACAATCGTGATAATGCGGATATAGGTCGTGCCGTAGGCAATGACGGCTTGGTTGTGCGTCTGCGAGCGCATGAATGCCTCAGCGCCGAAGATGCCGAACAGGGCGGCAAGCACCGTGCCGCACAGGGAGAGGAAGAGTCCGTTGAGCGCGGAGCGGTTGACCTCCTCCTGATTTTTTTCTCCCAAGCCGCGGGAGAGAAGGGCGTTGACGCCGACGGCAATGCCGGTTGCCACGCCGATCATGATATTCTGCACGGGGAAAGCGAGAGAGACGGCGTTCAGCGCGTCCTGATTGACGTCGGAAATTTTGGCGACAAAGGCGCTGTCTACGACATTATAAAGCGCCTGCACGAGCATGGACAGCGCCATCGGCAGCGCCATCGTAAACAGCAGCCGCCCCACCGGACGCACGCCCATTTTGTTTTCTTTTAATGAGTCCATTTGTGTTTTGATTCTCCTGTCTTTTTTCAACAGAACAATTATAGGTGCAGTATATCGGAAAAGCAATAGGGAGAATCGTGAAAAGCGGTGATATTGCGGAGAAATATTTGGCGGATGATACAAAAATGTCCGAAACACATCATTGCGCGCTGCGAATACTGCCGGCTGCGGACACGACGGCAGCCGGAGATTGTACCCGCAATACCCGCAAGATCCATGCTACATCCGTAAGGCTCCTTCGTCGCGAACGGCTGCGCAGCCACGGGGACGGGTGCCCTCGCATCCACACGCGAAAAACGCACCACGATAAACGAAACAGCCGGTGTAGTACGGGGGGAGGGTCAGCGCTTTTGCAGGAGGATTCGGATAAAATTCAGGTATTTGCCGCCGCCGGCCTCTATGGCTTTGCGGTCGCCGATGGCGTACTCGTTTTCCTGCTTCAGCCAGTCTGCCCAGACCTCCTCGTTGGATTCCATTTCGTCGACGGCAATGACCTCCGCGCCCTTGCATTGGCGAACCATATCCGTCCAATAGGCGACATCGTGCATGTAGGCAAGCTGCTCCGGTGTCCATGACAGCAGCAGCTCGGCGGGCAGCCGGTCGTGACAGTCCCGCTTCATACCGGGGATCGCGATGTAGATGTAGCCGCCGGATTTGACAAAGGGCAGCAGCTTCTCGTCCAAATACGCAGGGTCGCGTCCGAAATAGTTATAGGAGTCGGTTGTAACAACGGCGTCAAAAAACGCGTTCTCAAAGGGCAGGTCGGCTGCGTCCGCTTTGACAGGAATGATCTGCTCGTCCGTCAAGCCCATCTCGCGGAAAAACCTGCGGTTTTCCTCCGGGTCACTCCACAGATCGGCGGCATAGACCTTGTAGCCGTATTCCTTCGCCATAAAGACGGAGGTCAAGCCCTGTCCGCTGCCGAGGTCGCAGACGGTGGCACCCTTGGGAATCCTGCTTTCACAAAGCAGCTCCTCCGTCAGCTTGATCGGGTTCGGCCCCATGATTTTTGCCATGAGTGCGGGGGTGTCGTATTTTTGACTGAGAATGTATTTCATTTGAGATTCCTCCTCTGAATTTAGAGAATAGTGAAAAGTGAATAGCGGGTGTTACGGTTGGGGGAGGGACTGCGTGAAGCGTTCCAAATGCCGGTCTGCCTGCGCGAGGACGGGAACCTTGTCCGCTGCGCCGTCGTAGATGCTGTAGAGCAGGAAAATCGGCCCGTACAGCGCCATGGCAAGCTGCCGCGCCCCTTCGTCGGAGTCCGTCATGGGACGGAAAACGTCCGTCATATATGCCACAGGCCCCTCGGCAAGGTACATTTGATAAAGCGCTGCCATCTCCACGTCGCGGTACTGCTCCAGCGTCAGCATTTTGCGAAAATCGGCGGCAAAGGCGTCCTGCGTCCAGTGCAGGAACATGGCTTTCGTATACACGCGGATCGTCTCCGGCGAGATGCCGCGGTACGCCTCCGGCATTTCCTCCGACAAACCCTCCGGCATCTTATGTGCCTGCGCCTCCTCAAGATCCGTTTGGCGCATTTTCGCGAGAATCGCGTCGAATATTTCACGCTTGCTCCCGTAGTGCTTATACAGCGCAGCCTTTGTGATCCCCAACCGCGCCGCGATATCCTGCATCGAGGTCGCAACATAGCCGTTTTGCGCAAAAAGCCGCAGCGCCTCCTCCATGATCCGTTCCTTTGTCCCTCTCTCCATAGCTTTCCTCCTGCTTTTCAAAAAGTAACCGATCGGTAACTTTATTATAGTTACCGATCGGTTACTTGTCAAGCAAAAAAATGAAAAGGGAGCGCTGCGATTTATGCTATGGATCGTATGGAACCAATGGAAGACGCAGAGATAGAAGCGCTTGTGCCGTATGTCTCCTCGGAATGGCTTATTTGGGCGAACCAATGCCGCTTTCGCAGCGACCGCGTGCAAGCCGTTGCCGCTTTTTTCGTGGAAATATCCCCCACGGGGGCTTGTGAAAACGGGAGGTTCACGGTAGAATAAAACTACTTTTTCAGGAGGTAGTCTATGAAAGAAATGTCGTTTGTGAAAAAAGCTTGTATCTGTGCGGTCTGTATCGCGCTTTGCTACGTGCTTCCGATCGCGTTCCATGCCTTTGGCGCAGGCACGGTGTTCCTGCCCATGCACATTCCCGTCCTGCTGTGCGGTCTGATCTGCGGGTGGGGCTACGGTGCCTTGTGCGGCGTCGTGGGGCCGGTGCTCTCGAGCGTTTTGTCGGGTATGCCTCCGGCGACGGCGCTTGTCTCGATGATACCGGAGCTTTGTGTCTACGGCCTTGCCGGCGGACTGCTCCTGCGCTTTGTTCACACGAAGCATACTTATGCCGATCTTTACATCGCGCTGGTTTCCGCGATGCTGCTCGGGCGCATTGTGGGCGGCGTAGCCAAGGCGCTGTTCTATCTCAGCGGGATGTCCGGCATGACGGAATTCTCCTTCTCGCTGCTTGCCGCCACCTATTTTTTTGAAAGTCTGCCGGGCATTGTAATTCAGCTTTTGCTCCTGCCGACACTGGTGTTTACCCTGATGAAGGCAAAGCTGATCCCCGAACGCTATCCCAAGGCTGCGAAGTGAGGCTTGACCGATGGAACAACGGGAGGTAATTCGCTTTTTTGACCGCTGCGCGCCCTTCTGGGACGGAGACGCGGTGCGTAACGAGGCGGTGATCTCTACGATCTTGGACAACGCGGGCATCCGCGCGGGGATCGACGTGCTCGATGTGGCGTGCGGCACGGGCATACTGTTCCCGGACTATCTCGGGCGCGGTGTCGCTTCCCTGACCGCCATTGACATTTCGCCCGAAATGGTAAAGCTTGCGCGGCAGAAATTTCCGCAGGTCAAGGTTCTGTGCGGTGATGTGGAGCAGACGGCGTTTGTACAGCAATTTGACACCGTCATGCTCTACAACGCGTTCCCGCACTTTCCGGAGCCCGCGCGCCTGATCGAGCGGCTTTCCCAATGGGTCAAACCCGGCGGCAGGCTTTCCGTTGCCCACGGGATGAGCAGAGAGAAGCTCGTGCAGCATCACGCAGGCAGCGCAAGCCGCGTCTCCATTGACCTGTTGGAGGAGCACGAGCTGGCGAAGTGCTTTGCCCCTTGGTTCGATGTGGATGTGATCATTTCCAACGATGAAATGTATCAGGTCTGCGGGGAAAAACGGAACGAAACGCTTGCGCAGACCCCTCCTCGGGATTGAGCGTTCGCTTTTTTAGAATTTTTCGATCAAAACGAAAACATCTCCTCCTGCGCAAAGCCGTGCAGGGGGAGATTGTTTTTTTCGTTCATCCGCAAGCCGAATGCCAACCTGTTTCCCACCCGTGACAATCTCCCGCTGCCGCAAAAGCACCGCACCTCTGTAGGGGGGACAGTCATAAGCCGGTGCAGGAACTACCGACTGCGTACAAGCTTCCTTCCCGTGTCATTGCGAGGCGCTTGCGCCGTGCCAATCTCATGCAGGAACTACCGATTGCGTACAAACCTGTTCCTCATACCGTCTGCCGCTTCGCGGACGGCGCGTCAGGGATGCCGCGCGCTACAGCGGTTCCTTAGTTCTTGGCGGTCTTTTTCAGTGCGACAAGCAGCAGGATCAGACCGACGCCGGTCAGAATGTGCCCGATGCCTGCGATGCCGGAAATCGCGGCGGAGGCACCGGAGCTTAGCGTCAGCCCCAGCACCTGCGTTATGCCGCGCACCAGCAGCATGGCGGCACTCAGCGGCACGCCGATGTTATAGGTCACAAGGAAAACGCGGAAGGTCTTTTGCTTTTGCAAATTGGTACGCGCCGCGTACAGGGCGATGACCATAAACACCAGCATCCCCAGCAGGAACAAATGAGTATGTACCTTACCCAACGCCGTCACGCCGGTGAAATCGTGGAATTTGGTAAACTCCCGATAAAACACGCCGCCGACCATCGCCAAAACGGCGTATACAATGGAAATGTTCAGATATTTTTTCATGTTGCTTTCCTCTTTTTATGATACATATATGATGGTATCCGACCAAAAGTGCGGTAATGACTCTTTGTGATATAATATTGGCGTTGACTTGCGAAAGAACCTCACGGCTCCCTGCACGGACCGACGATCTTACAGACAAATTTGCCCGACGGTTTGGCGCCAATCTCGGCTTTGTAATTCACCTTTGCGCGGACCTCGCTTCAAGGGATCTTTTCCAATACGAGAATGTTCTCGTGCTCGAGCGCCCCATTGCTTTTCAGCTTCGCAATGACTGCCTCCTCCTGATGCTGCCGGGTGATTTTTCCGGAATAGAAAGAAAGTGACACTGTCGGTTGCAAGAGCTAAAGCTCACAACAGTCTGCTGGAGTACTGTAACATAACCCCGAATCCGTCGGTTCGGCTGTCTTATCTTCCACATGTCGCGAATGATCCGGTTTTATGATGATTACGCTAAGTACGGTAATCTTCTCGTAAGCATGTGATTAGTTTGCCAACGTTGGATCCTACTTGGTCTTTTAGTAAATTCACATCTTCACAATATGCCTGCTCGTTTGCTATTGCGATATCTACATTCTTTACAAATTCTCCCGCATCATAAGCATTTTTACTATAATGGGGAAAAAGCTTTTTTAGTTCAGCTTCGACATATCGTTTGCTTGCGGTAACTCTTGGATTTTCCCTTAGTTTGTCCATATCCAGATTGCGTCCCTCGTCGAAGTGGAGCAAGAGCCAGAATTCAAAACACGGGTTTGTCACAAAGAAACCGATCTTTTTCTCAGCGCATTTTGAGAGAACAAGATCATATTGATTCTCAGTAAAACTGTTCCTATCTCTGTCCACAATCAGACAGATTTTGTCAAAACCGTCTTCAAAGCCGATACCATCGTTTATGATAGCGGTGGAAATATCTTCTACAATACCGGGCAAGCTGAATTGCTTGCGTAAATCCTCTATAATTGTTTTGCAAGTGTCCGGAACATTTGCCACAACAGCTTCCGGCGCATACTCAAAGTGATTCTTACAAATCGTAACCAACCGGTTCCAAATGATTTTTTTGCTTGTGCTATTGTCAATACCCACCTCAATAAAATAATCCATGATGCGATTTAGCAGTGTTTCACAGCAAATATTCCCGGCCTTTTCTGCCTCAATTTCGCTAATGAGCCGCTCCAAAATCTTTTGCGGATTGCTCCATCCCTGCTCACTATAGCTGCGCATCAAGGGGACTAATTCGATTAACGGATTGATTGCGATCTGTGACCGCAAATGATTGACTGCATCAAAGTAAATGGCTTCGGTTTTATCACCTTCGTATACCAAGAAAAATTTGCGCTTTGCTTCGTTAGATTTCAGCACTTTTGTTCTCTCGGCAAAGGCTCTGCGTTCTCTCATCGCTTATCCCTCCTTTATGGGGAAAACAGTGCTGAAGATGGGAACTCCGCCATATCGCCCTTCTAAATAAGCCTTGTCAATTTTTTGGTCAAATCTGGCGTTATACTCTTCCAGTGAGTAGATATTGCTTTCTCCGCTGTTATTTTTATCGACAAACCAAATTTCATCTCTTCGAAGCAAATCAAAATCCATTAAGCGGGATTCATGCGTTGTAACAATTAATTGAACCCCATTTTGTTCTGCAATCTGTAAAAATATCTCAATGAATTTATAGGTTAAAGAGGGGTGCAAGCACCGGTCAACTTCATCTATAACATATGTTTTTCCTTCTTTGCACAGAAGGACTTCAAGTAAATCCAACAGCCGCAAGGTTCCGTCAGATTCTTCCCCCAGCTCAAATAATACCTTGCGCGATCCGTGGGAAAACTGGATTGTCTTGCAGTTCATTTCTTCATCCTTGCTGACCTCCAAGACAAAAAACGCTTGACTGCCGCGCATGACAACGCTGAAACCATTAAGAGAAGCATTCTGCTTCATTTCAGTAATATGTTTTTCTAAATTATTGAGAAATATTGGTTTCACCGGATCGGGAAGAGCGGCTACCATTTTATCGGGAGAAACCTCTATTATTTCAAAACCGGTGATTCCGGTTCCAAATGCGGAAATAATGCGATAGATTTCCTCAATATTATCTTTCCTGACCATATAGGAATAGTCGGAAATCGGTCGGTTAGGAAAGTTAATATCCAATTGGCTTTTGAACCATTCAAAGACATCCTGTATTACGGCTATTTCCCTATATTGTTGATAAAGGTTTTTCTTGTTCTGATTCAATAAGCTAAGCAACAAAACATTGCCATCGTCTTGGATATCCTCAGCATAATTCGTTAACTTGTTCCATAATCCTTCCACTTTCAGATCGCTGCCAAAATCAAAAGTTGTGTTGTCAATATCGCGGCTGAAAATTAGCTTATCGTTATTGTTTGCTTTTAATTCATACAGCCACTCCGAAACAAAATGTTTCAGACTTAATATTACTTCAAATCCATAGGTATAGTATCGGTTTCCGAGTTTAATCTCCACTTCAAAATAGCTTGGGAGATTTTTGTTTTCTTCTTTCATTCTGCAATATTGAGATGTGCATCCGTCAGGCAGCCCCATGAGAACTGTTTGTCGCATAAAATCCATTGCTTTCACTAAATTGGATTTTCCTGAGGCATTTGCTCCATATACTGCTGCAAACTTTAAAAGTTTGATGTTTCCGTCATCGTAGAGATGCTCCTTTTTGCTTCGAACCTTTCCGGCAATCATCGAGAATTCTTCTGTGCTGCCATCCTCCCTCGCGGAAAAGGAAAGATAGTTTTTTACATTAAAACGAATCAACATTATGACAACCTCCAATTCATGAATGTCAACAATAGATTAAACGATTTTTTCACATTTGTCAACCAGATTATCCGCGATTTTTCCAATCGGCTAAATTATAAACGAGAAAAAAACACTTTTATACTTCTTGTAAGCATTTTTTGATTTACATAATATTTTTGAGTTTTGCATAGCAACTTCGGAATGGTGTTGCGCGATAGATGAAAAAGTATCTTTTCTATCGATGGCAGTATGAGGGAGAACCATTGAGAGTCAATATATCACTAATGTGATTCTAATTTACTCGGACGAGCGGATAAATAAAAACAAAAAATGACATGGCACGCATTTATCACGTTTCGATGATACACACCATGATGAAATCCAACCACTGCCGTAGCGATATCACACGCCTTTAAAGTATGTCGTATTATAATACTGTTCTTTGATGAAAAGATTTCATCAAAGAAAGTGCTGAAGAGTGGTCAGAAAGGATCAGCTGATTTGTTCAGAGGTTCCTTCATATAAATTCTTCAGAGCATATTTGCCGGTATACGGGGAGCAGGTGGTGGTGTTTTGAGGGGGAAAATGCGTTGCTTTCAAAAATGATCCGTAACAAAAAAATGATTCAAACGCATTGACAAACGACCGTTCGGTAGGTATAATGAGCGTATGATATTTGTCAGTCTGTAAGGGAGTGTGTTCCATGGACAAAGGAAATACGAAGCAGGAGATTCTTGAAGCTGCGCTTGAGCTGTTTTCCGTACAAGGCTTTGAAGCTACCTCTATTTCCCGGATTGCCGACGCCGTCGGCATCCGCAAGGCGTCGCTTTACAGCCACTTCGAGAATAAGCAGGCCATTTTGGATGCGTTAGTGAAAGAAGTGTTGGAACAGTATGCGGCACATTCCATCTTTGCGAGGGCGGATTGGGAGAACGATGCCGGCACAAAGGGCAAGCAGGTGCTGACGCCCGATGCGGCTGCACAGATGATTTTGGAGCAGATCCGTTATATCCTCCATGATCCCTATGTCAGCAAGTCGCGAAAAATGCTGGTGATGGAGCAGTTCCAAAATCCCGAGCTTGCGAAGCTACAGACCAAGCAGAATTACACTGATGTGATGCATTACTTCACCGGTCTGATGCAATATCTGATCCGGCACGGTGCTTTGGTCGAGGATGACCCCGAGATCATGGCAGCGCAGCTCTGTCTGCCCATTTCTACATGGATCAACCTCTGCGACCGGGAGCCGGAGCGTGAGGCGGAGGTTATGGAGCTGGTGGAGAGGCACATGCAACAGTTTTTCAAGGTCTATCAGCCGGAGGCGCGGTGATTTCATGAGTAAATACGATGCCTTGTGGGCGTGGATCAGAGAAAACGGCACGGACAGCTTCAAGCTGACCTTTGCTGAGGTCGAGCAGCTCGCCGGACTGCCCATGGATCACGCTTTTCTGACATACAAAAAAGAACTGTTGGGCTATGGGTATCAGGTCGGTAAAATCTCGATGAAAGAGCAGACGGTTGTATTTCAGAAGTTGGATTGAGGGCTTTTAATGTATAAATCGGAAGTTGTGGAGGTAATTATCAATGAGAAATATTTACGATAATAGTGAATTTTTTGCCGCATATGCGGAAATGGGAAGAAGCAAAGATGGTCTGAAAGCTGCTGGAGAGTGGCATCAGTTGCAACCGTTATT
>JAQXWB010000052.1 GCA_029225225.1 Bacillota bacterium | reverse complement strand
CACCGTCTCGACACCGGTGGTGTTGCCGTCGGCAAGCGTCAGATTGCAGAATTCCCCGTGACGCAGGGCGAAAATATCCGTCACGATCATCCCCTCGCCGTATTCCGAGGCGACGAAAACCGCAGGAACCTCCTGACACATTTTGCCGGTAATGATGCGCTTGACCGCCGTAACCGACGTGGTCATGCTGGCCTCCCGCGCGCGGACGATCTGGCCGTCCTGCCAGTGGTAATATTCCGCGACACCGGTCTGCTCCGTATCCGCGCGCAGCAGCAGCAGGTCGCGGTTGCCGTCGGCGTCAAGGTCGGCCGTGATATATTCGGAATAGTTCGCCGTGAGCAGCTCCTGCGCCGTGTCGCCGCGCAGAGCATAGACGCTGAGCGTCTGTGCGACCTGGTCGCTGATGAGGCGGCCAAAGACGAGCTCGTTGCCCGGCTCGCCGTCGATCTGCACATATTCCACATGGTCAAAGCTGCTGCCCGCAAAATCGACCTTTGCGATCAAGGAATACTTTCCCTCACGTTTGCCGAATACGCAAACGGAGAGCGGTGTGCTGCCCGTTGTTTTGAGATAGACGACTGCCTCGTCCCTCCCGTCTCCGTCAAGATCCGCCAACTGCACCGACTGCTGGTTGTCTCCCGCTGTCGGCGGGCAGTAAGAAGCACCCTCAGGCATTGCCTTTTCAATGGCGCTTTGCAGCTCGTAATAGTCTGACGACTGTTTCGGAATCGCGTAGAGGTTTTCCGCAGGCTCGAGAAAGCAGCCGCTGAGCGAAACGAGCAGGGTGATCAGCAGGGCAAACAGTATCATACGTTTCATCACGGTGCCTCCTCCCCATTGTAATTGCTTCGCATATTATATCATAGGTCGTTACAAAAGTGTAGCCTGTTTGTAAAAATTATTTCAGTACCACACTGTTTTCTCCCAGCAGTGCGCGCAATTCTGTTAACATATCCTCACGCACGGAGCAGACCGTACCGCGCCGCACGCCGCTGTCGGCATAATAGAGCACGGCTTGCAGACTGCCCGGGAACATATTGAGGATCGCACGGGTCTTACGGTCGGCAAGGCAGCCCTCTGAGGTCAGCTTCAGATAGAGCTTCTGCGGCTCCTTCCGCGCCACATCGGTCAGCAGTCGCACCTCGTTGACGACCATCTGCGGCGCCTTTTCGTCACGCACGGAGAGTCTTCCCTCAACAACAACAGGCGTGTTTTCCTTCAGATAGTTTCCGCTTTTTGCGATTACATTGGAAAAAACCAAAAGCTCGATGGAGGCGGTGTCGTCCTCCAATGTCACATACGCCATCATGGAGTTGTTGCGCGTTGTCTTCATGCGCACAGTCTCAATGATTCCCGCAATGCGGGTGATCTGCTCGTCGCGGAAAACACCGTCCGCAGTTTCAAAGGACTGCAAAATGCGCAGGATCGGCACGACGCCGCTGCCCTTGAGCTGCTTGCGGTATTCATCCATCGGGTGTCCGGAGAGGTACAATCCGATGGTCTCCTTTTCCATCTGCATCAGCTCGTTTTTCGGAAGCTCCGCAAGCTTCGGGACCTCAACGAGCGCCTTGTGCTCCTCTCCGCCGCCGAGCATGTCAAATAGCTGTAACTGCCCTGCGATGTTCCTCTTTTTGCTGTTTGCGACGGAATCCATGATGTCTTCATAGCAGTAAAGCATCTGCGCGCGGCTCAGCCCGAGGCAGTCCATTGCTCCGCACTTGATCAGGTTTTCCACCGCGCGTTTGTTCAGGTCGGATTCCTGCATCCGCTCGATAAAATTCTGAAGGGAGGTAAATTCCCCGTTCCTTTCGCGCTCGGCTACCATCTGGCGCAGAAGTCCGCGTCCGATATTCTTCACCGCGCCGAGTCCGAAGCGGATGCCCTCCGGCTCAACGGTGAACTTGTCCTCCGAGCGGTTGATATCGGGGTGCAGCAGGGCGATGCCCATTTCACGGCACTCGGTAATATAGCCGACCGCCTTGTCGGTGTTGTCCAGCACACTCGTCAGCAGCGCCGCCATATACTCCTTCGGATAGTGACATTTTAAATACGCCGTCTCATAGGTCACCTTTGCGTAGCACACCGCGTGCGCCTTGTTAAAGGCGTAATTCGCGAAGTCCAAAATATCCTTGTAAATGGTCTGCGCCGCCGCCTCCGTCACGCCGTTTGCGATCGCACCGGGAATGCCGCGCTCGCTGTCACCGTAGACAAACGCCTTTTGCTCGGCGAGGATGACCTTCTCCTTCTTCTTCGAGATGGCGCGGCGCATATTGTCCGCCTGCCCCAAACTGTAGCCGCCGAGCTTGCGGAAGATCTCAATAACCTGCTCCTGATAGACAATACAGCCGTAGGTGACGGAGAGAATCGGTTCCAGCTGTGGGCAAAGATAGGTGATCTTCTCCGGATGCAGCTTGTTGTCAATGAAGCGCGGGATCGAGTCCATCGGACCCGGACGGTAGAGAGCGACGATTGCAGTTAAATCTTCGATGGACTGCGGCTTCATGTTGACGCACACACCGGTAATGCCCGCAGATTCGAGCTGGAACACCCCCGCCGTCCTGCCCTCGGAGAGCATGGCGAAGCTCTCGGCATCGTCCTCGCGCACATTTTTCAAGTCAAAGTCCGGATGGTGCCTGCGAATTTGCTGCTCCGCGTCCTCAATGATCGTCAGGTTGCGCAGACCGAGGAAGTCCATTTTGAGAAGTCCCAGCTCCTCAATCGTCGTCATGGTAAACTGCGTAACGATGGTATCGTC
This sequence comes from Bacillota bacterium, assembly GCA_029225225.1. GTDB lineage: Bacteria > Bacillota > Clostridia > Oscillospirales > Oscillospiraceae > JAZOXB01. The sequence goes on along the minus strand of JAQXWB010000052.1, from coordinate 14,780 downwards.
GTTGCGCGCCAAGGGCACATAGTCGCAGACGGGATCCTTCGTGATGACCACGCCCGCCGCGTGGGTAGAGGTGTTGCGCGGCATACCCTCAAGCGCGCGCGCGGTATCGACCAGCTTTTTCACGCGCTCGTCGCCGTCATACATCTGCTTGAGCTGCGGCGAGACCCTCAGCGCCTCGTCGAGCGTCATATGCAGCGTCGTGGGAATGAGCTTTGCCACGGCGTCCGTCTCGGCGTAGGTGAAATTCAGCACCCTGCCGACATCGCGGATCGCGGCGCGGGCAGCCATCGTGCCGAAGGTGACGATCTGCGCCACGCGATCCTTGCCATACTTGCGCATGACATAATCAATGACCTCGCCCCGCCGCGCCTGACAGAAATCGGTGTCAAAATCGGGCATACTGACGCGTTCGGGATTCAAAAAACGCTCAAAGATGAGGTTGTATTTCATCGGGTCCATCTCGGTAATATGCATACAGTACGCCGCAATAGACGCCGCGCCCGAGCCTCTGCCGGGTCCGACCGGGATGCCCTCATGCTTCGCCCAGAGAATGAAATCCGCCACGATGAGGTAGTAATCCACATAGCCCATCGTCTCAATGACATTCATCTCATAGTCCAGCCGCTTGCGGTATTCGTGGGGCTGCTCCGGATAGCGCGCGCGGAAGCCCTCCTCGCACAGTCTGCGGAAATAGGTCAGGGAGTCCGAGCCGTCGGGCGGCACATACTCAGGCAGATGATAGTGATTGAATTCAAATTCCACATTGCAGCGGTCGGCAATGCGCTGGGTGTTCTCCAACGCCTCGGGCAGATCGGGGAACAGCGCGCGCATCTCCTCCTCGGACTTGATGTAAAATTCCTGCGTCTCAAAGCGCATCCGATTCGGGTCGTCCACGGTCTTGCCCATCTGGATGCACATCAGAACATCCTGAATATAGCTGTCCTCCCGCGTTAAATAGTGCGCGTCGTTCGTCGCGACAAGCGGCAGTCCCGTCTCCTTCGAAAGCTGTAAAATGCCTCGGTTGACCTCCGCCTGCTCCGGGATGCCGTGATCCTGCAATTCTAAGAAAAAATTGTTCTCGCCGAAGATTTCGGAGAATTCCAGCGCAAGCTGTTTTGCCCCCTCGTAGTCGCGCATTCGCAGCCTGCGCGGGATACCGCCGGCAAGACAGGCGGACAGCGCGATAATGCCCTCGGAATGCTGCCGCAGCAGCGCCATGTCCACACGCGGCTTGATATAAAAGCCGTCCAAAAAGGCTTTGGATACCATGTAGCTCAGGTTTTTATACCCCGTCTCATTTTCACACAGCAGGACAAGGTGCTGCGCCTCGCTATCTATGTTGTGGACGCGGTCGGTCATCGAGCGCGGCGCGACATAGACCTCGCAGCCGATGATCGGCTTGATGCCCGCCGCCTTGGCAGCGCGGTAAAAGTCGATCACGCCGTACATCACCCCGTGATCGGTGATCGCCACGGCGTTCTGCCCCAGCTCCGCCACCCGCTTGACAAGCTTTCCAATGCGGCACGCGCCGTCGAGCAGGCTGTATTCCGTATGTACATGCAGATGTACGAATGCCATGGCTTCTCCTCCTATTCCGTCTCCTTCGCCGTCGCAAGCAGCTTGCGCATCCGATGATTGACCGCCGATTTTGTCGCAGGCGGGTCATGCAGCGCCGCAAGCTCACTCAGGGTAGACTCCGGATGCTCAACCCGTAAGGCGGCAGTCTCCCGCAGCTTTTGCGGCAGCGTCTGCAATACGCCCCGCTCCTCCAGCGTTCGGATCGCGGCAAGCTGCTCCTGCGCCGCCTCTACGGTCTTGTCCACATTGGCTGAATCACAGTTAACGCGGCGGTTCGCCTCGTTGCGCCACTCCTTCTCAATCTTTGCGGACATCACCGCCATTGCGCTGATCGGCGCACCGATTGCGGTCAAAAAGTCCTCAATGGACTCGCTCTGTTTATAATACAGCACAGAGCTGCCTTTCCGCTCCGTCTCCTTCGCGGCAAGCTCCATTTCGAGCAGGAGCGTCCCCGTCTCGCGGCTCGCCTTGAGATGGGTCGTCGAAAGCTCTAAATGATAGCGCTTTTCGGGATCGGTCACGGAGCCGCCCGCTAAAAACGCCCCGCGCAGGAAAGCACGGCGGCAGCACTCCTTCTCCAAAAGCCCAAAATTCACATGCAGAGAAACGCTGTTTTCCGCTGAAAAGCCGCAAAGCTCAAATACGCGCCGAATTTTCTCCGCATCCGTAAGCAAATAAGTCAATTTTCCCGCCGCGTCCTGCTCCGGCAATATGTCGAAGCGCACGCCAAGTCCCTTGCGGAAAAGGCGCGGCAGCCGCAGCCCGAAATCGCGGCTCTCCGTGACGATGCGAATGCAGTCGGGCGCAAAGGTGTTCGCGTAGAGCAGCGTTCCCATGCACTCCGCCAGCGCGCAGCAGCTTTTTTCGATCTCGTCTCTGCACAATTCACTTTTCACATTGCCGGAAAACGACATACCGCATCCTCCCTTTTCTTTTTAACCGCGCTCGATGTCACGGTGGTGTAAGTTGACCGTGTGTCCTTTCTCGCGTAAACGCTCCGCCAGCAGTACAGCCGCCGTCACCGAACGATGGCGTCCGCCGGTGCAGCCGACGGCGATCCGCAGCCGCTCGCACCCGCGCTTTTTCGCCATTTCTGCCTGCATCGTCATCAGCGTCAGCATGGTCTGTAAATATGCCGCGCTATCCTTATCCTGTAAAATATATTCCCGCACTGGCGCGTCCAAGCCGCTCAGCTCCCGCAAAGAAAGAACCCAATAGGGATTTTCCAAGCAGCGCATATCCAGCACGATATCCGCCTCGATTTCGCCGTACTTATGCCCGAATGAGGTGATTTCAATCCGCATCTTCCGCACCCCAGAGCCGTATCTCCGGCTCCAAGCGAACGCCCGTCGCGTCAAATACGCGCCCCTGTACAAGCTTAACCAGCGCCAACACATCGGCGGCGGACGCACCGGCCTTGTTTACGATAAAGCCTGCGTGCTTCTCGGACACCGCCGCGCCGCCGACGGAAAGCCCCTTCAGCCCCGCCTGCTCGATCAGCGCTGCGGCATAGCCCTGCTGCGGGCGCTTAAATGTGCTTCCTGCCGAGGGCAGCTCCAATGGCTGCGAGGCGCGGCGCTTTTCCGAGAGTTCCTTCATCCGCGCGCGGATATCCGCCTCGTTTCCGTGCTGCAACGCAAATTCCGTCCGCACGATCACGCCCTCTAACTTCTGAAACGCGCTCCTACGATAAGAAAAGCCCTGCTGCTCGCCCTCAAAGCTTTCCGTCGTGCCGTCAAGACACATAAACTCCGTGCGCACCGCGATATCGCGCAGCTCACCACCGTAAGCACCCGCGTTCATATATACGCCGCCGCCGACCGTGCCGGGAATGCCGTGGGCAAATTCCAGCCCCGTAAGACGGTTCCGCGCCGCGAAATTCGCCGCCTGCGCCAGCGTCATCCCCGCCATCGCAGCAATGTGCGTTGGAGAGACCAGCTCCAAGCCCATAAAGGTCTCACGCGTCACGATCACCAAGCCTCGCACTCCCTCGTCCGGCGCAAGGACATTCGTACCCGCTCCGAGAATACGCGGCACGATCCCCAGCTCCTTTGCAATCCGCAGAATTGCCGAAAGCTCCTCCCGCCTGCGCGGGAAGACCATCAATTCGGCAGGGCCACCGATACGGAAGGAGGTATGCTTGGCAAGCAGCTCCTCCTCAGCGATTTCAAACGCAGGCAGCACCTGCGAAAGCCGTTTTTTCAGTTCCGACATACGATCCATCGTCTTCCTCCTGTCCATTCACGCATCATGCGCCTACTCTTCCATTTTATCCTTCATAGTATAACACATCTCTCCCCTTGTGGCAACGAAAAACGCAAAAAATAACGCCGCCCGAGACGACCTTCATCTCAGGCAGCGATTATCAACCAAACCCTCTGTAGGGCGGGAACTATCGACCACACACAAACTCTCCCCTGTCATTGCGAGGAGCGAAGCGACGCGGCAATCTCGTGCAGGAACTACCTACTGCGTACACACTTCTTCATGTCTGCCGCTTCGCGGTCGGCGAGGAGATGTCCCCGCCCTACGCAAGCAAAGGAACGAAAAAACTCAGAAGCTCTGTCCCGTATGCTCGTCAAAATGGCGGTTAATCTGCTCGGTGAATTCCGCCGCCGCGTTGTAGCCCATCTTTTTCTGACGGTTGTTCATCGCAGCAACCTCCAAAATAACCGCGAGATTTCTGCCCGGCTTGATGGGGATCGTAATAGCGGGCACCTTTACGCCGAGCAGATCCATATACTGCTCCTCCAAGCCGAGGCGGTCATAGATCTGCTCGCTCGACCACGGGACAATGTTGATGACAAGGTTGATCGCTGTCTCTTTCTTGATTGCCGCCATGCCGAAGAGCTTCGCCACATTGATCACGCCGATGCCGCGAATTTCGATGTAGTTGCGGATCAATTCGGGCGAGGTGCCCATGAGCGTATTATCCGCGATCTTACGGATATCCACCGCATCGTCGGCAATCAGGCGGTGTCCGCGTTTCAGCAGCTCCGCCGCCGCCTCGCTCTTTCCGATACCGCTCTCGCCCATGAGGAGCAACCCCTCGCCGTAGACCTCGACGAGGACGCCGTGGCGCGAAATGCGCGGCGCGAGAGCATTCTTCAAATAAGTAATCAGCGTGGAGACAACATAGGTCGTCGATTCCATGCAGCGCAGGATCGTCACATCCTTTTCCCGCGCCATTTCCAAGCATTCCTCGGGCGGCTCGATATTGCGCGCAAAGATCAGCGCGGGAATCTTATAGGAGAACAGTTCTCCGAAAATTTCGCGCTTTCGTTCCGAGGAGAGTGTGTTCATGTAGGCAGACTCGACATTGCCGATCACCTGCACACGCAGCGGCTCAAAATGGTTAAAAAAGCCCGTCATCTGCAAGCCGGGGCGCGAAACCTCCTCGCCCATGATCTGCACGCGGTCAAAGTCCGTCGATGCGTAGGTCACGGTCAGGTGGAACTCCTCCACCACGGTTTTCAGCGGCACGCTGTAGGAATTCATAGGCATAATACGACCCTCCGAAGGTTTTCTTTTCCATATTATAGACGATTTCCCACGCTTGTGCAACCGTTCTCGAAAAAAATATTATTTTTTGTAAATTTTCTCTTGCTTTTCCGGCAAAACTCTGCTAATATAAGTAGCGGCGTGTTTCAGCGCCGTGTTTTGCGACGATTTTCGTGATGATTGGAGGTGCAGCAATTGGCAAAGTGCGATATTTGCGGCAAGGGTGTTACATTCGGCATTAAAGTCTCCCATTCCCACAGACGCTCCAACAGAGCTTGGAAGCCCAATGTAAAGCGCGTGAAAGCAATCGTCGATGGTTCTCCCCGCCATGTCTACGTCTGTACAAGATGCCTCCGTTCCAATAAGGTTGAACGCGCTATCTGATTTCTGACAATTGAACGACATACGAAAAGACAAGCTGTTTTGGCTTGTCTTTTTTGTTTCTCCGCCGAAACGTCATCCAGCTTATCATAAGGAACCGAGCGCGAAGGAAAACGGACGCTGCCGTTTTCCTTCGCGCTCAGTATGATGCGAATCACAAAATATTTTTATTTTCACAAAGCGTATCCGTGATAATAGGAAACGCGCAGCATATAGGATTCTTGATATCATCTTTTTTGATGATTCGCATTGCAAATGAACTTTATTTTATATTACCGTGGTAGTGAACCGCAACCATAACCTTAGGCGCATTTTCAATATCATCGGAAACGATGAGGCTGCCGTTATACAGCCGCGAAACCAGTTCCCGATAGTCCGCCTCAGTAAAGCCTGCGGCAAATTGTGTAGAAGGAGCGAGTTGGACATAGTTCTGCGCAGGGTCTGTCGAAGCAAGTCCCAATGTCTCCACCTTTCCGGCGAAAGTTGACCAGTTGCCGTTGACGATCAATTCAGTCAGCACGAAATCCACCGTAGGCGCCAGCCCCTTCATCGCAGAGGTAAGGGTGATGCCGTCGCCGTACATGCCGTCGATGGTGTTCTTCTGATCAACATCGACGCCGATGACCTTTGCGCCCTTCACCTTCTGTGCAGCCTCCGCGGCAGAAGTGAAAATACCACCGCCGCAGGCAAAAACTACTTCAACGCCCTTGTTTTGATACCATGTGTCCATGTAAGCAGAGATATCAGCGTCGCCGTAGAACTGGTTGCCATAGACATACTCGATAGTAATATCGCCGGCAATGCCCATTTCAGTGGCAGCCGCATCACAGCCCTGCACGAAGCCATAGCCATAACGGACAACAGCAGGAACCGCCATACCGCCGAGGAAGCCAAGGTGTTTATAGCCAAGCTTTACAGCAGCATAGCCTGCCATGTAACCGGGAAGCTCTTCCTGATAAACGGCGGAGTAGAGATTTGCAGGATAGACATAGGACCAATCATCGACGGTGCCGGCTGCATCCTGCAGGTCAAACTCGCCGACATCGAGGGCAACGAATTTCACATTAGGATAGTACTCCACTGTCTCAACAATCGCGCCTGCGAAGGCAAAGCCCGGGAGAAGGAGGACGTTGAACCCATCGGCAACAGCCTGATCAATCGCAGCAACACGCTCCGCCGTGGAGTCGCCGGTCGGCTTATAGTAGGTGAAATCAATACCGTTGGCTGCGCACCATGCTTTCCCAGCCTCATAGGTGGTCTGATTGAAAGCTTCATCGGTAATATCGCCATAATCGGTGATCAACGCTACACTGTATTGCTTGTCCGTATCCGTATCTTTATCTGCCACAGTTTTCTTAATAAAGCGCATCAAGATCGTAGCTACCTGCGCGCGTGTGGCGTCGCCATTCGGGAGGAGGCAGCCGTCACTGCCGCTGATAATTCCTTCCGCCACTGCCCAGCGCATCGGCATAAGCGCATATTCGCTGACCAGCTTATAATCGGCAAATACATTCAAATTGCCGCGGCTGCCGGTATTGACACCGATCTGATTGGCATAACGGAACAAAATCGTTGCCATCTGTTCGCGCGTAATTTTCCCTTCCGGCGCAAACCGATTATCACCCACGCCGTTGACTACGCCGTTTTTTGCCGCCCACGCTACCGCATCCGTATACCACTGACCGCCGGGTACATCACGGAAAGTGTTTCTCCCCTCCTGCGGTTCTCCGGCATACCGCCACAGCACAGTAACCAGCATGGCACGGCTCATCGCAGTTTCCGGCTCAAATTTATTGTTCCCTACACCGTTCATCAGGCCATTGTTCACTGCATATTCCACCGCTTCGGCATACCATGCTTTCTCGCTCACATCGGTAAACTGCTTCCCGCTTGCCCCCGCAGTCGCGCAAAGCACCCCCAAAAGCACTGTGCAAACAAGAAAAACGCTAACAATCTTTTTTCCCATTTATCTTTCCTCCATTTTTAAACCATGCCGGGGAAATAATCTCCCATGTTTCTTTTTTTGTAGCCGGCGCCATGAGACGCCGGCTACTTCTTTCAGAGATTTTTACAGTTCCAAGGATTTGTTTTATTTTGCACTCACCGCTTTATTGGTCTTCTTTTTCTTAGCGATCAGGAAGATGATCACACCGATAAGTGCAACGACACCAACAATAGAACCAATGAACAGCGGCGTATTGGTGTAAAAACGGACAAAGAGATTCGTTGTTACGTAGAAATCCGTAATTTCTTCGATCGTCTCATTGCCGGCAGCATCCGTGCAGACAATTTTCACTTTGTGCGCTTTTGTCGAGTTTCCGTCAACATCAAACTCAAACGAGTTTCCGGTCGACAAAATCTCAGCAACCTCCTCTGCACTCCAACTCTTGTAAACCTTGTCGTAATCATCCAAATAGACTGCGACGGACGCAAGCATCAAATTATCGTTCGCAGACATTGAGACTCTGATGCTCTCTAACGCGTAGGTTTCATCACTTTCGAGGTTCGTTACGGTGATTGTCGGGTTCGTACTGTCAACACCGAAGCTAATCTCGCTTTCCTTTGTGTCCAAGGTATTCTCCGCGACATTGCCCGCAGCATCCTCTGAGTGAAGTGTCAGCCTGTAAACGCCGTCATTCTCGAAGTTCTTCGCAAAGATTGTGTAAGTATAGTGATACCATTGACCGTCTCCTCCGGTCAATTCAATTGCATAATCTTCTCCTTCGTTCAGAACAATCGTCTCATTGTTTTTAAACAATGTGAGCTTGATGTTTTTAATTTCATCCGTATTCGTCTCCGTAATTACAACATCAATCGGTGTCTGAACATACGTTCCGTTCAACTTCTCTGCTGCTTCGCTAAGGGCGTAAGTCGAACCGAAGCGATTGACGGAGAAGGTGATGACTTCCTCACTTGTGTTGCCGGCCTTATCTGTCAGCTTCGCACGCAAGGTGTAGATATCATCTATTTCCTTCTTTTCCTCGAAATTCTTGAAAGTGAACTCCGCGCCGTTATGGATATCTTGGTATTCTCCCTCCGGCGACACATCTTTTCGATTTGCACCTACAAGCGTGATCTCTACGGCATTCGCATCAAAGTTGGTATCGGAATATGTGATCTTCGGAATCACATCGCCCTTGTTCGCCGACTTGTCTTTCACGCCCGTGATGGTCAGAGCGGGCGCCGTTTGATCAACATAGAAGTTTTGCCGTTCAAAGTCCGCCGCTGCATTGCCCGCAAGATCTGTGTAAGCGATGTCGAAACCATAGAACGCATCATCTGCAAATGCAATCGTTGCGGTATGCGTATCACCGTTATTCGTCCAACCACTGACCGCAGGCGTCTTTACCGCAACACCGTCGTCAGAAGCGCTCAATGTGATCTGAATGCGATCGGTGCTGAAGTTATGCTCGTTGATCATAATTGTCGCCGTGCGTGCTGCTTTATAGTAATTCGTGTTTTGTGCCTCATTATTGTCATAGGTCACACGGATTACAGGGAGCGTCTTGTCGATCGTAAAGGCCTTCGGCGCAACGCTGTTTCCATACTGCGCACCGGGGGATGGATTGTTCGCAAGATCCGTATAAGCAATATCAAAGCTGTAGTCGCCGTCAACGCTGTAGGTCACAGTCGCAGTCCACCTCGTGTTGTCAAGGTTGCCGCTTCCCTTGGTCTCTCTCCATTCAGAGAGCGCGGGAGTGCTGCCGCCCGTTCCGGTGATCTTAACATTGACGTCCTTGGGATTAAAGTTACGCTCCGTCACTACGATGGTCGCCGTGCGGTTTGCTTTGAAATAGGTTTGGCTGTCGGCATTATTGTTGTCATACGACACGTTGATTGTCGGCACCGTGGTATCGATCTTGAGCGTGATCTTCTGCTCCGAGCTGTTTGCCGCATTGTCCTCCGCGTATACCCGGACAACGACATCATTGCTGTTGTTGAGTTCACTGTCAACAGTGATCGTTCGCACTATGCTCTGCTTCAAATCACCCTGCTGCGGATTCTGACTGTCGAATACAAAAAGTGTTTCTTCCTGCGTCAGTTCTCCCATATTGAATACTTTATAGGATACTTTCTTCAGTCCGGAATAGGTGCCTCCCGTCAAAGGATCCTTGACAGTAATGTCAACCTTCACATTGCCGTTATAGATGCCGTTGACCGGCTGCTGCGGCTGAAGCGTGATTTCAGGCGCAATGGTCTCCGCCACAGGCGCATCATCATCGACGATCAGGCCGTCAGTGCTGAGGTAGCAATAGTTCCCGGCTTGATCCGTAACCTTGATGTATACAACAAACTGCTCATTCGCCAAAACATCAAAGCCCTCAAAGCGCTGCCAGTTCGTCACCGCATCCAGTTCTCTCGGCTTGAGTGCAACCGTTCCGTCGCTTGCGTTGGTTGCAGAAACCTTGTAGTATTCCACCTTTGCAATCGGAGAGGTCAGATCCTCGAAGGTACCTTGCAGCGTTATTTTTTCTCTCGACCAGAAGCCGAAGTGCAGCGCACCCTGTGCCAGCTCGTCCCACTGCGCTTCACGCCCCTCTGCGGACTTTACGGTCACCGTGCCGAACGGAGCGGTCGTGTCAACGGTAAATCCAAACGGAGAAGCACAATTTTCGGTGTTGATCTCATCCGTCGCAAACGATAGATCCGCTTTGTTCGTGTACTTGTAGCTCCATTTGTAGTTTGCGTCATACGGGAAGGTCACCGTCACTCGGTGTACATCGCCGTCATGTCTCCACTGTCCAAGCGTATAGGGCTGCTCGATCACCTTTCCGTTTTCATCCTTGATCTTTTCGCACTTCGCGTCGGTTGCCGTAACGCTGAAGCCCTTAATCGCATTTTGCTCATTGAAGGTGGTAGCACGGTCCGTAATGGTCAACTCAAGCGTTCTTCCCGCCGCAAAGTAACCGTGACCCTCAACAGTGTCAGTTGCTTTATCGTCGGCTTTCAGCACAGCCCTCGGAAGAGTCGAGTTGATCTTTAATTCGCAGGTTTTTTCTTCCTTGTTTCCGGCGTTATCCGTAACATACACCGTTACCTTCACATCGTCGGAATTATTCGCATCGGCGTCGACGGTAATGCTGCCGCTCCAAGTTGACTTAAGCCGATCATACAGGGGGACATCGCCGGTCAGTATCGTTTCGACCTTCTTCCCGCTTGCCCAATCCTCAATCGTGATATCGCCGCTCTGCTCATCCTTGGAGAAACTGTACAGATCCTGACGATACGTTTCCGTGCCGTCCGTCGTGATCGTATAGCTGATCTTTTGAATGCCGGAATATGCGGAAACATTGTTTACATTTTCATCGACCGAAATGTCAACCGTCACATTGCTGTTGTAATACCCATTAGAATTCGCTTGTGCAGGTTGAAGCGTAATGGCACTCTTTGTGTTATCATAGATCATGCCATTCGTGCTAATAAATTCAAAGTTCCCTGCATTGTCCTCAATACGGGCATAGACAGTAAACCTTTCATCCGCCTCCACAGTAATAGCTTTGTCGCTGAATTTCCCGATCGAATAGAGGTCTTTTAAGGTGTCTCGTGACAATACAGCATCAGCGTCACTCTTGTAATACAGGATTTCCTTCACACCGGAACCATTTCCGTCATCGCCGACAGCGGTGACCTCCACCTTCGTATTCTTCCAAATACCAAAGGTTAATACTTCGATTAGCTGACTCCATGTATTTTCGTTAGCGGAAATCTTTCCGGTCGGCTTTTTGGTATCGACCGTGAAATCAAACGGAGAAGCACATTTTTCGGTGTTGATCTTATCCGTCGCGAGCGATAGATCTGCTTTGTTCGTATATTGGTAAGACCATTTGTAATATCCGTCATACGGGAAGGTCACCGTTACGCTGTGTTTATCGCCGTTAGTGCTCCAATCGCCGAGCGTATAGGGCTGCTCGATCACATTACCGTTTTCATCCTTGATCTTTTCACCCTTCGCATCGGTTGCCGTAACGCTGAAGCCCTTAATCGCATTCTGTTCATTAAAGGTGGTAGCACGATCCGTAATGGTCAACTCAAGCGTTCTTTTCGCCGCAAAGTAACCATGTCCATCAGCATCGGTGTTCGCCGCCTTATCATTGGAAGTCAGCGTCGCCGTAGGAGGCGTCGAGTTGATCTTAAGTATACAGGGGTTTTCTTCGTTATTAACACTATTTCCGGCGTTATCTGTGACATACACAATCACCTTCACATTGTCGGAATTATTCGCCTCTTTGTCAACGGTAATGCTGCCGCTCCAGTAATTCTTAAGCTGCTCGTACTGCGGGACATCGCCCTCCAATGTCGTTACATTCTCCTCGCCGGTTGCCCAATCTGTGATTTTAATCTTACCGGTTTTCGCGTCCTTTTCGAAGCTATACAGCAACGCATGGTCTTTTGTTACTACCCCGTCGCTCTCAATCGTATAGCGGATCTCCTGAATGCCGGAATATGCAGTGCCATCGTTTACATTCTCATTGACCAAAATGCCGACTTTCACATCGCTGTTATAATAGCCATATTCATTCGGCTTCTCGGGCTGGAGCGTAATGACACTCTCCGTATTATCATAGATAATGCCATCGGTACTGATATAATCGTAGTTCCCGACATTATCCTCAATACGGGCATAGACAGTAAACCTTTCATCCGCCTCCACCGTAATAGCTTTGTCGCCGAATTTCCCGTCCGAATAGAGGTCGTTTAACTCGTCCCGTGACAAAGCAACTTCAGCGTCACTCTTGTAATACAGGACTTCCTTCACACCGGAGCCACCCTCGTCTTCACCGACAGCAGTGACCTCCACCTTCGTATTCTTCCAAATGCCAAAGGTCAATACGCTGATTAACTCACTCCATGTATTTTTGTCCACGGAAATCGTCCCGGTCGGCTTTACTTTATCAATATATGCGACATTTGCGTTTCCTTTTGCGATATTTCCGGCTTCATCAAGCGCATAGACATAGTATGTTCCGTTCTCCTGAACACTGAATTCATACTTTCCGTCTGTCCCGTCGATCTTGTTTGCATTCTCGATGATCTCGGACTCCTCGGACTCCTCGGAGTATTCTGTCTCGGACCAGTAAGCACCCTTCACACCAACATTGTCCGTCGCAACAAAAGACACCGTATTCGACGCATTATCCCATTCTTCGGAGGCAGCAATATCGGAAATGTCAGGGGGAGTCGTATCAACATTTTCCACAATGACGCTGAGAGAATTGCGGTTGCCTGCAGTATCCTCCGCGAACACATAATATGTGCCGTTTTCTGTAACTGTGAACTGATATCCATCCTCGCCAAGCGTCAATTCACCGGCATCCTCGCCATCTTGATCTTTTCCGTAGGAAACCAGTTTTACACCGCTTTGCGTGTCTTTCACGGTGAAGGTATAGGTAACGCTCTGATAGTAGCTTCTTCCTGTCTCGACTTGCTGCGGCTGCGAGATTTTAGGCGCCGTTGTGTCGATCATCTCTACCTTCACAGAAGTCTTTGTGAAATTATTGGATGAATCAACAGCATAGATATAATAGATTCCGTTGGCTTTGGCGGTATATTCGTTCACCGCTTCCAAGCCCGCCTCACGCAGCGCCGCAAGATCGGAATACTCCGTGTCGGAAACATAGACGGTCACAGCATCGCCGGAATTATCCGCTGTCGTGAAGGTGATTCTCTTTTCCTGCTTCCAAGCATTCGCGTCGCTCACAAAGGGCGTCACGCTCGGTGCCTCTACATCCTTGGTCACTACGGAAATCGTATGCGCCGCCGCGACATTCTCAATCTTATAGACACCGTCTTGCGCCGTCAACTTGTTCTCACCGTCAGAAACCGTTGCAGCGTAGCCGGCTTTTGGAACGAACTTAAACCGCACAGTAGCTCCATGCTCTACAATCAGCGTATACGCTGTCAGCGAATTGCCGTCTTTGTCCGTAAACTCGCCGTCATACCCATTTACTGGGAAAGTGATCGTATAGGTATCCAACGCGAAAGTGACCTCGATCTTGTAGTCCTTCACGGCAGGCAAGCTTACCGTATAACCCTTGCCGTTTTCAGGAGTAAACACTTCCGCTTTCTCATTGATCTCGAACGCAGATACATGGTAATTCGAATTTGGCGTCGCAACTATCGTAATCGTTTTGCCGTCTGTTTCCTTCACAGTGACAGAGCCTTCGTTGGCAATGGTTGCTCCCGCAACAGAAACGCTTCCGATCGTATCGTCGTAGCTCACTGTTACCTTGAACACTCTGACAAAGGTGACCGTCACAGTGCAGTTCTTCTCGACTTTATATGTAATTGTTTTCGACTCTTTTTCCGAATCATTGATGGTTTGTTCTTCGCCGCCGATTTTGATAGCGGAAATCTGATAGCCCTCGTTTGCAGTAACGCAGATCGAAACTTCCTCTCCCTCGTCGACTGTAATGCTGTTTGTGCTTTGTTCGTTCAGCGTCACAGAGCCTGCATTCGAATCATATGCATCAACCGTGACTGTGTGCTCTGCGACGAACTTGACTGCAATCGTGGCGTCCGCATCAAAGGTCAGCGTTTCGGTGTAGGGTTCACCGTGATTGACGCTCTTGCTTTCTCCCGCGACACTCAGCGTTTTAATATAGCTCCCGGATTCCGGCGTGATCGTAACGGTCACTTCTTCATTTTTATTCACAGGGAGAGAAGCGCCAGTCACTTCCTGACCGTTAATCTCAATTTTGCCGTTTCCTTCCTTAGTAACAGAAACGGTGACCTTCTCCTTCTGCACCATGATTGTAGCATCGACAGCGCAGACCTCCTCGCGGGCTTCATCCGCCGTCACCATGGCAATCCTCACATCGTAGCTGCCTGCCTGACGGAAAGTGACCTTGAAATTGCTCGTCACATCGCCCTCGCCCATCGGGAAGCCCGACGCAGGGCCGAAATCACCGTAAAACTCATACCAGTTTCCATCGGCAGAGTTCCAGTATTGCAGCGTCGCCACATCCTGCAGATTGATAGCTTGTCCGTTCTGCTGTACGGTAAAACTCCCCCACACTGTTTTCCCCGCGTCATCATTGCCGTGCGTAGTTACCGTAAACTCAGTTGCAGCATTGACAGTAAAGCTCTGCTCCGCAAGGTTCGTGCTGACAGTGCTTGCATTGTGCGCCTCTGCGACCGTAATGGTCTTCTGTACCTCACAAAGTACCTCGCGGGCTTCATTCGCCGTCACCATGGCAATCCTCACATCGTAGCTGCCCGCCTGACGGAAGGTGACCTTGAAATGGCTCGTCACATCGCCCTCGCCCATCGGGAAGCCCGACGCGGGACCGAAATCGCCGTAAAACTCATACCATGCTCCG